>NZ_JBIRBA010000051.1:0-32791 GCF_044326345.1 Actinomadura sp. 9N215 | reverse complement strand
AGATCCAATCGTCCGGGTTCAGGTCGCAGGGGCAAGGCTGGCCACGACTCCGGTGGCGCCTCTCGTCCTCAGGCTCGGGGAACACCTCGTAGCTGGGCCTATGAGAACCCGGTAAGGGTGCGGAGCTCGGTGTCCAGTTCGACGTCGGTGACGGTGCCGACCAGGGACACATGGAAGTCACCGTCGGCGACTGTCGACGATGAAGCCCAGGGCGTGCCGGCCGGTCTCTCGCCGACCGACTCTCGCGGGTGCCCGCGGCGCGGAAAAGGTCCCATCTGTGAGCCAGAATCGGCCCCCACCTTCCTGCCGCCGGGGTGGAACCAGTCGCTTCTCAGGAGGATGCTTAACGAGCCCTAAGGTAAGGACTTCGGCGATGAGCGATGGCGACGGCACCGCAGAGATGAAGGACTGCCCCTACTGCAAGGAGTCCATTCGGGCAGAGGCGGTAAAGTGCCGCTACTGCGGCTCCATGCTTGAGGCCGAGGGGCCCGGACATGGGGGTGCCTGCCCGTTCTGCAAGGAGTCGATCCAACCAGAGGCCATCAAGTGCCGTTATTGCAGGTCGCTGATCGGCCGACCGCAGGCAAGCGCAATGCCGCAGACTCCTGGCGGATGCGGCGGATGCGGCGGAGCGGGCACGGGCCAGCAGCCTCTGGGTCCGGTGGTCATGGCCCAACGTGGTGGCGGTGGCGGCGGATTCGGCGGCGGGGCGCACACCTGCCGTGAGTGTCAAGCCTTCGACCTGGCGTGCCTACTCTATTGCGCTGCCCTCGCGGCCACCGGCGTCGGGGTGCTCGGGGCGGTCGCCTGCGCGTGGGCGTGCAGCGTGGCGAAGGACGACTGCATGAAGGACTGCACCGGTGGAGGGTTCAGTGTTGGTCCCGGCGGAGTAATTCTCGCCTGATCCGCTCGCTCTTTTCGGAACTTCTCGGCCAGCGGACAGCACGAGCACCAGCACCGATTGACCGGCCGGTACCGCCAACGGCTGTACCGGTGTTCCCGAAGGCCGGGGTACGCGACTACCCGCCGGGCGGATCGGACGGCAGAGGCGGTGAAGCGCCGCCCCCTACGGGCGGGGCGGCGCTTGGGACGCAGAATCGAAGAGGGCGGTCAGAGCGGCCGCCGCGTCCGGGGAGAGTGCGATGTGCTTTGGGTATCGATGTCGTTGTTGATCGGCGTGGGCATGCTGGGCCTGTGCGTGCTCGTCGTGACGTCGCGCAACACTGGGCGGGACGTCAATCGGCGATCGCGGCGGAGTCGCTGGCGAAGACCGTGACCGGAGCCCGCACCGTGACCGGACGGCATGCACTCCGCGTGACCTGCGGTTATCGATCTACTTTGCGGCTGGCGATGACGGCCAGGCCCACGCCGGGCACCGGTGACCGAAATCTCGGAAGGGCCGAGGTCAGTCGGGGGCAAGGTCGGGATCGTGGTTGTCGGCCAGGGCCTGGACGGCGGCCGCGCGGGTCCGCCAGGCGTCCTGGTCGGCGATCGTGTCGGGTTCGCCCGCGAAGGGCGTGACGGGCCAGCGCAGCGCGGCGTGGTCGGCGGGATCGCCGCCGGTCGCCTGCCAGTGCGGTCGGCCTCCCCAGTCGTGGCGCTCCACGGTGCCGGCGGCGCGGCCGTCCGGGGCGATCAGCCGGTAGCGGTGCCGGTCCTGCTCATCCAGCGTCTGGGTGAGCCGCCAGCCCTGAAGGCCCGGCGCCGGGCTGTCGGTGGCGGGGGTGCGCTCGCGGTGCCGCCGCACCAGCTCGGCGACGGCCCTGGCCCGGGTGGGCAGCCTGCCCTGCAGCACACGCCCCTCCCGGGTGTGGGCCTGCCAGGCGTGCGCGCTGGACGCGCCGCCCTGCTCGGCGTATCCGATCCGCTCCCCGTCCGCCGCGACCACGTGATACCGCCGCCACCCATCCGGCCAGACCGCGCCCGGTACCCCTCGGCACCGGCGACCGCGGCGGCGATCGGCTTGAGCGCCCGCCGCCACCGCCGCTCCTCGTCCGCCTCCGCGGTCTCCATCCGGTCCCCGGCCGCGCGGCCGGACCCCTCCGTGCCCTCCCCGCCCTCCGGGCTCTCCGCTGAACTCTCCGCCGGGTCCTCCGGGCCATCTGCGGATAGGCCATCGCCGGATGTGCCATCCGCGGCCGCAGAGAGCCCCCCGGAGAGCTCTCCGGGCACCACGGCTCGGGGCCTGCTCTTGATCTCGGGGACGTGCTTGTAGAGCGTGGAGCGGCTGACGCCCAACAGCCGGGCGATGGAGGACACCGACTCGTCCGGCCGGGTGAGCAGGGCGCGGGCCTGGCGGATCTGCTCCGGGGTGAGCGCCGGCGGGCGGCCGAGGCGCTGCCCGCGGGCGCGGGCGGCGGCCAGGCCCTCGTTGGTGCCCTGGACGATCAGCTCGCGGATGAACTCGGCGAGGGCGGCGAACACGTGGAAGACCAGGCGGCCGCCGGGGGTGGTGGTGTCGATCGCCTCGTGCAGTGACCGGAACCCGATGCCGCGCTTGCGCAGCCCGGCCACGATCGCGATCAGGTCCTGCAGAGAGCGGCCGAGGCGGTCCAGGGACGGCACCACGAGCGTGTCGCCGGGCCGCATGTAGTCCAGCGCCTTCCACAGTTCCTCACGCTCGGCGTCCTTGCCGGACTTCTTGTCAGCGAAGATCCGCGCGCACCCGGCCGTCTCCAGCGCGTGAAGCTGCCGGTCCAGGCGCTGCGCGCCGGTCGACACCCGCGCGTACCCGATCAGCGCGCCGGTCAGCGCGGGCTCGGCGGCGAGGGGGTCGCCGCCGAGCGAGTCGTCCAGCAACGGCCCGGCCGGGAGTTCGGCGTGCTTCACCATGCGACTCTCCTCCACGCGCAACCCCGAAGCCGCCGCGGCGATCGCCGGCACCCGCAAGGAGCGCGAGGAGGCCGAGCGCGCCCAGCACGAACGCGAACGCGAGGAGCTGGACCGCGCCCAGGAACGCGAGCAGGAACGCACCGAGGCCGAGCGCGCCAAACTCGAAAGCCGCAGCAAGGAGCGCACCGCGGCCGAGGTCGCCGCCGACGCCTTCCCGATGGGAGTACGCGACGCTCTCCAACACGCCCAAGCCCGCGCCGCCGAGGGAGGGCAAGAACGTGCAGAGCGCAGGCCGGAGCCACCCCGGCCTCCGGAGCCACCAAGCCGTGACGATGGGCTGGGCCTCTGACCCGTCCCGGCCACGATCAGCGGCGCCGCCACGGGCGCGCGCTACCGTGAACGCATGAACAGTGGAGCGGAGAACCGGCCACCGGTCCCCTGCTCGCTCGCCGAGCTGGACGCCGCGTTCGCCGACGCGCCCCGGCCGGATACCACGCCGCTCACCGACGACGAAACGGCCGCGCTGCGTGAGCGCCTGGACGCCCAACAGCCGGGCGAGACCCTGACCCACCGTGAACGTGCAGCCTGGACCGAGATGGGGATCATCCGGACGCGGAACGCCGTGGTCTCCATGTACGAACTCGTCCAGGCCGAGTACCAGCAGCCGACCGCAAGCCCGGTGTCAACGCAGTTCGGCGCCGGGGTCCTCGCGGCGATCGAGTGGGCCACCGGCGTGGAGCCAACCGGCCCCATCACCGATGAGGCCGCAGACCAGTTCCCGCCCAGCGGCGTCCAGCTCTACCACGAAGAGGTGGCCGCGCTCGACGTGGCCGAGCGTCGCCGGCCACACCGGCACGGGCAGAACTTCGCGGTCGGTGTACAGCATGCGCTCATGTGGCTCACCGCTCGGACCAGCGAACCACCGTGGGGCACCACCCCACTCCCCCACGGCGGCTGACCAGCGTTCAGCATGAGCGCGGCGAGGCGCTGGTCTGCGGTTTCGGTGTAGCCGGCCAGCGTGGACAGCACCGCCACCCACACCGCGAGCAGCGCCGCGGCGGCGCGGTCCCGGCGGCTCCCAGACGGCACGCCAGCCCCTTCCGTCAGACAGGTTCTCCCGGACGGTAGACGCCCGCCCAGGCCGCCCGGTTCCCGCCGAGACGTACGCGCGTCGACGTTGTCCGCGGCGCCCGTCCGACCGGATTCGCCGTAGAGGTGGAGCAGGGGCCTGGATCTACCCGGCATGAAAAAATACATACATGTGCTTTCTGACCGGCCGCCCGCATCGACCTATATATGGGGTCTGACCAGGGGAAACACGATCAGTGCCGTCACATGTTGTTGAGACCCGGTAACGTGCTCTCTGTCTCCGCTCCGAACCATGCGTGCATATGCCGGATGGTCCGGCGAGGCGCCGGCCGCTTTTCTGGGCCGGAGCGAGGAGGCTCCCCGATGGGGAAGCAGGAACCGCAGACCCCCCCAGGTTGGTACTGGCGGATCCGCATCGTCCTTGAGGCAATCAAGGCGGCCGCGGTGATCGTCGTGAGGCCGCTCTGGGAGGTGATCGCGGCGCATTTCCGCTCCTAGCGAGCGGGAGAGGCCCCCACCCGGATAGCCGGCAAGCTCCAACAGGGTGGGGGCCTCTTGCGCGTTCACGGCCGATCACGCCGAGTAATCGGGGCGTACATCTTGGCCGTCAGACGCTAACCATACCCACATTGCAATCTGTCTGGGTACATTCACGTACGAACGTTTCACTTGTTACCGCAGGTCATCGGCACTTTGTGGCTCCGGGGGTGCCGGGGCGCAGGCTGCCCCAGGGGACGGGCGCGGCGGTGCGGCTCTGGTGCGCCTTGGCCAGCGCGAGCCGGGCGGCCTCGATACCGTCCTGGGTGAGCTGGTAGTAGCGGCGCCGCGGGCGCCCGCCGGCTTCGTGCTCGGCCGGGTCCTCCCACTGGGAGGCGATCCACCCGCACTGCTCCAGCCGGGTGATGATCGGATACACCGTGCCCGATGGCAGCCCGGTGGCCTGCACCATCTCCAGCCCGTACCACTCGCGCCCCGGCTCCAGCAACGCCTGGCGCAGCACCATCTGCGTCTGCAGCGTCATCCGCGGGCCCTTAGCCACGCCGCTCACCTCCTTCGTTGATCAATCCCGCTCATGGCGCGTCGCCCGGCGGGACGGCGGGCGGGGTGCCGGGATCCGGTGGCGGGGCGGAGCGCTGGCGGGTGTTGTGGTAGATCCCGTACAGCAGCCCGATCACCGCGGCACCCACCCCGATCGGCAACCCGAACGCCGGGTACAGCGCCGCCAGCACCACCCCGGACGCCACGCTCCCGGACGCCACCAGCACCTCGGCCGGGACGAACACCCCGCGCCGGTCCCTGCGGCCCTCGCCGGTCTGCGCGCACATCACACACCCCTTCCCTGCCGTGGCCTCGCCCGGCGCCGCCGGGCCCGGTCCCCTGCTATGCGTCCCCGGGCCACGGGCTGCGGGCCGGCCCGCAGCTCATGCCCGCCCCGTCCGCGGACGGCGCAGCACCCAGCTCTGCCGCGGCGCCCCTCCCAGCAGCGAGCACAGCTGCCGCGCCCGGGCCCGGCGGGTGGGCAGCTCGACAAGCAGGGACACCCACTCCTCCCCGAACCGCGCCCGCTCGGCCGCCGGCAGCACCACCACCGCCGCTCCCACCAGCCGCCGCGACACCCGCCCCAGCCCCCGCAACCCTCCCCGGGCCGTCGCCCCCGCCGTGGCCGCCGGCACCGGCGGCATCCGGGCGAAGACCCGCTCACAGGCCCGTAGCGCCGCCACCGCCGCACGCCCCGCCCTCGACAGCGCCGCCACCAACTCCGCCGAGTTCGCCACGTTCACCGCGTCCGCCGCGTTCGACGCCCCGTCCGCCGCGAGCACTGCGTGCACCGCCGCGTTCGTCGCCGCGGACGCCGCCGCGTCCGCCGCGTTCCTCGCCACGTTCGCCGCGGTCGCCGCCGCGTTCGTCGCGTTCGCCGCGTTCGTCGCCGCGTTCCTCACCACGTTCGCCGCGGTCGCCGCCGCGTTCGCCGCGTTCGTCGCGTTCGTCGCGTTCGTCGCCGCGTTCCTCGCCGCCATCACGGCCGCCGCGGCCGCCGCGGCCGGCACACGCGCTGAGTACGCCTCGCGCACCGCGTTCGCTGCCCGCGCCGCCGCGTCCGCCGCTGGGATGACGGCGGAGGCGAACGAGGCCACCGCCGCACGCACGGCCTGCCGCTCCTGGGGGGTCATGCTCACGCCTTCCACCCTGACCTACAGTGCTCGTACTCTACATAGCTAGTCTTCAAAGCAGCGACTTTCCCTCCGGGGAGGCACCCCTGACCGGTCGCCAATCTCCATGGGCTACCGCGCGGAGCCGAGCCAGCAGACCTCATGAGGGAAGCCGCGCCCCAACAGGCAGACCATCGCCGGACTTGCGGCGTATGACACGACCGTTAACGGCACCCCTACCCGGCAGGCTCCTCGATGGCACGAGCACGGCCCGCAGCTTCGGGGACGTACTTGTAGAGCGTGGAACGCGAGACCCCCAGCAGCCGCGCGATCGAAGTCACGCTCTCCTCCGGCCGCTCCAACAGCGCCCGCGCCCGCCGGACCTGATCAGCGTCCATCGCCGGCGGCCGCCCCAACCGCTGCCCACGGGCCCGCGCGGCCGCCAGGCCGTCACGGGTGCCCGCCACGATCAGCTTGCGGACAAACTCCGCCAGCGCGGCGAACACGTGCATCTGGAACTCGCCCGCCGGGGTGCTGGTGTCGATCGCCTCGGCCAGCGAGTGGAACTTCACGCCGCGGCTGTTCAGTTCGCCGACGATCTCGATCAGGTCCTTGAGGCTGCGGGCGAGCCGGTCCAGGGACGGGACAACCAGGGTGTCCCCCGGACGCAGGTAGTCCAGGCACGCCTGCAGCTCGGGCCGGCCACTGGCGTCCCTGCCGGACCCCTTCTCAGCAAAGATCCTCACGCAGCCCGCCGTCTTCAGCGCGGCAAGATGCCGATCCAGGTGCTGGTCACGGGTCGAGACCCGGGCGTAGCCAATGAGCGCGCCGGAAGCGGCAGGGGCGAGCGAGGAGTCCATGACCTCGACCGTAGAGAATGGGTCCGACACTTCGTTGTTGAACACCGCGACTCCGCGACACGTTTTACGACATGATCATGTCTGTTTTGTGGTGATTTTTGGACGGGGTGCGCCCTCAAGATCCGCGGCTGTTGGAAACCATCGTTTTCCGACGCGTGGTGTGCCCCCCGCGCCGCACCGAGATGCCAAACAATGTCGCCTGATGTGCACTATCGGCGCCGTACCTCTTTGCGCGCATGACAGCGCTCCTCGCACACATCGCCGTGCCCTTGACGGTGGCCGCGCTCAACTCGGCCGTCACCGTGTGGGCGGCCCGCGCCGCTCGCCGGCGGCCGTGCCGCCACCACGCCCACGAGCCGAGCACCACCGGCTGCCGCGCGAACCGAGGCCAGGTGCGGCGATGCCAGCGGCCGGGCTCTAGTGGTGGGCCAGGCTGGAACGGTGATCAGCGTTGAGGCGGGGCTTGAGCAGCAACCGAACGAAACCGGCCAGGTTGCTGGCTGACGACAACCGGTCTTCCCGGAAGTCAGACACCGTCGTTCGCTTGGTCTTCATCGTGTACGGGCCGGAACGGAACGTTTGTTCTTCCCAGAAGCCAGACACCGTCATTCGCCTGATCTCCATTACAGACCGGACGGAACGTTCACCAACTCGGGGGGCCGTTAACGGCTGTGGCACACACCGCAAGTCCGGCTGATTCGTCCAGGTCACGGCGGCCCGCGCGGTGGGCCCCTGGCGGCGGTCGGGTTGGGACGTTACGTCAACCCGAAGAGGTGTCCCGTTACCTCAGCGTCCTGGACCTGATCGTCTGAGGCGACGGGTGGTGTCCCAGTGACCCACGATGTAGCAGTCCACGCCATCTAGGCAGTGAAGGGGGCCGAGAAGCGGTCCCTCACTCACTCCCATCCCCAGAACAGGAGGACAGGATGCGAGATCCAGCACCGCTGACGGCGATGAAGGGGCCGATGGCCTTTCTCATAGCTGTCGCAATCGTCGCTCTCCCCATCGGTCTCAGGCAGATAGGTGGCGACGCTCGTCGCCGTCTTGGGCATCAAGGCGGCCAGACGAGAACAGCTCCTCATCCTATCTACATAGGCCACGGCCAGGCCCACCAAATATCCCCGACCATCTTCATGGCCGCCAAAAAAAGAATACCGACATACCTGTCCTCCCGGAGCGCAGGAGCCCCTTCCTCCTATCAGAACAGCGGATATGCCTGGGTGATGGCGTGTCGGCCTCTCGCCGTAAGCGTCCTCGGCCTCGGAGAGCAGAACACCGGCGACCACCGGAACAGAATACAAAGGTCCGGACGCGAATGCTATATCTCGACCATGAAAAGGAGGTATCCGGCGACCGCGACAAGCAGTGAATGGAGGAACTGGGCAGCCACGAATCCGATGGCAAGAGCCGGGTGCCTGCACTCTCGACGGGTGACCGGCACACGGCATCTCACGCGCCACCTGCAAGGCCGCACCAGCTGTGGCCCCAAGCACCAATCGATGGGGCTACCACACTCCCCGCTCAACATCAGGAACGTGGGAGGGGGGTAGAGCGAATGGAGACAGCCGATGACCCACGAAATGCCTTCTCCTGCCGACGACCCAAGGTCGGTTCAGGACATCCTCAGTACCGCACGGGAGCGAACGGCCGCCGAGGGCGGAAAGGAGCGAGTTGAGAGGGAGACCCAATTCGAGGTCACCTACAGGGCGTATCACCCGAAGACGTTCTATTTCGCCCGGCTGGTCACCAGCAGGCATCCAAACGGCTTCCACCTGGCGGAAGAGGGTGAGCAGGACGCCTGGGTGGAGTACTACCTCCGGACGGTCGAGCGGGGCAAGGAGGTGCCCACGTACCCCCTGGCCTACGTGAAGAAGATGGTGGCGCAGCGGTGTCACGATCTTCTGATGAAGGATCCTGGCCACCAGCAACTGGAGGAGAACGCTGAGGCTCCGCCTGCCTGGTCCTATTCCAAGGACACCGATCCGTCGCAGCAGCTCGTCAACGCCATGCGGGACCTCGCGCCCCGGCAGCGCGAAGCGGTGGCGACATGGATGCTCATTCCCGGGATCACGATTCCCGAACTCGCCGAGGAAATGAGAATCGGCAAGGCGACTGCCCGCACTCACTTTGAGCGCGGGAAGGAGAAGCTGGCGCGACGCCTGCCGGAGCCGCCCGCCCGCCCCATGGACCAGCGAAGAAAAGGACATGACTCGACATGAGCGAGGACAACCTCGGCCCGCCCGCCGACGAAGCAGCGCGTGACGAGCGCCTGCTCGCCTTCTTTGACGCCGCCGTCGCCGAGCAACGGGCCAAGATCGACGAAGCAACCATCCGCCGGAACATCGCCGCGATTCAAGAACGCGCGCGGGCAGCTGTAGCCGACCAGGACGAGCAGGAGGACGATTCCGCCGAGGAGAATCCTGGCTCCCCCGGCCGCGGTCGCGCGGTCGGCTGACATTCGATCACGGGAGTAGCGGACGGCGCCCGGAACCCCGCGAGCAGCGTTCCGGGCGCCCCCATCCAGGCAGCTGGCCAAGGGACACGGCGGCATACCCGTGGCGCGCAGCTCACGGCCGGTGAGACCGGGGTCTTCCTGGTGTCTTGGCGGATCCAGGAAGACCCCGTCCAGAGGGTGTGGTCTCCGCAAAGGCCGCACCCCTACAGCGAGTAACCATCCAGGTCACAGAAGGGCAGTACTCGCCATGACTACTTTCCCAGATCCACAGCGGCCCGACTGGCGCAAGAGCTCCCGATGCTCAGACTCGCTTGAGTGCGTCGAAATGGCCCGCTTCGCCACCAACGTCCTGGGCATCCGTGACAGCACACGGCCTTCCGGCGACCAGGCTCTACTCCTCGCCACCACGCTTGGTGTGGGCCTCCTGCAGGAGATCAAGGCAGGCCTCCACGACCTGCACGAACACGCATAGAGGCCGAGCGGTAGGTTGACGCTCGCCGCATCAACGGCCGGGTGCCCTGGGCCGCCGCATGACCGACCCGGTACCCGGCCGCGATTCCTGCGCCTGCTGCGGGGGATCGGGAGGCAGGTCAGCGGCGGGCACGGCGGCGTTTGGCGGTGCGGACTTCGGCATCATCCACTCTTGCCGCCGGATCCTGTTCCGATGTTCCTCATGGGCCAGGTCCGAAGCCCCCCGCATCAGAACGGCCAGTAGCGATAACCCGAGCCCCGACGGCTCGCTAACGCCACTGGCCGTTCGGTTGCTGCTCAAGCCCCTAGGCCGCCCCCGCTGCCCGGGCCTTCTACTGATGTGACCCATCGGAGCCCCGCGTCGGATGCGAGCCATCGCAGCGGCGCGACTTTACGAGCATGACAGCGCTACTCGCACACGTCGCCGTGCCCTTGACGGTGGCCGCGCTCAACGCGGCCGTCACAGTGTGGGCGGCCCGCGCCGCTCGCCGACGGCCGCGCCACCACGCCCACGAGCCGAGCACCGGCCGCCGCGCGAACCGAGGCCGGGCCCGGCGATGACGGCGGCGGGTTCTTGTGGCGGGCCAGGCTGGAATGGTGATCAGCGTTGAGGCTCACACCGCTGCCGCGAACGGAACTGACGGCGTGCCGTCACGACGGCACGACCGCGGGCCAGCCGCCGGCTTCCCCGCGTAGGAATCGTCACCGTGAGCTCGTGGCGGCCGCCGCGACGATCCATCAGGTGACTTCTCGGGGTTCTGGTCGGTGTTCGGATCGGGGTTCTTTTCGGGGTTCCGTCTATGACAAGAACACCCACCACCGCCAGCCATCGCAGGTCAGCGTGTGAGCACACCCTTCCGTTCGCGGGTCCGACTGCCTGCAGCAGCAGTCCTGCGGGCAATCGGGGTGAGTTAGGTCGCCGAGCGTCCCCGTGAGCGCTCCCTGGGAAGCTCCCGACCACCCGCACCTAACTCACCCCGACCACCTAACTCACCTAACTTTCAGCAGCTCAACCCACGAGTTAGGTCCTCCAGCGGGCCGAGTGAGATCACTAACCCGGTTAGGCGGCGGGCTCAGGTTCGCTTCCCTCATAGACGAGCGTCGCGTAGACGCGCCTCGCCTTGGTCCTGATGCTCGCGGGCACCTCGTCCAGTTCGTCCGGATCAGCGCAGGCGAAAGCCCGTAGGGCGTGAATGCAAGCGAGGGTCCACTCCCTGTGGCGATCGCTGTCGCCAACGTGTTCGCGGTGGACCTTGCCGGTGATGTAGTGGGAAGAGCCCGCGTCCCCGATCGGCCGCCCCCTGAGGCCATCGAGATAGTCGAACTCCTGGCGCCGCGGCAGCTCCGTGCGAGCGACCTGCTGCCTCGTCTGCAGGTACCTCCTGAGGTCCACCGGATCGCAGCCCGCACGGAGCGCGTGAGCGGCATAGAGGCCGACCAGCACGCCGAGGGTGTCCTGGGCATCGGTGGTCCGATAGAGCAGCATCCGCGGCCACTCGAGCTCACTGGTGGCACGGCTGTAGAGAAGAACTTCCTGCAGCCGGTCAACGGTCTCGGTGACCAGGCGGGCCGTCACGGCGTGAAGCTCCTCGGGCATGAACTCGTTTTCCACGCCCGCAACGCTAGGGACACACCGATGTCCTACCTGCAGGACTTGGACAGTCGATTGCCGAACCCGCACCCACGGGTTCACCTCGGTTAAGAACGACCCTGACTGACGGCATGCCGTCACGACGGCATGGCGGCTATCGGCCGAGCCCTCCGCCCCGGTTGGGGCCGTGGTTGGGGCCGTGGTGGCGGTGCGGATCGGCGCGGTGAGGCGCTGCCTCGGGCCGGGCGGGACGCCTGGTTGTGGCGTGCTGGTGGCGTTGTGCGTGTTCGTGGTCGGCGCGGTGGGTGGGCAGCGTGGCGCGGACGGCCTGCTCAGCGCGGAGTTCGGTGAGGCGGCCCCGGGCCTGTGCGGCGGTGGTGGGACCGGGGAGCCAGGTGGTTGCGTGGAGGATGTGGCGGACGGCGCGGTAGGCGTCGCGGGCCTCGGCGGTCACGCCGGCGGCGCGTTCGGGCACGGTGTCGACGTCGTCGGCGATCGCCGCGTCCAGGTGCTCGTGCCAGCGGCCGGTCAGGTCGGCGTGCGCGGCGGTGGCGGCACCGGCGCGCCAGGCCGTGCGCCCGTGGTCGCCGGTGAACGGGGCGGCGGCCTGCCGCTGCAGGTCGGTGAGGCGGGCGTGGGCGTGCTGTTCGGCGGTGGTCGCGGCGGCGAGCTGGTCTTGTGCGGCGTCCTGGTCGCGGACGAGCTGGGCTTGGCTGGTTCCCTGCGCACGCAGCGCCAGACGGCCGCGGTCGGCGAGCGGCGTCAGCTCGGCGAGGCGGGCGACCCGCCTGCCCGCCGCACTGGAGCAAGCCTTGGTCTCCCTACCAGCAAGAACTACTGGACCTCCACGCACAACCGCTGTGCACGCCGCAATGATGACCGCGCTCCTGTTGCGGAGCCGCTAAGGTACTGCTGTCACAAAACGCGTCACAGAACAGGGCGAGTATGTGGGCGAGTCTGATCTTCTGGGACAGCTCCGTGAGAAGGCCGCAGAGCTACCCGCCGCGGGGCCGCCCGAGGTTCTCCAGGCACAGCAGCGCGCCTTGCAGGCCTTGGCGACCGTCGAAGCGGCGCTGCGCGTAGATCCCACGCTCGCCGCCGAAGACCGGTGCGGCGACCTCGACGTCCTGAGCGAGGTACTGCGTCAGCTCCGGCCGCTGGCCCGCCAGGTCCAGGTGGAGATGGAGCGCCGCCGCCTGGCCAGCCAGCCTGGCACCGAGCGGCAGATCGCCCGCCTGGGTCGCACCGGCCCCCTTGCCCTTGATGAGCTGGATGAACTGTCCCAGCACGCCATCACCGTCGCCGACCGCATCGCCAACGCGGCACAGCCGGACTGGAACACCCCCGAACGGTTCCGAGAGCGCTCCGCCCGCCTGCTGCCCTCCCCCGCCATGCTGGAGGACATCGCTGCCCAGCTCCGCTACGCGGTTCGGGCCTCGCTGGAACTGCCGTATCCCGATCCCGAAGCGGTCCGTCTGGCCGCGCTCGCCGACCAGATCACCCTCACCACCCAGCGCCGCCGCGCGCGGTGCGGCGGGCCCGGCTGCGACCGCGATCTGGACCACGCTCCGACGGGGCGGCCCCGCCGGTACTGCGGAGCGGCCTGCCGGCAACGCGCCCGCCGCGCCGCCCGCACCGCGACTCAGGCCCCGGCCGACGACCGCGCCGAGGACGCACTGCAGGCTCGCCTCGCCACCCTGCCGCCCGACACCCGCCCGCTGCCCTCCGTCGCCGCCTACGACGACCTGCTGCAGCGGCGGCCGCGGGCACGGTAGGCCAAACCGCTTCCCGGGCCCGACCCACCAGGTCAGCGCGCGCGGGCTCATGTGAACCTCCTCGCCCCAACCGACCCGCAAACGTCGGATGCTCCTCATACGCTGTCACGTCATCGATTCGCGACGTCCCTGAGAGGTGGGGGCATGCCCAACAAGGGATTCAAGATCAACCGACGTGCCATCGAGAAGATGCAGAAGGAGATCGGTAAGGAGTTCGAGCGCGCGGCGCGCAAGCATCCGGTGCGGGTCCCCGTTCAGACGGACATGCCTGATGTCTCGCTGGGCGCTAATGCGCCACAGCGGGTCGAGGCCGACCCGTATCAGTCGCTGCTGTTGAGCTGGCTGAGTGAACGGGCGCACGAGCATCAGCTCGTCAACATCTCGGGGTTCATCGCAGACCAGGAACTCTCGCAAGATGAGGCGCGGGCGGTGGTCGTGCAGCTGGAGCACCGCGACCTGATCAAGGTATCGACCTCCCTGGCTGGCAAGGACATCTCACAAGTCCAGATGACCGAGTCCGGCGTCATCGAGGCCCAACGGCTACGGAGGCTGCGCAACAGCCGGACCGCCCGTCTCGCACACGCCTGCGATGAACTGTTGCGCTGGGCGTTCGAGGCTGGGCAGCAAGGAGATCCGGCCGAGATCATGACCTTCGTGGACACAGTGGGGTCCTACTTCGCGGGGGACTCACTCACGGTGGACGAGATCCTCGGAGCCTTCCGCTACCTCGAACAGCGCGGCCTCGTCCAGCACGCCGGAATCAGCGACACCACCACGGCAGCGGCGTCGATCAAGGTGCGAGTCACCGACGACGGCGCCGATTGCGTCCTCTCAGGGAGAACCGTGAACGACTTTCTCAGCCACCACAGGCAGGGTGGCGACACCTACAACATCAGCAAATCCTCAGGCTTCGTAGCCGGCAAGCAGCGCAGCGTGGTGCAGAACAACACCATCGGCTTCGACCCGTCGGAGATGCGGCAGTTCGCCGAACTGGTGCTGCAGATGGCCCCAACACTGGGCATCGCGCCCGAGCAGCAGGAAGAACTCATCCACGACGCCGAGATCCTCTCCGAAGAGACCTCCGGTTCCCAGCCCGAGCCGGGCCGGGTACGCGCGGCCTACCAACGGGTCCAGGAGGCACTGACGGCGGTGACCACGACCTCCGCCGGCCTCACCGTGCTGATCCAGCAGGGGCAGGATGCCTACCAGGCCGTCTTCGGAGGCTAAGAGGGCGGGGGCGGCGGCCAACTCTGGTTGAGACCGCCGACCGGCACGCCTAGATTAACCCCCTACGACCTGCCCGAGCGGAAACTGCTCCTGACCGTCCGGTGCTGTATCTCTAGGCCTCAAGGCAGGTTAGATAACTACTAGGTAACGATGTCTCGTAGGACGGCGGTCGTCGGCCGGACTCCCGTGAACACCAGTGGACGCCAGGAGACTCCTGAGAACGTCTGTGGAAGGGCATCTTGCAGCATCGTCTGTTCACCATCAGTCGGCGCGGCCACGCACACTAGGGCTCATGACGAGTTGGAGAGCCCGAAAGACTCTCGGCAACAGGCTCGAAGAGCACGTTGCCCACGAACTCACCTCCCGCGGCTGGGCCGTCGATCATTGGGGCCAGGGCGTCATCGCGGCCGCGGTGTCCAAGGTCCTTCGTCGCACCGACAGCTCACTGCGCTGGGCTCCCGATCTCCTGGCCGCACGGCAAGACACCGTCGTGATGATCGACTGCAAGGCGAGCATGACCAGCCGTGCCACCGGCAAGCACGCCGTCGAGCGTGCCGCGGTCAAGGCCCACCTGCAGTTCGCGGCGCTGTTCGACCTGCCCCTCTACTACGTCTTCGACAACCTCGGCGTGCTCACCCCTATGGACGTTTGCGGCATCGGCCACCTGGGACCCCACACCCGTGTTGGCTCCGGAGCCCCCTACTACCTCGTCAGCACGACCACGGACCGCGCCTTCAACGACGTCTTCGGCACCGCCACCCGCCAGACCAACGACGCCGCGTAGGCGTGGCACCTCAAGTTCCGGCATGCCGTCGAGGCATTGATCATCCAACGTGATGGGGGCGGTTCGTGATTCATCTCCGCGAGCTCGTGGCGGCCGCCACGACGAGTTAGTAGGCACGGTCCGGCGACGCGGCCGAGGGCGCAGACGAGGACGAACCGCAGCGGCGGCTGCGGGCACGGTAGGCGGCTCCCGCCTTCCCAGCCTGCCGGGCCCGCAGCCGCCCACGAGCGGAACAGTGGTGTGCCGGCAGTCGAGCGGAGCTTGATGCCGGTGCGGTCATCCATCAAGGAGCAGATCCGCCAGGACTCGGCGCTGCTCGGCGGTCAGCCGTTCCCGGAGCACCTTGGCGAGGGCGGCCGGATCGTCCCAATCCACGGCTGGCTCGCCAGCGGGGGTGTTAACGCCGTTACCACCCTGAGCCTCGATCTGGGGTTCGGACACTTTGGTGGCCGTGGCGGCTTTGCCTCTGGGGCGAGGGACTCTGGCCGACCTGGATGCCTTCGCCGTCCTGGAGGCCTCGGTCTGCTCCTCTTGCGGAAGTTTGCCGATCGTCCGGGCGTCCTCGACCGTCAGGTTGCCGGCCTTCAGTTCGTCCCGCAGCTCGGGCTTGAGGTTGAGGAGAGTCAGGCGCTGGTGGACCCAGACATGTGACTTGCCGATGCGCCGGGCGACCTGTCGCTGGGATCCGTATACCTTGACCAGCTCGGCCAGGGTCTCCGCTTCCTCGAGCGGGGTGAGGTCCTCGCGGTGCAGGTTGGCCACCAGCGCCGACTCCAACATGTCCGCAGCCGAGGAGGCGAGCGAGTCGTTGACGTCGACGCGGAGCTCGTCGACGCCGGCCAGGCGTGCGGCGGCGAGTCGGCGGTTGCCGTCCAGCACCACGAAGGAGGCGGCACCGAGCGCGGCTGCCCGGTCGGGGTGAGCGTCCAGGAAGGCCTGCCGGGTGATGATGGTGAGCGGCTGGATCTGGCCCTTCTCCAGCAGGCTGTCGGCGGTCTCCTGCAGATCTCCGAGGTCGGTGCGGGGGTTGAAGGGGTTGTGCGCCAGGTCAGCAACCGCGACGGTCCGCGGCGGCCCGGCAGGGTCGGTCTCGGGCGCCTCGCCGGTCGCGTTCGCGATCATCTGGCGTCGTTCGCTGCGTGGCCGGGCCGCGGCCGCGAACGAGGAGGAGACCCCCAGTTCGTCTGCCTTGCTCATCCGAGCTCCCGGGCCAGCTTGCGCAGCACGGCGGACTGGTCGCAGTCGGGTGCGTAGTCCAGCAGCGACACGTGCTTGCGGACTGCCTCGCGCTGCTCCTTGAGATCGGGGATGACCGCGACCACCGGCGGCTCCCCCAGGCTCTTCCAGTTCGCCAACGAGGATGTGGCGATGTAGCCGCGGCGGGCGTCGTAGAGGTTGACCACGATGCCCAGGTGGTCGATCTGGATCTGCAGATCGTCCTGCAGGTCGGCGATCTGGTTCATCAGCATGCCGAACGCGTCGGCGGAGCTGTCCTCGGCCTGGACCGGGATCAGGACGCCGGAGGTGCCTGCGGGTTCGCCGGGGCGGCGTCGGCCGTAGTGCAGCCCGGCGTCCATGGACAGTCCGAGGCTGGGCGGGCAGTCGACGATGATGACGTCGTAGTGGTCCTCAACGGGGGCCAGCGCGCGCTCCAGCGCGGCCTCGCGGGCCCGGACCTGGGAGAGCTTGACGTCCAGCAGGAAGCCGTCGGCGCAGGCGGGCAGCACGTGCAGCCGATCACCGAACCGCTCCCCCGCCAGGGTGACGATCAGTTCGCTGATCTCGCTCTTGGCCTCGCCGGCCATGTGTTTGGCGAGACTGTCCTCTCCGGCGACGATCTGCGGGACGCCGAGCTGGTTGCTCAGGTGGCCTTGCGGGTCGTAGTCGACGATCAGGACCCGCTCCCCCGCCTCGGCGTAGGCGGCACCGAGGCCTGCGGAAATGGCGGTCTTGCCGACACCGCCCTTCTGATTGCCCACGATCTTGCGCCTAGAGCCCTCGCCGCGGCCCTGCGCTGTCCGCGGCGAGGGGTGGGCGGCGAGCCAGAGGGTCACCGCCTGCGCCAGTCCTTGGACGTAAGACACCGACCGGGTCGCGCACGCGGCTTTCAGGTCGTCGTACATCCCTTCGGGCAGCCAGGTGCTGAACGATTCGGCGCCGGCGGTGTCGACCTCCGGCGGGGCAGTGTCGCCGGTCAGCCAGGCTTTGATACCGGCTTCGACGGCGTTCTGGATGTCCACCCGCAGCTCGGCGGCGCGGACTTTGAGTTCTTGGCGCAGCCAAGGAGGAAGCTTGGAGACGATCTTCTCCCGCTCCGCGCCCGCATCAGTAGCAGCCATGCGCGTTACCTTACTAACGCCGATCTTGTTTGGAGCGGCAGCGCGCCGTTACCTTGCTTTCTTCACTGCCCGGCCGGGGGGTGGTAACGGCGTTAACACGCCCTCCGCCCTTCCCAAGGGGAGCATGGGCGAGTGGCCCATGTCCATCACCCAGGCTCGCAGGCCAGAAGGATGTCGCTGATTGGGTTCCTCCCAGTTAGGTTCTTCCAGCCGCGTCCTGGAGCCGGAATTCCCGAAGGACCTGGAGTTCGGCATCGTAAGCGGCATTCTCGGCGGGAGCTCGTTCGTCGTCGGCCACGCAGGCGAGGTCGGCGTGCATGGCGGCGCGTACGTCGTCAGGGATGCTGCGGTCGCACGGGGTGTGTTCGGCCAGCGCGGCCAGCTCGGCCTCGATGTCGGGGGGCCGGGTGAGGTCGGCTTCGGTGATGCGGGAGTCCCGAGGTGGGGGGATCAGCCATGGCGGGGCGCGGCGGCGCCCGTCGGAGCGGTCGTGACGGCCGCTGTACGGCTCGTCAGTATGTCGTCGCCCGGCGGCCGCTTGGGGTGTTCGGGCGTCGATGTCGGCGGGGGAGACGATCCCGAGGAAGGCGTGCCATTCGGTGCGGTCGGCCCGGTGGCCGGCGAGTTGTTCGGCGGCCAGGTCGTCGGCGCCTGTCCTGTCGGCGACGGTGTCCAGGTCCGTGGGGCCGCGTCGCCAGCCATCGGCCGTCTGTTCCGCCAGTCCATGTTCAGCGAGCACGGCGATTGCGGTGTAGGCGGTGCTGCGGGGCAGCAGTGCCGCCGCCGCGAGTTCCCTCACCGAGGCGGGACTGGTCGACAGGGCTTCGTACAGGAACGCCGCGGGTCGGCCGAGGACGCGGAAGGCAGGGTGGATCGCTTCGATCCGGCCAGGGCGCCAGGTCCGCCTGGTCGCGTCGGCAGCGATCACGTCGGGAATCACCAGCTCGTACAGGTCGGCTCGGATGCCCTTGGCGTCCTGGACAAGGTCGATCAGGGCATACGGGCCTTCGCGCAGGATCTGCAGGGCCCGGCAGACGGTGGTGTGGTCGACGGCGGCCGCGTAGGCCAGCTGGCGGGTGCCGAACTCGATGGTTGTCGAGCCGCTCATCTGCGCGGCCGCGCCAATGGCCCGCAGGATCGCGCGGTAGGACAGCGCTCGTTCGCCCCATACCGTCTCCTGTAGGCGTTCTACGATGCGCATCGCGTTCTGCCAAGTTCGGATCTGTTGGTAGATGGTGAGCTGCCATGGAGCCGAGCGCAGCGTTCCACCCCACAGACCACCGCCCCTTACATTGTAAAGATCTTGGCCGGAGTGGGTTCCGATGTCTTCAGGTCGTCGCTCAGCGCAAGCCGGACCAGAGGGAGGGGGGAAGGGGGGCGTGAGGTTAATCCCCCTTGTGTTGCTGCCAGATACAGGATCCCCCACTTCTTGCGCACCGGGTTTTTGATCATGAGCTGTGTAGGTGATGGCCTTGGCCCACTCGGCCTGGAGGAGGTGGTCGTCTCGCCACCAGGACGCGATGGGGGCCCAGTCGGCGGCGAGGGAGGCGCGGACGTGTTCCAGTCGCCAGCCGCGGGCGGCTGCGCTGGTCAGGATGGCTTGCCGGGCTTCGGAGCTGGACGGGTAGCGGGCGGTGTCGTAGTCGGCCGTCCGGGCGGTCTGCTCCAGGGGGTCGCTTAGCCGCCGGGCCCGGCCGCCCAGGCGGGCGCGGAACGGCTCGCCGGCGTCGTCCAGGTCGACGCTCGGGTCGGTGTCCGGCGCCCGGGGGTGCCGGGCCTCCAGGACGGCGTCTCTGCGACCGGCGACCGCGTCCAGCTCGGCGGCGAGCTCGACCTGCAGGGCTGACCACACCTGTTCCCCGCAGGGAGCGGCGCAGATCGCCTCGGCTTCTTCCACGCTGCAGGTCAGCGTCATGAAGCCGGTCAGCCGACCGCCTTGGCTCTTGTGCGGTGAGCCCGGACCGCGGATCTGGGCGTCGGTGTTCTCCATGGGGGAGGTGTCGACGACCGGGTGGAAGCGCAGGGCGCAGGCTCTGGCCAACTGCCGCAGGTCGTGGAAAGGGATCGGTGAGGCCCACAGCACGTAGATGTGCGCGCCGCCGGAGGGGGAGCGGTCGACCAGGGCGCGGCCGCCGCATTCGGTGACCATCTCGACGATGCGCTCGACCACCGCGGTGATGTAGCCGGTCCGGTCCGCGGCGCCCTCGGCGGGGACGCGCGAGGTGTCCAGGTCCAGCATCAGTGCTTGGCCGCTGCTCGAGGCGTGGTCGAACGTCGGCACCGTCGTCGGGCGGTTCGGCAGCGCGAGCTGGATCGCGACCTCGTACCGGTAGCCCTTGCTGGACGACCGCGGGAAGGACATGCCGCCATCGGGCGACCTGCGCATCACCGGACGCTGCGCGATGTGCGGCACGGTGATCCGCGCCCACGCCTGCTCGGCGTCGACCGCCCCCGGCATCCGGGGGCGCTGGCCGCGTGTCGGCGGCCTATCACAGGGAAGACCTGCGATAACGGGTTCTAGGGCGGCCTGGCCGTTCTCAGGATCTGGACGTACTAGGCCGACCTGACGACTACGTGCTATCGTCGGGCTCCATACGTCAGTGGCCGCTGCCAAGCGCGCCACACCGTCGGTCCCACCGCCGATCGTCCAGAGGATTGCCCGTCATCCGGACGAGAGGCAGAAGACTGATTCGCTTGAGTGAGAGCGCCCCTGCGGGGCGCTCTCTTCATTTCAGGGGCACCTCCATGCACGGCGACGAACCGCCTGACCGAGAGTCAGGCGGCGCTGAAACGTATGCAGGGACGGTAGTGCCAGGACCGGAGCGCGTGTGGCCGCGGAAAGGCGCGCGGCTGCTACGGGCGTGTCTGCCGTCGAAGTGTCCGGGGTACCGGGTACTCTCATAACAGCCTCCTCGGTGTGGTTCGCGAGAACCGATGGGGCGACTGAGAGCCTCGAGCTGACCGCCAAGAAAGCTCGGCTCTCGCCACGCGCGGCGGCGGCCTCGCTGGGTATCGGCACCTTGTACCGATGCCTGGCGACCCCGCCGCCGTTGGTTTTCAGGCCTCTGACGCCCTGCCTTGCGAGCGGAACGCCATCGGCCTACCGGGAACCTACACGCCCTGTGACACCTGAGGTGCAAGGCGCGCCGAGCAATCCACAGCGTGTGGATTACTCCACAGATCCGCCCGCCCTGGACGCGTCTCGGTGCCAGGTCTAGCGAGGCGGCGACCTCTCGCCTGACCGGGTTCGTCCCAGTCAGGTAGCGCGGTGGTAGACCCGACCTGTTGGGGTGGCGCAACTCTCGTGTCGCCCGATGCATCGACGTTCTCCTTTCTGCGCTGATCGTCCCGTGTGTTCTGTCATCGGAGCTGTCAGCCGGGGCGATGATTTGAGGATTCGGTGTCATCTGGGCCTCTGCCGTGTTCTTGGGGCTGGTGTGACTCGGTGGGCCGAAGGAAGGCCCGGCCCGCACGGGGTGGCGGGCCGGGCCCGGTCGGAGGGGCTAGATCAGGCCGGTGTAGGCGGCTTGGCGGCCGTCCAGGGCGGCCAGGACGATGCGGCCGGCGGCGGCGAGTTGGATGTCCCGGTTGGCGATCCACTCGCGCGCCAGCTCCCGGACGCGGGTGGCCTGCATGCCCAGCGCGACGGCGGCGGCGTCGCTGTCCCTCGCGGTGCGGATGAGGGCCAGGACCTCGCCGGCGGACGCGATCGGCTCGTCGGGGTGGACGGCGTCGGCGCGGATCTCCAGGTCTCGGATCCGTTCGGGCGCCAGCGGCTCGGGCAGCGTGTGCGTGGTCATCGGACGGTCTCCTGGCCGGTGGCGGGCTGGCAGGACGGCGCGTCGTCGCCCGGCGCGTCGTCTGGTGCGTCGTCAGGGGTGTTCTGGGGCGTGCCGAACAAGACCTGGTGGGCGCGCTGGAACCGCGTGGTGTCGTGGGTGCTGGTCTCGATCGCGTACGACAGGGCGTCGGCGGCGTCGAGCATCGCCTCGGCCCACTGCCGCCCGCCGTCGATCTCGGTGACCGCAGTCGCTGTGGTGGCTGCGGTGGTGGGCTGGTCGCGCCAGCCGCGGCTGCAGATGACCTCGGCCTTGGCTCCGACCGCGGCGTCCAGGTCGATGTTCAGTACGTACGCGGCGCGCTGGGCGGCGGCGAGCACGCCGTCGAGCGCGGCGCCCAGCGCGAACCGGGCGTCGGAGTCCAGGTGGACGTCGGCGACCCACCCGGCGGCCGCCGCGACCTCCAGGACGGCGCGGCCGGGGTCCAGGCCGGTCCGGTCCTCGACGCCGGGGCTGGTCGGGTGCGGCTCGATCGGGGCGTCCAGCACGTTGGCGGTGACGTGCGCCGTGATCGCCACGTCGGCGAGTTCGTCGCGGACCTGGTCCCAGCCGCCGGTGCGGCGGGCCATCCCGGCGGCGCGGCGGTAGGCGCCGACGAACTCGCCGGCCTCCTCGGCCAGCCCCAGCACCTGACGCTCGCGCTCGCTCTCGCGGGGGAAGGGGTCGCCGTAGTACTCGGGAAAGATCGGGCGGATATGGCGGCGTAGGCTCCCGAACCGGGATCTTGGACTCCGGCGGGAGGTTGCTGGTGGTCGCTCCGGTGTTCACCGACGAGGAGTTAGAGGGGCTGCGGCGGTTCCCGGAGATCGGCAGGGAGGAGCTGTTCCGGTTCTTCACCTTGACGCCGGCGGATGTGGCGTTCGTCGATCCGGGCCGGGGGCGGGGCCCTGCGGATCGGCTCGGACTGGCGGTGGCGTTGTGCACGTTGCCGTGGCTGGGATTCGTTCCGGACGATGTGGCGTCCGCGCCGCCAGCGGCGGTTGCGCGGCTGGCCGAGCAGCTCCGGGTCGATCCGAAGGCGTTCGCGGGGTACGGGCGGCGGGCCAAGACCCGCACGGATCATCTGCGGCTGGCGGCGCGGTATCTGGCCCTCCGCTCGGGTCCGTGTCACCAGGGGCAAAGTAGCTCTGAGTAGTGATTGCCACTCTTCGTGCTCGCAGAAATGACCTGTTCTGCGAGACCGGCGGTGCCTCGCCGCGCGTTCACGTCCTCCCAGGTCGACATTCGCACAACTCCTCGCAGAACCGGATGGCTGTGCGTGGAGTTCTGCGAGACTGGCCCGGTGGAGCTGGCACCAGAGGAGGCCGCTGAGGCGGTCGAGCGCTACGACTGCCCCACCTGCGAGGTGATGGCGCCGTCGCCGTGCCGGACGCGGGGCGGGAAGGTCGCCTCCAAATACCACACCGCGCGGTTCATCCTGGTGCCCGCGCTGCGCGAGCTGCTGGAGGTTCCGGTTCCGGCCGGGCGCCGACCGGGCGCGGCGTGGTATGCCCTCCGACCGGTGGCGGCCGCCGAGGTGGCCCCGTCCGCGCCGCCGATCCGGATCGGGTACGCGCGCTGCTCTACCAAGGACCAGGAGCTCGACAGCCAGTTGATCGCGTTGCGCGCGGCCGGGTGCACGCGGATCTTCTCCGAGAAGATCTCCACGCGGATCAAGGTGCGGCCTGAACTGGAGGCCGCGCTGGGCTTGTGCCGGGACATCAAGTCGGCCGCGCCCAGCCAGGCGGTGATCTTCACGGTGCACGAGCTCAAGCGGCCCGCCCGCAACGCCGCCGAGCTGATGGCGCTGGCGGGCGGGTTGCAGACCGCCGGGATAGAGCTCGAACTGCTCACCGGGCCGCTGACCGGGATCTACGACCCGAACGGACTGGGCGCCATGCTGTTCGCGGTGCTGGCGGTTTCCGCCCAGCTCGACCGCGGCTACATCCGCGACAAGACACTGGAAGGCCAGCAGGCCGCCGCCGCGCACGGCAACCACGGCGGCCGCCCCAAGGTGATCGACGACGACATGCTCACCTTCGCCCAGGCGCTGCGCGCCAAAGGCGTCCCGATCCCCGAGATCGCCGCCAAGCTCAAGATCCCCACGGGGAAGAACGCGGGCAAGCCGCCCTCGGTCGCCTCGCTGTACCGCGCTCTAGCCGACGCCGACCGGCGCGGCGACCGGGAGGCCCGCCGCTCCGTCCCGATAACCGGGCACGCAAGGCGCCGGTTTGGCTGATCTCATGTGCCGAGGAAGGTCGTGGCCACGCGTACCGGGTGCTGGTCCGACGCTAGCCACGTAGTGTATTGGATTAACTACTTTGGGTAATATCCTCTTGTGCCGCTCAGCGGCGGCGCCAATTTGGTCTAAGCCGCCGGCGGGTAATCCAGAACAACAGGAGGGGACCACCGCCCATGCACACCGCCATCTCCCGAGCGCTGCTCGCACCGACGCTGCTGGCCGCCTGCGCGGCATCCGTACTCACCGCCACCACGGCGGCTGCTCACGCATCCACCAACGCACAGGATTCCAGCACCGAGCGGCGCGTCTCCCGAGCATCGAACCGACCGCACTCCGAGGCGCACCCCGCGAGCGAGCAGCGCGGCAGCCACGCAGTGCACGTCGGTAGAACCCGGCTGGTCAACGGCTACTGGACGGGGTCGGCCAGCTACATCAACACCGATGGCCACTACCGCGTGGTCTGCGCTCACCTCATGCTCGACAAACCGAGGGAATTCGACGACTACCTCACCGGCAGTTGCATAGATGCAGTACGCGGAGTGCGCCACCACAATCCGCCGATATACCCCTGCAAGAATCATATGTGGAACTTCCACGTGCACGTCTGGGTCAGGGGCATAGACGCAAAAGGGGCGGTCGAACAGAAGCGGTCGAACAGCATCCGAGCTAAATGCGGGTGAAATGCTGACCACACAGTCGGCGGGCCGCTGGCCAAGGGCGTGGCTGCCCGGCCGTCCAGCAGCGAGTCAGTGCCTGTTCCAGATCTGCTGATCTTGGGCGGCCTGTGGGGGGCGCTGTCGGGGATAGCGACGGCTCGAATGGTGGCGTTTGCGGGCCCCGGGTGGTGACCGAAGTCCGCCCCCCGGGGCCCGGTCACCACCCAGCCCCTCCTTCAACCACACAGCGCACGAGACCTCAAAATCATCACTCTAGGTAATCATATACATACAAATAGTGGTCTGGTGGGGTTCTACCTTCCCCTACGCGAGATCCAGCGGGGACGACGACTTCACCCGCGCCCTGGCCGACGACGGCCCAATGGCGAGCCACGCCGCCCCAGCCAGGTCGCCGCGCCGCGCTGGCAAGGGCAGGGTGCCGTCAGAAGAGACGGGTGTTCTGGTTGGTGATCGCCAACCGCCTCACCGCGGCCGGCGTTATTCCCGTGATCCCGCGGAGGTCTGCATCGAGCAGGCTCGCTCCGCGCAGGTCCGCGCGAACTAGGATTGCGCCGCGCAGGTCCGCGTTGTCGAGAATCGCGCCGCGTAGATCCGCGCCGGTCATTTGCGCACCCCGCAGGACTGCATCGCCCAAATCCGCACCGCCCAACTCCGCATGATTCAAGTCCGAGCGGCGCAGGTCCGTGCCGCTCAGCCCGGCGCCGCGCAGGTCCGTGCCGCTCATCCGCGCGCCGGCCAACTCAGCCCGGACCAGCCTCGCATCGCGTAGGTTCGCGCCGCTGAAGTCCGTGAGACTCAGGTCTGCGCCGTCCAGGTCTGCTTGGCGGAGGTTCAGGACCGGGTTCAGGCTCGCCTCATCGAACTGACCGCCGCGGATTCGGATGCCGTGAAGATCAAGACGTCGTCCGCCGGACAGGTCGCGCGGCTGATGGCCGAGGACGGTAAGGGCGGCGTGGACGTCGGTGTGGGGTTCGTCGGGAAGCTTGGCTGTGGGGGCGGGGTCGTGTTCGCGGACGAAGGCCGCGAGCACGGCGATGATGGTGGGACGGTCGCGTTCGGAGTCGCTGGCGATGCGCTCCAGGGCGTAGATGGCGCCGAGCCGGACGTCGCGTTTGTTGGAGCCGAGTTGTTCGACGGCTTTGGTGTAGCGGTCGGTGATCTGGGCTTCCTGGGTGGCCCGCAAGGTCAGTGCGGTGGCGATCAGGCTCGCCGCCGTGAACACCACGCCGAACAGGATGCCGATGGTGTTGAACGTCAGATGCCGGGCTTGGCGCTGCTGGTTGAGTAGGTCGACGCGGTCCTTGACCGGCAGGCCCGCCAGTTCTTCGGCGGCGGGTGGTGGGATTGGTGCTGTGCCCTGGCGCCAGGACCACAGCCGCCTGCGGCGAAGGGCGAGTCGGCGAGCGGGCTGCCGATCATGACCAGTCTCTGGCGGTGTCATCGGCTTGGCCGGACCGTGCCGTAGAGGTCGAGGTGGCGGCTCATGTCGAGTTCTAAGCGGCCGTACAGGTTCAGATGCGACCAGAACAGCGCCGACAGACCTCGTCGGTCGGCGGGGGTGAGCCGTGTGCGCCAGGCCGGGTCGCGCAGGACGATCTGGATCATGACGGTGTTGAGGTAGGCGATGGTGACGGCGATCAGGTGCAGGGCCAGCGCGGAGACCTCGGCGTGTTCGCGGTCGTCGCCGGTCAGGTCGCCGGCCTTGCCATAGAAGAGGTCCTTGCTGGCACTGTTCCAGTTCTCCACCACGTTCAGGCCCTCGTGGATCTCACGGCGGAGTTCCTCGGTGGCGAGGTAGTCGCAGATGAAGATGGTGCGGATCACCCGGCCGAGTTCCTCGATGGCCTGGTAGGTGGGGTGTTTGGGGCCGCCGCGGGTGAAGCGTCGCAGCATCTGGTGAGACTCGGCGGTGCCCAGTCGCAGCGCGGTGGCGTACTTGATCATCTGGTCGTAGTGGCGGGCGATGAGGTCCCAGTCGATGGTCTTGTTCGACAGTGCCTGGCCGATGAGCGGCCAGGACTCGTCCTCTCCGATGCCGGGCCGGTACAGGCGGGCGGACCCGATGTTCTTCAGCCGGGGCAGGAGCTGGAAGTCCAGCAGGTGGGAGAAGACGAACCCGACGATGGAGGCGCCGTGGGTGTCGGTGTACTGGCGGTCGATCTCGGCGTCGGTCAGATGGCGCAGCAGGCCCTCGATCATGGAGGCGACCTCGGACGCCGAGGTGGTGGTCACCTGGGAGTAGATGCACACCGACCGGCGTTCGACGTGCCAGTACACCATGATCCCGGGGCCGCCGTAGCGCTGGTGCCACTCGGTCATGAAGTTCGCCGACCAGGACCCGAACTTGCGCGAGTCCGACGCGCACGAGGTCCCCGCCCCCCACAGGCCCGTGTCGCGGGCCTTGAGGGTTTCGTTGACCACCGTGCGGATCGCGGCGCGCAGGTTGTCGCGGTTGATGAACAACCGGCGGGTGCGGCGTAACGCCGCCTCGGTGTCGGCCCCCTGTCCGGGCCCGGCCGCGGCGGCGACACCGTCGGCCACGCGCTTGATCCCGATGTTGGTCCCCAACCCGTACAGGCACAGCAGCAGCCGGCGCTGCAACACCGCGGCGTCGGTGACGGTGCGCGAGGCCACCGAGGTGAAGTCAGAGGTGAAACCGGTGACGTGGGCGACGTCCTTGAGGACGTCGAGCAGGTCGACCACGCCCCACCGGCGGGAGATCTCCTCCTTCAGCGCCCTGAGATTCGCCGGTTCGGGCTGCCTAGCCACCGGGGGCACGCTGATCCACGGTTCGCCCTTCTTCCGTGTGATCCTCACCCCACCGGTTGTGCCCGCGCGCAGTGCCTCATTGAGCCGGTGCAATGCCGCCACGTGACTTTTTTGCAGGTCGGCGATGAATGCCGCCGCATCGCGGGGCTTGGACAGCGCCTGGTAGTGCACGTCCCGGTTGTCCTCGAAGTCGGCCGGCAGGTCGGCCTCAGGGTTACGCCAGGTCTTGCCGCCCTCCACCCAGATCTCCCGGCGGCGGATCGCCTTGCGCAACGCCACCAGCACGCACAGCTCAAACGGGATCCGCTCGATCCGGCCGGACTCGGCGTCGACGACGGCGTCCCGCCAGTCATCGGGCACCACATGATCCAGCGGCACCGCCTCGATGGTGTCGTAGAAGACCGCGTCGGAGTCGGCGTAGCGGTCCAGCAGCGCCAGCGCGTCCATCACCGGCTGGAACGCGGTGTTGTTGCACCGGAAGGCGACTGCGCGCAACAGTTTGGGCAGCCCGCGGCGGTAGTGATGGGAGTAGGACCCGCGCAGCTTGGTGCGCACCCGGGAGTTGAACGCCTTTTCGTTGGCCTTGGCCTCGGCGACGATGTCGGCCAGCGTCCGCGTCCCCACCACCGGGTAGATCGCCTCCCGCACGAGCTCCTCGGGCAGATCCAAAGCGGCCTGGGCCAAGCGGACCAGGATGCCGCCCTTGCCGTGCACCCGGCGGTACTCGGCGCTGATCTCCCCCTCGACCTTCCTCTCCGCCCGCACGCTGATCTTGTGGACGAGCTGGATCAGCAACCCCACCAGCCCGTCGATCACCTCGGTCCTGCGTACCCAGCACAACGCCGCCAGCAGCGTCAGCCGGATCGGCTCAGGGGCGGCGGCGAAGTCCGAGGGATACATCCGCATCGCCCGCGCCCGCCAGGCCTCCACCACCTTCTCCGACACACCCTCAAACAGCCCCTCGGGCAGGCCGATCGCCTTGACCCGCTCCAGCTTGACGATCTCGGCCAGCAACGTGTCCAACTGGATCGGCCCCGGGTCCTCCTTCAACTCCTGCAGGAAGCTGCGCACACCGCCGGCGGACGCGCCGTCTGGATCGGGATCGGCGACCGCAACCAGTTCACGCAGCCTGGCCACGGCCGACACCGGCAACCGGCCGAAGACCGCGGCGGTGAACTCCCGCTCGAACATCGCCTCCGCGGCCCCGACCAGGCGTTCCACCCGGCCGGGCGAGGGCGGCTCGACCCTCTCCTGACGGCAGCGGGCCAAAAGCGCCGCCCGCAACCGGTCCCGCGAGGTCTCCACCGGGCAGATATCAGCCGCCAGCCAGAAGATCAGCTTGTCCTCATCGGCCAGCGTGGGCTCCCGGAACCCGTGGAAATCGCGGACCTGCGCCCGGTGATACTTGATCGTCCGCCCCGACCAGTCGTACTCGGCGAACAAAGCCGCATCGACCTTCAGCTGCTCGGCGACGTACTCCACAGCGGCCCTTGGGACGTCCTCCCGGCGCGGGAACCTGCCCTCCAACTCGAAGAACTTCAGCAGCAGCGCGAACCCCAGCCGGGTCGCCCCCGACTTGTTCGCCAGCAACCCCACCTCGTCCTCATCCAGCGTCCAGCCCTCGATGAGGTCCTCCAGCGCCCAATCCCGTCGCAACCGAACCCCGCCCTCTCTTGACACCTGCTCCAAGCCAAGAGAAGGCGTGACCAGACGACTACGTTCCGGTATCACCCATCCGTGATTACTACGTCACGATTCTGGGACATCACAGAGAGCTACTTTGCCCCTGGTGACACGGACCCGAGTGGGGGGCCTATCTGGGGTGGCGGGCGGGGACGGCGCTGGAGTTGAAGGAGCTGGATGAGTTCCTGCTGGCACGGGCGATGGAGCATGACTCCCCGACGCTGCTGTTCCGGCTGGCGTGCGAGTACCTGATCTCGGCGAAGGTGATCCGGCCGGGCCCGGTGACGGTGGTGAAGCGGGTCGCGCACGCCCGCGAGGCGGCGCGGCGGGAGACCTTTGACCGGCTGGCCGATGAGTTCACCGAGGAACGCCGGGCGGGGCTGGACGAGTTGTTGGTGGTGGACGCGGCGATCGGGATGACGCGGCTGCGGTGGTTGGGCAAGGGTCCGGTGGAGGCCTCGCCGGCGGCGGTGAAAGCAGAGGTCGCCAAGCTGGAGTTCCTGCGCGCGATGGACGCGGACCGGCTGGATCTGTCAGTGCTTCCGGCGGAGCGGCGCCGGTTCCTGGCCACGGTGGGGCGCCGGTCGACCGCGCAGGCGCTGGCGCGGCGCGATCCCGAGCGCCGGTATCCGATCTTGTTGACGCTGGTGGCGCAGTCGGCGACGGAGGTGCTGGACGAGGTCGTGCAGTTGTTCGACCAGGCGGTCTCGGCGCGGGAGGGCAAGGCCGAGCGCAAGATGCGTGGTGCGCTGGCCGAGCGCGCCAAGGCCGGTGAGGACCACCAAGCGCTGTTGGATGTGATCTTGGCGGTGGTCGCCGATCCGGTGGTGCCGGATGAGGAGGTCGGCGGCTTGCTGCGCGGTGAGCTGGTCGGGTGGGAGCGGCTGCGGGCGGCGCAGTCGGCGGCGTTGCCGCCGTTGCCCCGCGACCATGGGCATCTGGCCGCGTTGGACGGCTCGTATGGGTATCTGCGGCAGTTCACGCCGCAGGTCTTGGAGGCGGTTCCGCTGGCAGGCGGTACCGCGGCCGCCGACCTGTTGGCGGCGGTGGAGGTCCTGCGGGGCCTCAACGCCAGCGGCGCCCGCAAGGTCCCGGCGGGCGCGCCTGTGGGGTTCGTCCCGGCTCGCTGGCGCGGCTACCTGCAGGATGCGGCCGCGGCCGGTGATACCAGCGCCTACCGGCACTATTGGGAGCTGTGCGTGCTGCTGGCGCTGCGCGATGGGCTGCGGTCGGGTGATGTGTGGGTGCCCGGCTCGCGTCGCTATAGCGATCCGGCGGCCTACCTGCTCACCCCGGCGAAATGGGCGGATCAGCGGGGGGAGTTCTGCCGGCTGGTGGGCAAGCCCGCCGACGCTGCCGCGGGCCTGGCCCTCCTGGAGGAGGAGTTGCACGCGGCGCTGGGCGAGCTGGAGCGGACTCTGGCCGCGGGCGACGGCCCGGTCCGCTTGGACGAGGCGGGCGACCTGGTGATCTCCCCGTTGTCGGCGGAGGACGTTCCGGCCGAGGCGGTCGCGCTTAAGGCCGAGCTGACCGAGATGCTGCCGTTCGCGCCGATCGTGTCGCTGCTGATCGAGATGGACAAGCGCACCGGGTTCTTGGGCTGCTTCACCCACGCCGGCGGCAAGCAGGCGCGCAGCCCGGAGCTGAAGCGGAACCTGATCGCGGTGCTGATCGCCCAGTCGACCAACCTGGGGCTGACGCGGATGGCGGACGCGTGCGGCATCTCCTACGACATCCTGGCCTGGACCGCCGAATGGTACGTGCGCGAGGAGACGCTGCGGGCGGCGAACCTGGCGCTCATCGGCTACCACGGCAAGCTGCCGCTGACGGCGGTGCTCGGGTCGGGCACGTTGTCGTCCTCGGACGGCCAGCGGTTCCCCACCCGCGGCAAGTCCGTCACCGCCCGAGCGCTCAGCAGGTATTTCGCCCATGAGGGGTTGTCGACGTACACGCATGTGACCGACCAGCACACCACCTATGGCACCAAGGTCATCGTGGCGACGCGGCGAGAGGCCCACTACGTGCTAGATGAGATCCTCGGCAACGCCACCGACATCCCGATCACCGAGCACGCCACCGATACCCACGGGGTGACGTTGGTGAACTTCGCGCTGTTCGATCTGCTGGGGCTGCAGCTATCGCCGCGGATCCGGGACCTGGGCAAGATCACCCTGTACCGGACCGCCCCCAAGGCGCAGGTGGTGGATGCGTTCCCGCTGGCGGGGCCGCTGCTGACCCGGCGCGCCAACACCGAGCTGATCGCGGCGCACTGGGACGATCTGTTGCGGCTGGCGGGGTCGTTGAAGTTCGGGCACGCCACCGCCTCGCTGCTGGTCGGCAAGCTGTCGGCCTCCGGCCGGCAGAACGCGCTGGCGGCGGCGCTGAAGGAGTACGGGGCGCTGCGCCGCACGGTCTACGCTGCCCGGTACCTGTCGGATGCGGCGTACCGGCGCAAGATCTCCCGGCAGCTGAACAAGGGCGAGTCGCTGCACGCGCTCAAGCGCGATCTGCTGTACGCCCATGAGGGTGCGGTGCGTGCCCGGCACCTGGAGCAGCAGACCGAGCAGGCGTGGTGCCTGACGCTGGTCACCAACGCCGTGGTGACCTGGACGACGGAGTACTACGGGCTGGCGGTGGCTGCGATGCGCGCGGCCGGGCGCATCGTCGACGACCAGGTGCTGGCCCACATCTCCCCGGCGCACAGCGAGAACATCAACTTCTTCGGCGCGATCGACGTCGACATCGAGGGCGAGCTCGCCCAGCTCGGCCCCACCGGGTACCGGCCGCTGCGCGTGCGCGACACCCTGTTCTGAACCAGGCGCTAACGAGGGTCGGGCGACCCAGCAACCGGTTCGGCCGCCGGTTCGCGGTGTCCCTGCGCGCGCATGCCGTCGATGAACAGCTTGAGGTGATGGCGGTACCGGTGCGGATCGGCCCTCCGCTCCCGTACGTGTCCCCAGCCGCCAGGTAGTAGTGCGGTTCTACTTGGCTGATGAAGCGATGGCGGAGCCAAGCCATACGCGCAAAAAGCGTTTGTCCGTGATCGCTCGCCCGGATGATCCTGGGGGGATGGACCTTGAGAGCACGGTGCAGGACTGGCGAGCCGATGGCTTCGTGATCCTTCCTGGGTTCATCCCCGCCGAGGAGTTGACTGCGGCGGTGAGCGAGCTGGGCCTGCTGTTTCCCTCTGCCGAGGGCTTTCATGACGGAACCGACTCGCGTCGCGGACGTTTCATCGGCGACGAGTTCGCCGGGATCGACACCTTCCCGTTCGCCAGCACCGAGATCAGTCTGCTGGCGGTGCGTCCTCGCCTCCTGGCGCTCGCCCAGGCGCTGCTGGGCGACAGCGACGTCCACATCTACGCGGCCGAGGCTTGGGCGAAGTACACCGGCGCCTGCGACTACGACCAGGACCTGCACCGCGACTACCTCAACCACACCGTGCTGGTCCCCAGTACCACGCCGGGCTGTTCGCAGGTGGAGATGTTCGTATTCCTGACCGACGTCCCCGAAGAACTCGGACCGCCGCATCTCCTATCGCGCAGGCACACCGCGCACATTCCCGCCGTCCCGAACTGGTTCCTGCGGCCGGGACAGGACAGCGCCTGGCGCTTCAACGACGACAGCGGCAGCCCGCAGATGTACGGGGCCGAGGTCTCCGGTGCCGGGCCCGCCGGAACGGTCATCGCCTTCGAGGTCGGCACCTTCCACCGAGGCACCCAACTGACCGCACCGCGCGGCGCCCGCTACAGCATGCACCTGGGCTTTCGGCCGTCCAGCCTCTCGTGGGGGCAGCGTGTGGGATGGGCAGCGCGCAGCTTCGAACGAGAATGGGTCGCGTTCGTCCACCGCGCCACCCCTCGTCAACTCCAGGTCTTCGGATTCCCTCCGCCAGGACATCCCTACTGGACGCCGCAGACGCTCGCTGGCATGGCCTTGCGCTATCCGGAACTCGACCTCACCCCTTGGTCGGCCTCCGTGCCCGCAACCCGCAGGCCCTGATCGCACCCCGCCGCCTTCGCGGAGTCC
>NZ_JBIRBA010000050.1:0-34975 GCF_044326345.1 Actinomadura sp. 9N215 | reverse complement strand
GACCGACGAGGAGATCCTCGCGCAGCGGCCGGTGTTCCGGGCGGCGTTCGGCGGCGTCCTGGACCTGCCGCAGCCGGTCGTCGCGGCCGTGCACGGGTTCGCGCTCGGCGGCGGCTGCGAGTTCGCGCTGTCCGCGGACCTGATCGTCGCGGACGAGACGGCGGTGTTCGGGCTGCCGGAGGTGAGCGTCGGGCTCGTCCCCGGCGGCGGCGGGACGCAGCTCGCGCTGCGCCGCCTCGGCCCCGGCAGGGCCGCCGACCTGGTGCTCACCGGCCGCCGCCTCGGCGTCGACGAGGCCCTGGAGTACGGCCTCGCCGACCGGAAGGTGCCCGCCGGGACCGCCCGCGGCGAGGCCCTGGCGATCGCCGGGACGATCGCCGGGAATTCGCCGGTCGCCGTCCGCGCCGCGAAGCGGGCCCTCCGGCTCGGCGGCGGGGTGAGCCTGGAGGCGGGCCTCGACCTGGAGGAGAACGCCTGGCGCACCGTCGCGTTCTCCGCCGACCGCCGCGAGGGCATCGCCGCGTTCACCGAGAAGCGCAAGCCGATCTGGCCGTCCTAGCGGGCGCCTTGCGGGTGTTGGTTCTGGGTTATGAGGGCACTTCCGCGATCTGTTCGCTCGTCGTCGGACGCGCGCTCATCGGAGTCTCCGCCTTCCCATGGTGGTCGTCGTGGTCGTCGTGGTCGTCGCGGGGGCGCAGGCCGAACCAGGTCAGGGCCACGGTGAGGAGCGTCACGGCCACGATCACGCCGATCGCGAGGTGGTAGCCGGCCAGGCCCGTGCCCCGCGTCGCGGCGACCGAGCCCATGATCGGGATGCCGACGGTGAGGGCCACCTGCTGGGTCATCGAGGTCAGGCCCGTCGCCAGGCCCTGCTGCTCGTCCGGGAGGCCGGAGGTCGCGGTCACGGTGAACGCGACGATCGCGGAGACGTGCCCGAAGAACCCGATGAACAGCGCCGGGATCAGGACGGCGAGCGCCGTCCGGTCGTCCCCGAGGAAGATCAGCGGGACGGTCGCCAGCCCCTGCACCGACAGCCCCAGGGCCAGGACCTTGCGGCCGCCGAGGCGGCCGATGACCCGCCCGGCGATCACTCCGGCGGCCACGGACGCCAGCCCCGGGACACCGAAGATCAGTCCGGTGGCCATCGGCGAGAAGTCCAGGACCTGCTGGAGGTAGAGCGTCGTCAGGAAGATCATCGCGGGTTCCATGGCGAAGATGACGAACCCGGCGTAGTTGCCCCATTTCACCGTCGGCCGCTTCAGGATGTGCACGGGCGCGAGCGGTGCGGACGCACGCAACTCGATCACCCAGAACGCGACCAGCAGCAGCACGCCGACGACGGCGGCCGCGACGTTCCGTTCGATGACGGCGTAGACCACGGCCAGCAGGCCGCCGGAGACGGTGATCGCGCCGGGCAGGTCCAGGCGCGTCCGTCCGGGGGCCTTGCTCTCGCTGATCAGGACGGGCGTCGCCAGCAGGATCGCCACCGCCACGGGGACGTTGACGAAGAACGCCGCCCGCCAGCTCAGCAGCCCGACGAGGGTCCCGCCGACCAGCGCGCCGACGGTGAAGCCGCCGGACAGCAGCGCCCCGTTGAAGCCGAGGACGCGCTCGCGCAACCCGCCCTCGGCGAAGGTCGTGGTGAGCAGCGAGAGCGTCGCGGGGATCGTCATTGCGGTGGCGAAGCCCTGCAGCGCCCGCGCGGTCAGGAGCATCTCAGGGTTGACGGCGAAGCCGCCGAGCAGCGACGCCCCCACCAGCAGGACCATCCCGATGACGAACATCCTCCGGCGGCCGAACAGGTCCGCGACGCGGCCGAACACCAGGGTGAATCCGGCGGCGGGCAGCGCGTACGCCGAGGCGATCCAGGGCAGTCCGGTCAGGCCGAGCCCGACGCCCGCGCCGACCTCCGGCAGCGCGACGTTCAGGATCGAGAAGTCGACGGACAGCATGAACCCCGCGCCCAGCAGGACGAGCAGCACCAGCCGCTCCCTGCCGCCGAACCGCACCGGCGGCTCGACGACGCTCGTGTCGGCGGTCATGACGCGTTGCCGAGGTCGTCGGAGTGGCCCGCCGCCAGGCGGGGCCACTGGGACGCGGGACGTCCGCCGGTGCGGAAGAAGCCGCCGTCGACCGAGCCGTCCCGCGGCCAGCCGTCGGGCGAGTCCTCCCAGTCCTCCTGGCGGCCGTAGACGGTCATGTCCATGAGCGGGTAGCTGTTGTCGAGGGCCTCGACGCCGCGGCCGGTCGTCCAGTAGGTCTCGAACACGCGGTCGCCGTCCCGCAGGTAGCAGACCAGGTGGAACATGCCGACCTGGCGTCCGACGAGCAGGGTCTCGACGGAAGCCTCGGCGGAGTACCAGGGCATGTCCCAGCCCATGAAGTCGCGGTACCGGACGCTCTCCTCGTACGGCCCCTGGCAGAGGGTGGCGTAGGTGATGTCCGCGGTGTGCAGGTAGGACAGTTCGCGGACCTTCCCGTTGTAGTACGTGCAGCCTTCGCACTGCTCGGCGGCGGGACGGCCCGTGTACCACATCATGTAGTAGGCGATCAGCTGGCGGCGGCCTTCGAACGCGTCCAGCAGCGTGACGGGCCCGTCGGCGCCGACCAGCGGTGTGGCGGCGTCGACCTCGACCATTCCCAGGCGACGGCGGGCCGCGGCGATGGCGTCGCCTTCGCGCGTGTGGGCCTTCTCCCGGACGCGCAGGGCGTCCAGCCGGGCCTGCCAGGCGGCGCGGTCGACGATCTCGGGCAGTGGCGGCGTCGTGTCGGTGTTCATCGGGTTCTCCCTTCCTCTCGGTGGACTTTCGCCCCACCGACGAAGGGCACCCTCCCGGGATCGACATCACCCGGAAAAACTTTCTGGAATCAGAGTTCGCTGAGGCGTCCGGCCAGGTAGCGGCGCTCGGCCTCGGTCGGCGCGAGCTTCAGGGCCTCCTCGTACGCCGTCCTGGCCTCGGCGGCGCGGCCGTCCCGGCGGAGCAGGTCGGCGCGGGTCGCGGGCAGCAGGTGGTAGCCGTCGAGCCGTCCGGACGCCGTGATCTCGTCGACCAGCGCCAGCCCGGCCGGGATGCCGTCCGCCATCGCGACCGCGACGGCGCGGTTGAGGTCGACGACCGGGGACGGCGCGAGCCTGCCCAGCTCGGCGTAGAGGGCGGCGATCTGCGGCCAGTCCGTGCTCGCCGCGTCGGGGGCGGTGGCGTGGCAGACGGCGATGGCGGCCTGCAATTGGTAGGGCCCGGTACGTCCCATCGCCAGCGCCTCGTCGAGCGTGGCCACGCCCTCGGTGATCAGCGCCCGGTCCCAGCGGGAGCGGTCCTGGTTCTCCAGCGTGACCAGTACGCCTCCCTCCGTGCGGGTCGTGCGCCGGGCCTCGTGCAGCAGCATCAGCGAGAGCAGCCCGCGCGGCTCGGGCTCCCCCGGCATCAGCCGGACGAGGACGCGGGTCAGCCGGATCGCCTCCGCCGTCAGCGCCCGGCGCGCGTCCTCCTCGTCGTAGCCCTCGTTGAAGATCAGGTACAGCACCGCGAGGACGGCGGCCAGCCGCTCCGGAAGCAGATCGACGGGCGGCACCCGGTACGGAATGCCCGCTTCCTGGATCTTCCGCTTCGCACGGACCAGGCGTTGCGCCATCGTAGGCTCGGCGGTCAGGAACGCCCTGGCGATCTCGGCGGTGCTCAGCCCGGCCAGCGTGCGCAGGGTAAGGGCGACCCGGGCCGGGAACGGCAGCGCCGGATGGCAGCAGGTGAAGATCAGCCGCAGCCGCTCGTCCGGGATGTCCTCCGTGGACGGCTCGCCCGGGTCACGGGCCAGCACGGCGAGCTGGCGCAGCTTGGCCGCGCCCGCCGCGTCCCGGCGCAGCCGGTCGATCGCCCGGTTGCGCGCCGCCGTCGTGAGCCAGGCCCCCGGCCTTCGCGGCACGCCGTCGCGGGGCCAGCTCGCCAGCGCGACGGCGAACGCGTCCTGCGCACAGTCCTCGGCAAGATCCCAGTCACCCGTCATGCCGATGAGGGTCGCGACGACCTGGCCCCACTCGTCGCGGTACGCCGCGTCGACCGCGTCCCGGACGGAGCCGCCGGACACGCTCATTCCCAGACGGGACGGATCTCGACGCCGCCCCAACGCGCATAGGGATGTCCGGCGGCGATCGCGATGGCCTCGTCCAGGTCCGCGCACTCGATGACCACGAACCCGCCGACGAAGTCCTTCGTCTCGGCGAACGGCCCGTCCGACACCAGCGTCTCCCCGTCGCGGACCTTGACCGTGGTCGCGTTCACCACCGGCCGCAGGCGCATCCCGAGGATCTCGGCCCCCCGCCGCTCCAGATCCGCCCGCCAAGCCTGGTGTACCGGGTCGACTTCCATCTCCTCGTTGCTCGGCGAAACCGCCTCGTCATCACAGATCAGCAGCACATACTTCATGCCGCCGATTCTGCCCGACCCCCACCCACCCGAACGGCCCGATCAGGTCAACGGCCACCGTCTGCTCAGCCAGGACCCGCGTGGTCCTGCCCCCACCTCCACCTCGGGACGAAAAGACGCCGGGCGCGCTGGTGGACGTCGGCACCGGGGCTAGCTCAGGGGGGTCAGAGATCGAACTCGTCCCGCTTCACACGGGCGACAAGCCGAGCGAAGCTCTCGGCAGAGAGCGTCAGGTGCCCGTTGGCGGGATCTTTGCTGTCGCGCAGGGCGACACCATGGTGTAGATCGGCGATCTCCACACAGTTGCCGCCGTTGCCGCTTCGGCGGCTCTTCCGCCAGACGGCGCGGGAGAGATCCACGTTGCTCATGGCCCGTTCCTCCCTTGTCGTGTTCACGATAGATCGAACCGGCCGTCCCGGACCTTGGTCACGAACACTGCCCATACATCGGGGCTGAAGGAGATATGCCCGGTGCCCGGAGCCTTACTGTCGCGCACGCCGATGCTCGCCGCCAGGTCGGCCACCTCGACGCAGTTGCCAGTTCCCCCGCTGTAGCTGCTCGTCCGCCACTTCTCAATGGCCAGGTATGTACGCATATGCGCTCCTTCCTGTGGCTAGATCGTATCCGCCACGAGAGCGCTGATCAGTTCCTGGCTGCCCCTTGGGGAAAGCGCGGCCGCGCGGATGCGGTCGAAGGCATCGCCGTAGGTCTCCAGGTCGTGCGGCTTCTCCAGGATCAAGGCGCTGTTCATCGTCTCGATGTAGACCGCGCCGGTCTCGTCCTCGGCCGGAAAGGTGAAGATCGAGAAGGAGCCGACCATGGCCGGGTGCTCTCCGGCGGCGAAGGGAAGGACCTGGACCACGACGTTGAGCCGGTCGCGCTCCTCGGTCAAGCTTCGCAACTGAGACGCCATGGTTGCCGGACTGCCCACCAGCTGCCGGATGGCTCCCTCATTGATCACGACCCAGAATTGCGGGGCTTCCTTCTCCTCAAGGAGGCTCTGACGAGCGAGCCGTACCTCTACGCGCTCATCGATGACCTCCTGTGAGTCGGTGGGGCGAGCCGCGCGTATCACGGCGCGGGCGTAGTCGGGAGTCTGGAGCAGGCCGGGGATAAGAGCCTGCTCATAGGTGCGGATCAATGAGGCTTCTGTTTCGATGCCGATCATGGTCCGCGTCTCGGTCGGCAGGGTCGCGCCGTACGACTCCCACCATCCGCGCTCCTTGGCCCTGCGCGCCATCTCCACCAGGCGACGCACCTGCTGAGGGTCGTCCACGCCGTACAGATCGAGAAGCTTTCGGACGTCTGCGGTACTGATACCGATCTGCCGGGTCTCGATCCGGGAGAGCTTCGACCCCTGCCAGCCAAGCTGCGCCACCACCTCCGTTATCGACATCCCCGCGTCCGTCCGCATTCGTCGCAACTCCGCCGCCAGACGTCGCCGCCGCATGGTCGGAGATCCTGTCATGACCACCTCCCAGAAAGGCAAATTGTTCTTGCTGAGCATATTGCAGAACCACCGCAACGGGTGCATGCTGGGTCGAACACAGAGTGCCACCGCACGACCACGTGGCGCAGGAAAACGAACGGCCCTGGGCCGGTGCTTGTCCCACCGTGCCCAGGGCCTAGCCCGACTGGAAGGAGTCGGACCGGTGAACGATGGTACGGGCACGCCGCTGGAGCGGTTAGCGGCGCAGCTCAAGCAGCGGGGTCTTCGGGCGGACGTGCACGAGGGGACGCTCGTCACGCAGCTAGGGGCGCGTCCTGAGCGGGTGATCGCGTGTGACGGCCAGCGGTTCAGGTGGGGTGGTCAGCGCGGGCATGTGCTCGGCAAGGTCGGGCACGAGGCCGCGGCGGCGGAGCGGGCCGTGCTGGTGCTGCGTCAACTGGCGCGGTGGTCCTGATGGACTGCGAACGCACCAACCTCATGGTCTGCACCGGGCTGGAGGTGCGGGTCCAGGCGGCGCGCACGACTCCGGGGCTGGTTCGGACGCTGGTGGAGTCGCGGCTGGTCTCGTGGGGGCTGGCTGTGCTGCGCGATGACGTCACGTTGATCGCCAGCGAGCTCGTCACGAACGCGGTCCGGCAAACGTCCGGGCGGGAGATCCGCGTACGGTTCACGCGCGAGGCTCGGGGCGTGCTGCTGGCGGTGTGGGACTCCTCGAACGTCCTGCCGAAGCGCAAGCGGGCGGCGGACGTGATGGCCCCAGACGCTGCGGCGTTGGAGCGGGAAAACGAGGACGACTCTGGCGGCCGAGGTCTGCCGATAGTTGACCTGCTGTCGTCGGAGTGCGGAGTGAACGCGACCGATCCGACCGGGAAATGGGTCTGGGCGCGGGTCAGGGTGTGAGGTCGAGCAGCGAAATTCGCGAGAAAGGTGCCCGGAGATGAGTGTGCGTCAGGCGATGGGACGCTGGCAGGCCGTGCTTAGGTGGCGGACGCTCTTGGGAGACGAGACGGCCGTCCGAAACCTGGAAATGCTCGCGGTCGCGCTGAAGCCCAAAGGCTGGCGATGCGTGGAACTCTACGAGAAAGAGGAATTCGGGTTCCCGGTTCCGCTGCTGTGGGCGTACGCGAGCGGCGCGGCGGAGGACGTCGGGGCCGTGGTGACGGTCCGGGCGACACCGGGCGGCACCTGGGCCTACTTCGAGGCGGGAAAGGGACGCGGCGGCTTCCTGTCCCCCTGCGACGACGCGAAGAAAGCGGCCGAGCGAGTGGACCGGCTACTGAAATACCGAATGTTCCCCAACGCCGAATGGACCTGGCCACGATGAACCAGGCACCGAGGAATGGCACTGTGGCTCACTGACCAGGAAGCGGCGAGTGACGGGCTATCGTCCGAGCTCGTACTCCTCGTGCGGAATGGCTCGCTCCCAAACCATTTCGAACGCGGACACGCACTGGGCGACAGCGCGCGGGTCTGAGACGAACTCGTACTGTTTCAGGCTGGTGCCATCACCGGCGTTGAAGTTGAAACGCACAAGTCGTTGGTCGAACATCCAGAAGTCGGCGCCGGGCAGCAGCAGCTCATATGCCTGCCGCCGTGGCAACCAGCGAACGTCCTCGCCCGCCTTGATGTTCATGCGCGTGACTTCGTACTCAAACGCGATGTAGTCCGTCACCGGCTCCGACACGATGCGTGCCCGGCGGACCTTCACCCCTCGCGCGACCGCCGAGCCGATCAGGTCCAGCCATCGGCGCCAATCCTCTTCTTTTCCTACTGGCTCTCCGGCCTTCCAACGGATGAATTCCTCGTCGGTCGGCTGGTAGGTGTCGCGCATCTCCAGGTGAACCGCAGATCGCGTGGTCCCGGCGAGCAGCTCAGCGAAACTCGGCGGTCCCGCCCCTTGACGTGCTGGTTCGTACGTCGCGGTTGCCGCTTCCCTAAGAATGTCGGCCATTCGGGCGGGCTGCCAGATAACAGCCTCGTCGGCACCGAGAACACCGTGGCCGGTGACATCCTTGATGATCTCAGGATCGGTGACGATGCGACCCTGATGGTAGAAGTCACCGCTTTTACGGTCGCGGTAGGTGGCAGGGCACTCCTCATCTTTGGACTCCGGGTCTTTGCCGACGAAATCAAGATTCGCCACCGTGAAGCGCCTCCATACTCTTGTTCGAGGAATGTCCGTCATCGACCTTCACCCGCGCACGGGGCTGCGTCAAGACCTGCCTTCAAGATCGGCGAGCGCAGTCGTGATCACCTCACGGGCCGGCCGACCATGGACGGCAAGCGCCGACAGTCGTTCCCATGCCTCGAAATACATGCCGATCTCGTACGGCTGGGTGATCGTCAGGTAACCGGACACTAGCTCCACCGAGACAATGTCGGTTTCGGTCATGGTGAACGATTCATCCGGTGATACTCCGCGTCGGTCAGCAATGCGAGGAATCACACCAAAGCTGACCGTAGGCAGTCGGATCTCCTCCAGCAGGTGCCGGAGTTGTTCCGCCTGAATCTCGGGAGCGAACGGCCGGTACCACAGCACGTCCTCCTCCACCACGAACAGGAATCTCTTGCCGGGCCGTCGGAGCACATGCTGCCGCGCCATCCGTTCCGCAACCGCCTTAGCCACGTCGTCCACCGCGACGTGCTGCTCCACCCGCGCCTGCGCCAGATATGCGGTGGTGAGCGCCTCCGTTTGGAGGAGGCCGGGGATCACTTTGGTCTGGTAGACGCGGTGCACCCGGACTCGCTCGTACTTCTCGCGGACGGACTCCTGAACACGTTTCAAGCCCGCACGAGTCGCTTCCTTGTGGGTCTCCCACATGTGGAGGACAGCCCGCTGCTCGGCCAGCAGCTCAGCCGACCGTCGCTCACTCGCACCGCAGATCCGGCACCACGTCCGCACGTGATCGACGGTGATCGTGCGGCGGCCTCTTTCGATCATGCTGACCAGCGAGGAGTCCGCCCAGCCCGCGCTCCGCGCGAACTCAATTCCCGAGAAGCCGGCCTCGGCGCGCAACTCACGGAGCTGATCGCCGAGACGCTCACGTGCGGCCTGCACCGATGATGAGGAGGCGGTGGAAGGCATCACGCGTAATCGTGCTCGCCGCGATTGTTCCGGCGGCACACGTTCGACGAGGTTGGACGGCCACATCCCGCTTTCACCGTGTCAAAGTCTGTCAAATTTCTGGACCGCAGGCAGGCGGTGAGAGGTCAATGGCGGGGGCGTTCAAGCGAGGAGGCTCCCGATGGCCACGGCCGTTCATGTACGTCGCGATCGGACACTGCGCGTGAAAGTGATCGACGCCTGCGGACTGGCGTGCGTCTTCTGCCACAACGAAGGCACACCGGTGGCTGCGGACCAGCCGAAAGGGAGGCGCCTACCCCTGCCGATCGCAGAGGGCGGTCGCTCCGGGAGGGTGTCGATCTACGCTGCGACCAACGGTGCGAGATTCGTCCCGGCCATAGTCCCACCCGACGAAAGCTTCACCTCGGCTCTGGCGACCATGCGGGATCTGCTCGATATCAACGAGGTCCACCTGACCGGAGGTGAACCGACCCTGCACCCCCGGTTGCCGGAGTTGATCGCGATCGCCCGAACGCTTGGGCTGACGGTGGCGATGACCTCCAACGGGGAGAACGGTTCACGACTGATCCAGCGATGTGCTGAGGCCGGGCTGTCGCGTGTCAACTTCTCCGTGTTCGGAACGACGGCTGCCGAACTGGCGGATGTGCAAGGCGCCCGCTACGCCTCCACCCAGTTGGGGCAGCGGAAGCTGGACGCTCTCGCCGAGTCCATCGACGCGGCAATCAGTGCCGGTGTGCCCGCGAGTGCGAACCTCGTCGTCCCCGACTACTCCCACAAACAGCGAGTGATCAATCTGCTCGAACACCACTCCAGGCACTTGTCGGTCCGGCTACTCAATTCGCTCGATGAGGGCGTTGCGTCGATCAGAGGCATCCACGGCATCCTTCGAGACCTTGGAGCCGTCCCGGTGGGGCGGCTGCTGATCGCGGGAACCTCTGGCGCTCGGACCATCTACCGCCTGCCTTCCGGGCGGCTGGTCCACTTCAAGCAGATCCGTCCGGTGCGCCTACCACGCACGTGCGCCTCTTGCCGGTTCAACAACGATCGTGAATGCCAAGAGGGCTACTACGGACTGCGCCTGTACCGCGACCGCGAAGGCTGCTACCACGTCGGTGTGTGCATCCAGCGCATGGACCTGTGTCAGCCGGTGACGCAGTTCGTCACCAGTGACGCGGCGGGCGAGGTCTTGTGTTTCCGGGAGACCGAGTACGCGGCCATGAGAGAGAATCTCGGCGACCGTCCGTCCGGCTTAGGAGGCTGATGAGCGACATTGAGCACGAAGCACGCGTCCTGGAGGTCGATCCGGCGTCAGTAGCCACCCTGATCCTTGCCAAGGGAGGTGTGCGGACCACACCGGATCGGCTGATGCGCCGTTACGTGTACGACATCACGCCCGGCGACCACACGCGGTGGGTGCGGTTGCGGGATGCCGGTGGCGAGGTCACGCTGACCGTCAAGGAGATCATCGATGACGGCATCTCCGGCACTCGTGAGACCGAAGTGACGGTGTCGGACTTCGAGACGACCAATACGCTTCTCGGGCTGCTCGGTTACCGGCCCAAGAGTTATCAGGAGAACCGGCGGGAGTCCTTCGTCCTCGACGGGGTGCGCCTGGAGATAGACCGGTGGCCGCTCATCCCGCCCTATCTGGAGATCGAGGGCGATACGGACAGCGACGTTCGGCGGGTCGCGGGTGTGCTCGGGTTCCGTGAGAGCGATTTGACCGGTGAGAACACGATCAAGATTTACCGGTGGTATGGGCACGACCTGAATGAGATCCCAGAGCTTCGATTCTGCGGTTCGTCTGGCTAGTCCGAGCTAGGTGAGGGGCTTGGTCATGTGGACTACGTTGCGGCCGCCTATGTCTTCGCGGGCGGTTTCGTGGTAGCCGAGGGACGCGTATAGCGCGATGTTCTTCGTCATTAGTTCGTTGGTGTAGAGGCGGAGGCTTGGGAGAGCCAGAGCGCGGGCGTGGTCTTCGGCGAAGGCGAGGAGGCGGTGGCCGATGCCCTGGCCGTGGTGGGAGGGGGCCACGGCGACGTTTTCGATGAGGAGTGTGTCGGGTTCGGGGATTAGGACGATCAGGCCGTCTGGGCCTTCTCCGGTGACGAATACTTGCGCTGCGTTGATGAAGGCGGCGTAATCGGCGTCCATGGGGATGGGGCGGGCGCCGATCAGTTCCGCCCAGGGGGCGTAGGCGGCTTCGACGATTTCTTCGATGCGGGGGCGGTCGGCGGGGGTGGCTGGTCTGATCATTGGTCAGCCTGTGTTCTGGAGGCCGGCGGCTACGCCGTTGACGGAGAGGAGGAGCAGGGCTTCCAGGTGGGTTCGTTCTGCTTCGTTGGTCACGCCCTTGCGGAGGGTCTTCAGGGCGCGTAGTTGGAGGTGGGAGAGGGCGTCCACGTAGGGGTTCCGGAGTTCTACGGCTCTGGAGAGGACGCGGCGGTTCTCCAGGAGGCGGTCGTGGTCGGTGACCGCTAGGACTAGGCGGTGGGTGCGGTCGTATTCGGTGAGGACGGTTTCGGAGAGTTCTGGGCGTCCGCCTAGGGCCAGGTAGCGCTCGGCTATTGCGCGGTCTGATTTGGCCAGGCTCATCTCGGCGTTGTCCAGGAGGGTGTTGAAGAGCGGCCAGGTTTCGTAGGCGTCGCGGAGTTCGGTGAGGTCGGCGCCGTTGTCTGAGACGGCGGCTAGGCCGCTGCCCAGGCCGTACCAGCCGGGGAGGTTGACGCGGGTCTGCGTCCAGGCGAACACCCAGGGGATGGCGCGGAGGTCCTCCAGGCCGCGGGCGGCCTTGCGGCGGGCCGGGCGGGAGCCGATGCGGAGGTCGGCGATCTCTTCCAGGGGGCTGACCTGGGCGAACCAGGCGGCGAAGTCGGGGGTCTCGATGAGGGAGCGGAAGGCTGTTCGGGCGGCTTCGCTGATCTTGTCGGCCAGGGGGCGGAAGCGGGCGGCGGCCTCGCGGGCCCGGTCCTGGACGGCGTCAGTGGAGGCCAGGAGGACGGCGCTGGTCACCTGTTCGACGTGGCGTTTGGCGATCTCGCCGTGGCCGTAGCGGGCGAAGATGACCTCGCCCTGCTCGGTGACCTTGAAGCGGCCCGCGACGGAGCCGGGGGCCTGGGCGAGGATGGCGCGGTTGGCCGGGCCGCCGCCTCGGCCCAGTGAACCGCCGCGGCCGTGGAAGAGGGTGAGCGTGATGTCGTTGCGGGCCGCCCAGGCGGCGAGGGCCTCTTGCGTGTCGTAGAGGCGGAGGGTGGCGCTGGTGGGGCCCAACTGTTTCGCCGAGTCGGAGTAGCCGAGCATGACCTCCAGGCGGCGGTTGGTTTCGGCCAGGCGGTGCTGGACGGCGGGAATGCGGAGCATGCCGTCCAGGACGGACGCGGCGTTCTCCAGGTCTTCGCCTGTTTCAAAGAGCGGGATCACGTCGAGGGTGGGCGCGGACTCGCCCAGGGAGGCGGCCAAGGCGTGGACGTTGGCGATGTCGGCGGCTGAGCGTGTGAACGAGACGATGTAGCGGTGGCAGGCTCGGACGCCGAAGCGCCTCTGGATCCAGGCGACGACGCGGAGAGTTTCGAGGATTTCTTCTGTTGATTCGGAGCGGTCGCCGTCCAGTTCGGCGAGGGCCTTCTCGTGGAGTTCGGAGTGCTGGCGGATCTCCAGTTCGGCCAGGTGGAAGCCGAACGTCTCGACCTGCCAGACGAGGTGCTGGACGCGTCCGTACGCCTGCCGGGCCGCGCCCGCGCTCGCGAGGGAGTCCTGGACGGTGCGCAGGTCGGCGAGGAGCTCGTCCGGGGTCGCGTAGGCGAGGTCGGCGTCGCGTTCGCGGGTCGCGGCGATGCGGGTCGCGGCGTGGAGGAGGAACTGGCGGTGCGGCTCGCCGGGTGAGCGCTTGGCGATCTCGTCGATCAGGCCTGGATGGGCGGTGCGCGCGGCGGCGAGGGCGGTGAGCAGGTCTTTCGAGGCCGGTGTGGTGTCCTCGTGGACGGTCAGTTCGCGGCCTATCCGCGCGCACGCCGTCTCCAGGGCGCGCAGGACGTGGTCGGCCTGGATCGTGATCGCGTCTCGGGTGACCTGCGCGGTGACGTACGGGTTTCCGTCGCGGTCGCCGCCGATCCAGCTGCCGAAGCGCAGGTACGGGCGGGCCTTCGACGGGCGGGTCCCGGATCCTTCGCCGTCCGGCGCGCCGTCGCCGTCCAGCGCGCGGTCGAGGGCACGGTAGACGTGCGGGACGGCGCGGAAGATCGTCTCGTCGAACGCGGCCATGGCGGTGCGGACCTCGTCCAGCGGGTCCATCTGGGCGGCGCGGCGCAGGGCCGTCCGCCAGAGGAGGTCGATCTCCTCGCGGAGGCTCCGCTCGATCTCCGCGCGCTCGGTGGCGCCGGGGACGTCGTTCAGGCGGGTCATCAGGTCGCTGATCCGCTGGATGGCGGTGACGACGGCGCGGCGGCGGGCCTCGGTGGGGTGGGCGGTGAAGACGGGGCGGAACTCCAGGCCGTCGACGAGGTCGTCCAGGCGGCCGTCGCTCGCGCGGATCTGCTGGACGGCCGCCGCCACCGAGCCGGGGACGGTGTCGCCGGTGTCGCGGTCGCGGAGGGTGCGGATCCGGTGGTGCTCCTCCGCGAGGTTCGTCAGGTGGAAGTAGACGGTGAACGCGCGGGCGACCTGTTCGGCACGTTCCAGCGTCCAGCCGTCGACGAGGGACGCGACCTCCTCGATGCCGGTCTCGCCGCGGCGGGCGGCGATCACGGCGTGGCGGAGGCGTTCGACGTCGTCCAGCAGGTCCCGTCCGCCGTACTCGACGAGGCCGTCGCCGAGCATCGCGCCGAGCAGGCGGACGTCGCGGCGGAGCGGCTCGGGCAGGTCCTGCCGGAAGGTGTCGCGTGTCTTCGTGGCCACCCGCCCCAGCGTAACGACTCCCCCGATCACGGCCCGGACGGCGGCCTGCGGTTACCCTGGCGCGCATGGCCACGGAAGCCCCTGAACCCCCGGTGGAGTACGACGTCCACACCACGGCCGGGAAGATCGCCGACCTGGAGCGGCGCCGGTACGAGGCGGTGCACGCCGGATCGGCGCGCGCGGTCGAGAAGCAGCACGCCAAGGGCAAGATGACGGCCCGGGAGCGGATCGACGCGCTGCTCGACCCGGGGTCCTTCGTCGAGTTCGACGAGCTGGCGCGGCACCGGTCGACGAACTTCGGGATGGAGAAGAACCGGCCCTACGGCGACGGCGTCGTCACCGGGCACGGGACGGTCGACGGACGCCCGGTCGCCGTGTTCAGCCAGGACTTCACCGTCTCCGGCGGCTCCCTCGGCGAGGTGTTCGGCGAGAAGATCTGCAAGGTCATGGACCACGCGATGACGACGGGCTGCCCGGTCATCGGCATCAACGACTCCGGCGGCGCGCGGATCCAGGAGGGCGTGGTCGCGCTCGGCCTGTACGCGGAGATCTTCAAGCGGAACGTGCACGCGTCCGGGGTGATCCCGCAGATCTCGCTGGTCATGGGGCCCTGCGCGGGCGGCGCCGTCTACTCCCCGGCGATCACCGACTTCATCGTGATGGTCGACCAGACGTCCCACATGTTCATCACCGGCCCGGACGTGATCAAGACGGTCACCGGCGAGGAGGTGACCATGGAGGAGCTGGGCGGGGCGCACTCGCACAACTCGAAGTCCGGGGTGGCGCACTACCAGGGGTCGGACGAGAACGACGCGGTCGAGTACGTCAAGGCGCTGCTGTCTTACCTTCCGTCCAACAACCTGTCGGACGCTCCGGCATTCGACGTGCCGGTGGATCCGGAGGAGTTGGTGGAGGAGCTCGACACGCTCATCCCCGACTCGCCGAACCAGCCGTACGACATGCACACCGCCATCGAGCACGTCCTGGACGACGGCGAGTTCCTCGAAGTGCAGGAGCAGTTCGCGCCGAACATCATCGTCGGGTTCGGACGCGTCGAGGGCCACTCGGTCGGCATCGTCGCGAACCAGCCGATGCAGTTCGCCGGGACGCTCGACATCGACGCGTCCGAGAAGGCGGCCAGGTTCGTCCGGACGTGCGACGCGTTCAACGTCCCGGTGCTGACGTTCGTGGACGTCCCCGGCTTCCTCCCCGGCACCGACCAGGAGTGGAACGGGATCATCCGGCGCGGCGCGAAGCTGCTGTACGCGTACGCGGAGGCGACCGTCCCGCTGGTCACGGTCATCACGCGGAAGGCGTACGGCGGCGCGTACGACGTCATGGGGTCCAAGCACCTCGGCGCGGACGTCAACCTGGCGTGGCCGACCGCGCAGATCGCGGTGATGGGCGCGCAGGGCGCGGTGAACATCCTGTACCGGCGCGAGCTGGCCGCCGCGGACGACCCGGACACCCGCCGCGCCGAGCTGATCACCGACTACGAGGACACGCTCGCCAACCCCTACGTCGCGGCGGAGCGCGGCTACGTCGACAACGTGATCAAGCCGTCCGAGACGCGCGGGCAGGTCGTGCGGGCGCTCCGGGCGCTCCGGGAGAAGCGCAGGACGCTGCCGCCCAAGAAGCATGGGAACATCCCGCTTTGATCGCTTCCGGGCGGAGCCCCGGGGGTCTGGGGGCCCGCCCCCCAGATGAGAGCATTGCGCCGACCCTCCCAGAAGGCGCCCCCAGAAGGCGAGGAGATCTGGTGACCGCCGAGGACAAGCCCTTCCTGCGGATCGTCCGGGGCGACCCGGGCCCGGCGGAGATCGCGGCTCTGGTCGCCGTGCTGACCGCCCGCGCGCGCGCCGCCGCGACGGCGGTGGACGGCGGCGCGACGAGGCCGTCCCGGTGGGCGGATCGGTCCCGGCTCGTGCGCGGCACGTTCGCGGGCGAACCGCGCCCGCGCGGCCGCGGCGCGTGGCGGGCCAGCGCCCTGCCCCGGTGATCGGTAGGTGACTGACGGGTGACGGACAACCGTGGTTCGCGCCCAGCGGGGGCCTGTCACGAATAAGGTGGAAGGCCATGGCCACCTCGGAGTTCGTTCCACAGCCCGCGCGCTACGCCATTTTCGTCGACGCGGGGTACCTTTACGCGGCCTCCGGTGCCCTGCTGCTCAGTTGCGGTTCCCGGCGCGAGTACCGGGTCGCCGCCGAGAAGTTGATCAAAGCGCTGACCGACCACGCCGACGAGCAGCGGCGCGGCGAGCTGCTGCGGGTGTACTGGTTCGACGCCGCGCCGAAGCGGCAGCCGACGGTCGACCAGCGCGTCATCGCGAACCTTCCGCTGGTGAAGCTGCGCCTCGGGAACCTGAACGCGCAGGGCCAGCAGAAGGGCGTGGACGCCCAGCTCCGCGCCGACCTTGAGGCCCTCGCCCGGCATCGCGCCATCACGGACGCGGTGCTGCTGGCGGGCGACGAGGACATGCTGCCCGCGGTCGAGGCGGCGCAGCGCTACGGCGTCCGCGTCCACCTGTGGGGGGTCGAGCCGACGCACGGTTCCAACCAGGCCGAGTGGCTCGTCTGGGAGTCCGACACGGTCGAGGTGCTGCCGGCCGATTTCCTGCGTCCGTATTTCACCAAGGCCAAGCTGCTGCCGCCGCCCGCGCCCGGGACCGCGGCAGCCGTCCGGGACGCCGCGGCCGCTGCCGCCGCGAAGGGGACGAGTCCCGTCCCGTCGCCGTCGCAGGTGTTCGCGGGACGTCCCCCGGCGGTCAAGCCGACGCCCGCGACCGTCCGCAGCAGCGTCCCGGTCCCGGCCGGCGCGACGCCCGCGACGGTGGCCGCGTCGATGAACAACGCGGCCGCGGCCGCGACGGACGGCAAGCTCGGCCCCGAGCGCGACCACATGCTGGAGATCGGCGAGCATGTCGCACAGAAGTGGATCTTCGAGCGGGGCCGGGACAACATCCGCGACCTGCTTCCCGGACCGATCCTGCCGCCCGTCATCGACAAGGAACTGCTGATCGAGGCCGAGAAGGAACTGGGCTCCTCGCTGCGCCCCTACCAGGAGGCCCGCACCTGGCTGCGGGACGGCTTCTGGGAGCGCGTCTACCGCGAGTTCGGCATCGGCATCGGCAAATCCGACTAGCGTCCCCGCGTCGCCCCGCGTCGCCCCACGCATCCTTTTGCGCGTCTCCGCGCGGCCATGGGGGCGAACACGTTTTGCAATTGGTCGGACACTTGGAGTCGTCCCTCGGTAAGGTCCCCGCGGTGATGGGGGGAGACCGCGCATGGGACCTCATGAGGGACGATCACGGGCCGCCGCGTTCCCGCTCGCCGCGGCCCTCGCGCTGACCGGCGGCGTTCTCGCCGGGTGCGAGTCGCCCGTCCCGTTCTACCGGCCCGGGGAGGGTTCCCCGGACGGCCCGGTGGTCGGGCTCGGCGGCCCGGCGCCGTATTCGAGCGTCCGCCCGGGCACCGGCCGGTCGGGTCCGGGGGACGGGGCGCGGGCCGAGCCGCCGGGCGATGGATTGCCCGGCGGCGGAGTGCCGGGCAGCCGGGGAGCGGCGGTCCCGCCCGAGGGCGGACGCGTCTACGCCGCCACCGGGCCCGGCATGATCGCGCCGAGCGCGCGCGGGATTCCGGCGCGGCTGTACGTCGCGAAAGGGCGGGTCGTCGACGTCATCGACGCGGACACGCTCCGCCTCGTCGGGCGGCTCCGCACGGGGGCTGCGGTGTCGCGGGTCGTCCCGTCCTGGGATCTGCGGCGGGTGTGGGCCGCCGACCGGGCGAACGGCGTCCTCGTCCCGGTCGGGCCGCACGGCGGCGGGCAGGGCCGTCCGGTGCGGGCGCCGGGGGCCGCCGGGCTGTACTTCACGCCGGACGGACGGGACGCGCTCGTCCTGGCCCGCGGGCCGCGCCGCGTCGACGTCCGCGACCCGCGCACGATGCTGCTCAAGGCGTCGGTGCCGATGCCGTGCGCACCCGGGCACGCCGACTTCACCCTGGACGGGTCCGCGCTCGTCACGACCTGCACGTCCACCGGCGGGATCGCCCGCGTGGACCTCGCGGGACGCGGCGTCACCGGGACGATCCGGCTGCCGGACGGGGCGCGTCCCGGCGACCTGCGGCTGTCGCCGAGCGGCGCCGTGTTCTACGTGGCGGACGCCGTCAACGGCGGGGTGTGGCTCGTGGACGCGCACCGGTTCGCCCTGCTGGGGTTCGTCCCGACGGCGCCGGGCGCGCGCGGCCTCGCGATCAGCCGGGACGCGCGGCGGCTGTTCGTCGTCGGCGGCGGCGTCCTCGCCGCGGTCGACTTCGCGACCCGGCGCGTCACGTCCCGGTGGCCGCTGCCGGGCGGCGGCTCCCCCGCGCCCGGCGGGGTCTCCTCGGACGGGACGGTGCTGTGGCTCGCCGACCCCACCGGTCTCGTCTACGCCGTGTCCACCCGGACGGGACGCGTCCTGCGGAAGGCCGTGGTCACGGGGCGTCCGGCGGGGCTGTGCGTCCACCCGCAGCCGGGCCGGTACTCGCTCGGCGGCACCGGCCTGTACCGCTGAAACTGGGCGCGGCTCAGCGGGAGCCGACGCCGTGCCAGTCGGGGAGGAGTTCCTCGACGAGCGCCTCCGTCTGGGGCTGGAGCTGGTCGTACAGCGGGTCGCGCGCGATGCGGCCGCGCAGCTCGTTCACGACGACCTGCACCTGCGCGATGTCGCCGGTGGCGTGGGTCGCGCGGAGCAGGTCGCGCCACAGGCCCTCGTCCTCGGGCGCGAGCCGCAGCCCGGCGCGGGCCGCGCTCACCGCGCCGCGCGCGTCGCCCTCGTCCAGCCGCAGCACGACGAGCCGGTGCGCGACGTCGATGACCCGCGCGGACGCCTCGTACTCCAGGTCGTGGTCGGCGAGCCACGCGTACCGGCCGCGCGGGCGTCCGGCGAGGAGCGGGCCGCGGACGAGGTCCAGCGCGTACGCCATGTACGCGGTCTCGGACGCGGGCTCCGCCGCCGACCGCCACACCAGCCAGCGGAACACGGCGAGGTCGACCCGCACCTCCGAGCCGAGCCTGATCCGGCCGCGCTCGTCGTAGTACAGGTTCGGGCGGCCGCGCGCGTCCCGGCCGAGCCAGTCCGACACCCGCGCCACGGACGCGTCGCGGACCGCCGGGCTCACCCCGCGCGGCCAGACCGCGCCGGACAGCACCGTCGGGTGGACGCCCTCCGGATGCGCCGCCAGGAACACCAGCAGTTCGGTGCTGAGCTCGCGGCGGCCCTCGTCCATCGGGCCCGGGGCCTCGACCTCGATCGGGCCGAGCAGCCGGATGTCGACCGACGACTGCTGCGCGGTCGGCGGCTCCGCGCCGCCGGCCAGCCCCGGCAGCTCCACGGAGTCGAGCCGGTTCGCGGCCCGGAACAGCTGGAACACGCGGCGGTAGGCGTCGTCCGGGACGAGCTGCGCGTCGACGTCGAAGCCGAGCACGCCCGCCTGGAGGCGTCCGGCGGCGTCGACGTCCCACGTCCAGGTGGCGCCCTGCACGTCGCCGGGGACGAGGTACCCGGCGGCCATCCGGGTGCCGGTGCGGGCGAGCGCGACGAGCCGGTCCGCGTCCCGCTCGGACGGCCGGTCCGCCATGATCAGGTAGTGCGGCATCCAGGCCTCGCCGAACACGCCGCGGCAGCGTCCGGTGAGCACCGAGTCGACCCCGGACGCGGCGAGCGCCTGCCGGACCTCCTCGCTGCGCCCCTCCAGCTCCGGCAGCGCGTCCGCGAGCGTCGGGACGGACCTGACCCGGTCCGGCGCGATCTCCGCCAGCCCCTCGCCCAGCTCGCCGTCGAACCCGACGAGCGTGATCCGCATGTGGTCGGACCAGCGGTTGGTGGCCAGCTCGATCGCGATCGCGGACAGCGCCGCCCGCCGGACGTCCTCCGGGCCGCGCAGCGCGATCAGCCCGTGCGCGGCCTCCAGGTCGACGAGGATGCGGCCGTTGTCGTTCGTCCCGATGGAGACCAGGCCCGGGTACGGGGCGAGGACGTCGCCGAGGTCGGACGCCTCAAGGCCCGCGAGCGCGTCGCCGTACAGCCGCCACACCTGGCCGTCGTCGAACGCCTGCCAGGGCGCGGGCGGGTTCCGGTCGGCGGGCGCGATCCACAGGTCGAGGCTCTGGGAGCGTCCGATGTGCACGCCGTACACGGTCGGCAGCGCCCGGCCGCCCGCCGCCATCGACTTCGACAGGTGCCGCAGCCCGAGGTCGAGGAGCCGGGTCGCGTCGTCGTCGGCGCCGAGCCGCAGCGCCCGCTCCGCGTCCGCCGCGTCGCCCTCCGGCCGGACGATCATGTTCCCGGACGCGCGGTTGTCGAGCTGGACGCGGCGGCGCCGGCCGAGCGCGACGAGCAGCCCGGCGGCCAGCAGCGACGCCGCGGCCAGTCCGTGCGGCCAGCCGACGTCGAACCACCCGCCGGACTCGTCGGACCGGTCGTCCTGGCCGGGCACCGACGCGCCGCCGCTGCCCGCGTCGCCGTCCATCTCGCCGGACGGCCCGGACGGCTGCTCCGCGGCCGGCGGCGCGGACGACGGCGCCTGCGACGCGGGCGGCTGCGAAGCCGGAGGCTGGGAGGCAGGGGGTTGCGATGCGGGCGGCTTCGACGGCGCCGGTTGTGATGGTGCGGGCTGGGACGCTGGAGGCTGGGCGGACGTCGGCGGGGCGGGCTGCTGCGGCTTCGGGTCGGGAGCTGGGGTGGTCGGCGCCGACTCGCGCGGCTGCTCCGGCTGCGCGGGCTGCTCCGGCTGTTGGGGCCGTTCGGGCTGTTCGGGCTTCTGCGGCTGCTGGCGCTGCTCGGGGTTCTCCGGGTTCTCCGGCTGGGCGGGCCGCTCGGGCTTGGCGGGCTTCGCGGGCTTGTCGGGGACGGGGTGGCCGTAGCGGAAGTAGTCCTTGAGGTCCTTGGCCGGGATGACCTTCGCGCCCTTGGCGTCCGCCGGCATCTCCAGGATCCAGCCCGGACGGATCAGGCTGGCGATCGTCAGGCGCGTCCCGTCCGGCTGGATGTGGTTCTTGTTGAGCGCGAAGATCTCCTTGTAGCGGCGGCCCTCGCCCAGGCACTTCTCGGCGATCTCCCACAGGCTCTCGTGATGGCGTCCCTCCGGCGGCTGCACCCGGTAGATCTTGGTCGTCGCCGATTCGTCGATCAGGTTCTCGGCGGGCGCCGCCTCGGCCCGGTCGGTGACGGGCACGGGCTCCGGCGCGGCCGGGGGCCGCTGGAACTCCTGCGCCTGCGTCTGCGCCGGGGGGTGCTGCGACAGCCCGCCGCCGCCCGAGAACGCCGGCACGATCACGGACGTGGCGGAGAACAGCAGCAGCGCGGCCACGACGAGTCGGTGCACCAGCGACTGCATCCCGCCCGCCAGCGGCACCCGCGCCGGGACGCCGACGCCGCGGACGCCCGCGTACACCTCGACGACGACGCACGCCGCGAGCACGATCCAGGCGCACCACACCAGCACGACCAGGATGTCCATGAGCGCGCCGGGCCCGACCCTGTTCGTCAGGTCGGACGCCGCGGGCATGTCTTCCGGAAGCGGCGACCCGAACAGGGTCAGCAGCGCGACCGGGACGCCCACCATCAGCACCGTCAGCGCGGCGAGCGCGCAGATCCCGGCCAGTACCTCGCCCGCGCTGCGCCGCCGGACCCGGACCGATCCCTTGTGGGAGGACCCTCCAGAACCGCCTGGTGGCCGCTGCCCTTGCCGTGTCACCATCGCGCCCCTGCCGTTCGCCGGTCGCCGCCTGCCCTGCGCGTGGACGTCGCACTCATCGTAGGACTGTTTCGGCCGCCGCTCACGGGTCGATTCCTCCGGCGTCTGGGCCGCCCGTGACGGGATGCGCGGTCGCGCCCGACGTCAGCTGGAACTCGCTGAAGCCGGGGATGATCCCGAGCAGCTGCGGCCGGACGGTGATCTGCACGGTCACGGCCACCTCCTCCTCGTCCGCGTCGCACTGGGAGGCGGTGACCTGGTCGCGGTAGGCGGTGAGCAGGTCGCAGGCGGCGGCGCGGGCCCGGCCCGGATCGAGGACGGGCCGGCCGGTCCGCCGGAGCTCGTCGGTGTCGATCTGGTCGGCGCCGGCGCGGGCGGCCTGCTCGGCCATGTCGGCGGCGCGCTGCCGGGCGTGGATGGCGAGGCCGCCGTCCACCAGCAGCCCGGCGAGCATGAGGACGATGGGCGTGAACAGCACCGTGTAGAGCGCGATCGTGCCCCGGTCGCGTCCGGCCCGGTCGCGTCCGAACCGGTCGCGCGCGGCTCGCCTGAGGCGGGCGACCAGCCGTCTCATTGGCCGTCTCCGGGGTCCGTGCCGCGGAACGTGAACGTGTCGATGGGGGCGATCGCGTCGCCCTGGAGGCGTTTGGTGCCGGGCAGCCCGATGAACGACAGGTCGCCGAGGTCGACGTCGCAGGTGATCGTCACGCCGACGCGGCCGCCAGGCCGCCAGTCGGACACGTCGGTCTGCACTGACGGCCCGCCGGCGCACCACTTGTTGTCCCGGAGCCCGGCGGCGGCGGTCTCGGCGGCGAAGCTCTGCGCGGACGAGGCGCTGCGCGCGATGGACGCAGCGCGCACCGCGTCCCGTGCGGCGCCGTCCACCTGGCTCTGCGCGTCCACCATGCGGCCGGCGGCGGCGAGGAACAGCAGGAACGCGACGAAGATGGGCGTCACCAGGACCATCTCCAGGGACATCGACCCGCGCTCGGGGGCTCTCACGGCCCGGCCCCCCGCTCGCACGCGGTGCCGTCGCCGACGTCCGGGCGGAAGCATTCGATCGGTCCCTGCGAGCGCTGCGACACGTGGAACTTCATGAACGGGATGACGGACACCGCCGTCCCGCTGACCTCGACCCAGCGCTCGTCGCCGGCCTCGCCGGTCCGGACGTCGAGGCCGTCCAGCAGTTCGGGGCCGATGGCGCGGGCGTCGCCTGCCGCCTTCGCGGACGCGGCGCCTTCCCAGCCGCCGCCGACGGGCGAGGTCCGCGCGACGCGGGCGCCCGACTGCGCCGCCGCGAGCGCGACATGGCGGGCGTGGAACACCATGGCGAACTGCACGACGACCATCATCAGCAGGATGAGGACGGGCGTGAGCAGCGCCCACTCCATCGACGACACGCCGCCGTCCGAGCGGAGCCCGTCGCGGGGCGGGCGGAGCGTCAGCCGGTGTTGATGTTGTTGGCCTTGTCCGTGACCTTCTTGGTGATCACCGCGCCGATCGTGATGGCGAGCAGCGCCAGGATCGCGGTGATGATCGCCCATTCGATCGCGGACGCGCCCTTGCTGCGCTCCTCGTCGGAGCGCAGCCGGGCGAGCCGCGCGCCGGCCAGGGCGCGCAGATACGCGACGAACGGATCGTTGAAAGGGTTGTGCTGACTCATCGTGGCACCTCCAGTGGGCCGTCTCGGCGGTGTCGTCGGCGGGGTCGGGGACGGGGTCGGGGACGGTCTCGGGCCGGGCCGCGCGCGTCATGAGGCGAGCACCCGGATCAGGGCCGGGTAGGCCAGGAAGATCAGGAACCCGGCGCACAGGAACAGCTGCGCGACGAGCATCGACTGGGAGCGTTCGCCCGCCTTGCCCTCCAGCTCGGACAGTTCGCGGCTGCGCATGGACGCGGCGCGGGCGGCGAGGGACTTGCGGATCTGCGCGCCGTCGTCGGCGACGAGCGCGAGCGCGCCCGCGAGGTCGCGCAGCTCGGCGATGTCGAGCTCCTCGCCGAGCCGGCCGAGCGCCTGCCAGGGCGTCTGACCGGTGATGCGGGCGTTGGACAGGGCGTCGCGGATGCGGTGCATGGCCCAGCCCTCCCCGACGTTCGAGGCGGTCATCAGCGCCTCGGGGACGCCGCGTCCGCCCGCGAGGTTCATCGAGACCAGGTCGAGGAACGCGCCGACGACGTGCCGGAAGTCCTGCCTGCGGGCCTGCGCCTCCTGGCGGAGCTGCATGTCGGGGAAGAAGAAGAACAGCGCGGCGAACAGCACGCAGATCCAGACGGGCACCGCGACGGACGAGCCGAGCCCGAGCAGCGTGAAGTACGCGACGATCAGCGGGATGAACAGCAGCGCGGCGGCGGGCAGCAGGAACTTCGTCGCGAGGAATCCCTCCAGGGACCGCTCGGTGATGGCGAGGTCGGCGCGGACGGAGCGCAGCCGCCAGCCGCGCGACTCGCAGACCCGCGCGAGCTCCCGTCCGATCCTGGCGCGGATCCCGCCGACCTTGTCCAGCGTCGGGGAGAGCCGTCCGGCCTGCCGTTCCTCCAGGTCACGGCGGCGGGCGGTGTCGAGCGCGGCCATCCGCGCGGCGAGTCCCGGCCGTTGCGGGAACAGCGCGCGGACGAGGACGTACAGTCCGAGGCCGACGACCGCGCCCGCGATCATCGCGGCGTTCAGGCCGTTCACGGGGCGCCACCGCCGCCCGCGTCCATGGTGTGACGGCCGCGGAGCGGAAGCTCCTGCGGGTCGGGGCCGTCGCCCTGCCAGCCCGCGACGGTGCTCGGCACCTCGCCCGGCACGCCCGGCTGGACGGTCTTGCGCGGCTCGCTGAGGAAACGCCCCGGCAGCTCGTACTTCGCCAGCCGCCGCAGCCACAGGAACGCGGCCCCGTACAGGGCGACGACGATGCACAGCACGAGCTGCCCCAGGAAGTCGTCGTACGGCTCGACGTAGGAGTGGTTGAACACGGCGAGGGCCAGGGCCGTCCCGACGGAGACGGCGACGACGATCCGGACGCTCCGCCGGGTGGACCGCCGGTCGGCCTCCACACGGCGCCGCATGTCCAGCTCGGCGCGAGCGGAGTTCGCGAGCGCGCTCAGCATGTCGCGCAGTCCGGGGCCGCGGAGCTTGGAGTTCAGGATCAGCGCGGCGATGACCAGGTCGGCGGACGGGTCGTCCAGGTCGCCCGCGAAGCGGCGCAGCGCCTCCGGCATCGGGACGCGGGTGTGCAGCCGGTCGACGAGGTTGCGGAGCGGCTGCTGCAGCGCGGGCGCGGCGGCGCGCTGCGAGGCGGGGATGGCCTGTTCGAGGCCGACGGCCCCGGCGATGGTGTCGCGGAGCGACTCCGTCCAGGCGGCGAGGCCCTCCAGGCGCGCCATGGCCCTGCGCTCCTCGGCGGCGCCGCCCGCGAGGCCGTTCCAGGCCAGGACGAGCGCGCCGGTCCCGGCGGCGGCGATCGGCCAGCGCGTCACGATCAGCACGACCATGCCGACGATGACGGCGACGGCGGTGCGGGTGGTGAACGTCCTGACGAGGTCCTCGCGGCTGCGGCCGCGGACGGGACGCGACCGCGCCGGAAGCCCGCGCAGCGCCGCGACCAGCAGGATCAGCCCGCCGCCCGCCACGGCGCCGGTGACGATGGCGAGGAGCACGTCGGGCGCGTACATCACCAGCCTCCGGCGGACGGGTCGTACCCGTGGTCGGCGAGTTCCTCGACGCACGAGATCGGCGCGGACGGCACGGCGTACCCGCCGGACCCGAGCGCGAACACCTCCGACGACAGGACGCGCCCGTCCACGCCGGTGACCTCCCGGACGCTGGACACGTAGCGGCGCAGCCGCCCCCCGGCCGCGTACTCGTTGCGCTTCTCGATGAACACGACGAAGTCGATCGCGCCCGCGATCAGCATGTGGGTCGCCTCGACCGGCAGCCGCTCGTCCGACTGGATCGCGTAGGTGGCGATGCGGTTGAAGACCTCGACCGACGAGTTCGCGTGGATCGTCGACAGCGACCCGTCGTTGCCCTGCGTCATCGCGTTCAGCATCGTGACGATCTCGTCGCCGAGCACCTCGCCGACGATCACGCGGGACGGGTTCATCCGCAGCGACCTGCGGACCAGCTCCGCCATCGTGATCGCGCCCTGCCCCTCGGAGTTCGGCAGCCGCTGCTCGAACGCGACGCAGTTCGGGTGGAGCTCGGGGAAGGCGTCCAGGCCGAGCTCCAGGGCCCGCTCGACGGTGATGAGCCGCTCGTGCGGCGGGATCTCGTTCGCGACGGCGCGCAGCAGCGTCGTCTTCCCCGCGTTCGTCGCGCCCGCGATCATGATGTTCTTGCGGGCGAGCACGGCGGCGCGGAAGAACAGCCCGATCTCCTGCGAGAACGTGCCGTTGCCGACGAGGTCGGCGAGGAACACCTTGCCGAGGCGGGCGCGGCGGATCGACAGCGCGGGACGGACGGTCACGTCCATGATCGCGGAGAGCCGGGAGCCGTCCGGCAGCCGCAGGTCGAGCTGCGGGTTCGCGGTGTCGAACGGGCGCGACGACAGCCCGCTGTACGCGGCGAGGATCTGGATCAGCTCGACCAGTTCCTCGTCGCTCTCGGCGACCGGCTCGCCCAGCACCTCGCGGCCGTCGGCGTAGCCGATGAACACGCGGTCGCAGCCGTTGACGTCGATGTTCTCGATCTCGGGGTCTTCGAGGAGGGGCTGGAGGCGGCCGACGCCGAACAGCGCGGCGTGCACCCCGGCGGCGAGCGCCTCCTCCTCTTCGGCGTTCGGCGGACGCCGCCCGGACGTGATCTCGCCGCGCGCGAACTCCTCCAGCACCTGGCCGATGAGCGCGCGGGCGAACTGCCGCTCGTCCTCCCCGGACATGGGCGGCAGGCCGTTGGCGGCGTCCAGCCTGCGCTGCTGCGCCAGCCGGTCGCCGACCTCCTGGCGGAGGCGTTTGACGAGCCCGTGGTCCATCTACGGCCGCCCCTCCTCGTGCTGCCCGCCGACCGGGACGCGTCCTTCGGGAACCGGCCAGCCTTCGGGCGGCGGCGACTGCGCCGCCGGCAGGCTCTGCGGCGGCGGGGGCGGCTGCGCGGCCCCCGGGAGGCGTCCGGCGAGGTCGCCGGCGACCTCGCGGGCGGAGCGGATCAGCAGCGACCGGTCCAGCCGCCCGCCCCAGCGGCCGGACAGCAGCTCGGCGCCCTTCGGGTCGAGGGCCAGGCCGCCGAGGACGGTCACGTCCGGCGGCGGGGGCCCCTGCTCGGGGTCGTGGGCGGCGCCGCGGCCCCTGGCGGTGGCGAGGATGCGGTCGACCTCGGCGATCGAGCCGCGGAAGTCGCGCGGGTCGGCGAGGACGAGCACGCCGACGGGCGGGCCGCCGCGCATCTCCGCGGTCAGCGCGGCGACGCGTTCGCGCAGGTGTGCGACCTGCTCCAGGGTGGCGCGGGTGAGCAGCACGACCAGGTCGGCCTCCCGCAGCAGCCCGGTCAGCGGCGTGTCAGCGCCGAGCCGGCCGCAGTCGGCGATCACGTCGACGGGGGCGAGGCCGGCGAACGCGCGGCCGAGCGGGCTCCACAGCCAGGTCATCGCCTGCGCCTGCTCGGCGTTGGTGATCCCGACGAGCACGTCGAGGCCGCCGACGAGCCGCTGGCAGTGCTCGGCGATCTGGTCGGGCCGCAGGCCGCGGCGGGCCGTGGCGGCGAGGCTGAGCAGCCCGCGGGACGGGTTGAGCATGCCCTCGGCGCCGTCGCCGTCCGCGGCCGCGGCGGGCAGCCGGTACACGAGGTCGCCGCCCGCCTGGTCGCACTCCGCGACCAGCACGGGACGCGGCCACACCGCGCCGAGGGCGACCGCGGCCGTCGTGACGCCCGGCGCCCCCTTGTCGGCCGCGAGCGCGATGAGTGCCACCGTCAGTTACCGCCCGTGCCTGCTGCCGGGGCGCCGCTGCCCCCAGGGACGGGGACGGTCCCGCCGGTGCCGCCTGGCGTCGCGCCGCCGGGGGTCGCGCCGCCGCCGGGGGTCGCGCCGCCGCCCGGGGTCGTGCCGCCGCCGGGGGTCGTGCCGCCGCCGGGGGTGGCGGGCGGCGGGACGGCGGTGTTCGCCCCGGCCGGGATCAGCGCGACCGCGATCGTCCCGGCGGAGGCCGCCTGCGTCACCAGCGGCGCGTCGGCGGGCGGGACGGCGACGCTCACGGTGGTCTGCTCGGAGCGCAGCTGGGCGCCGCCGAGGCCGCCGCCACCGCCGCCGCCGTCGCTCATGCCGACGACGATCGCGTCCTGGGAGAGGACCGTTCCGGGGCGGGGACCACCGTTCGTCGCACCGCCGACCGCGTAGAGCATGACGTGCCTGCCGACCTCGACGCCGACGTCGCCGCCGCCGGACGGGAACTGCCCCGGCTTCAGCGCGAGCCCGACGATGAGCCGTCCGCTGGACGGCGCGTCCGCCGGGCTGATCATGGAGTTGGTCAGCAGCGCGCCCTTGACCAGCGGGACGGCCGCGACGTGGCGGGTCACCTTCGCCCGCTCCGACCAGTCGAGGTACTGGATGCCTGTGTCGCCGACCTGGACCTCTTCGAGGGCGCTCGCCGGGATGCTCTGCCCGGCCGCGACCGGCTGCGCGATCCGGATCGCCGACACCCGCTCGCCGCTCGCCATCACGAGGTACGCGCTGGCGAGGGCGCCGCCGAGGATCAGCAGCAGCGCGAGCGCCGCCAGGGCCGGTTTGCGTTCGCGCGGGGACGCGGGGAGCCGCTGCCCGCCGGACGTGCCGAGCCCGGTACGCCCGAGCCCCGCCGCGCCGCCGGACGGGCCCGTCCCACCACCGCCGGAAATGGTCGACTGGTTGGACTTCATCGCGCTGCCCACGCGCTCCTTCCGCCTCCGCGAACCCCGTCGGGCAGGGCCCCGCGCATCACCGAGCGATCCATGCTTGCGGGGGCGGCAAGGTCACGTCAATGGATTCGGTGAACGGGTAGCGCGGCTTGTCGCGGCGTACCGCGGTGACCTGGGAAATCGTTGATCACTTGGTCACTTACCATCAGTCACACGCGTCACTGACCCCAGGGTGGACACCACTGGACGGCCCCCCAGGTGGACGGCCCGCGAGGCCGTCCGGGTCAGCGCTTCAGGCCGATGAGGCGTCCGAGGAGCGTCATCGTGTGGTCGAAGTAGTCGGACCGCGCCGGTTCGTCGATCAGGTTGTTGTACTGGCCGAAGACCTCGAAGCTGACCGTGCCGTACAGGCCGGCCCATGCGGTGAGGGAGCGCGCGATCACGTCGTCGGGGACGTCCATGGAGACGAAGGCGCGCGCGCGGCCCAGGCCCTCCGCGATCGAGGGTGGAGGAGGCGGGTACTGTCCGTCCGGCTCGACGGCGCCGGCGGCGTGCGCCTCGGTGACGATCCGGGCGAAGACGACGTTGTCCCGGATGGCGGCGGCGACGGTGTCGTCCGGCGCCTTGTAGCCGGGGACGGGCGACCCGTACAGCAGGGCGTACTCGTGCGGGTGCGCCAGCGCCCATTCCCGGACGGCCCCGCACACGGCGAGCCAGCGTCCGGCGAAGTCGCCGGGGGCGGCCTCGGCGTGCCGGGCGTCGGCGCGCTCGACCGCCTCGCCGACCGCGTTGTACCCGTCGATGATCAGCAGGGTGAGCAGGTCGTCGCGGCTCGGCACGTACCGGTAGATCGCCGAGGACACCATGCCCAGCTCGCGGGCGACCGCGCGCAGCGACAGCCCGGCCGCGCCCGCGGTGGCCAGCTGCCGGCCGGCGGTCTCGGTGATCTCCCGGATCAGCTCCGCCCGAACTCGTTCCCGTGCCGTACGAACCGCGCTCATGACCCCGATGTTAGCAGAGCGTCGCACCAAAATGAGAGCACTGCTCTTGACACGGCCGCTCACAAGGGAGAGCATTGCTCTCGCAACGGAGCATCGAACGCGAGGAGAGCACCATGGGCAGGCACGTGATCGTCGGAGCGGGCCAAGTCGGCGCGCACCTGGCAAGACGACTCGTCGAGCAGGGGCACGAAGTCGTTGTCGTGACCCGGTCCGGCTCGGGCCCGGACGGCGTCGAGCGGATCGCCGCCGACGTCACCGACCAGGCCCGGCTGACCGAGGTCGCCACGGGCGCCGACACGCTCTACAACTGCGTCAACCCGCCCTACAACCGCTGGACGCAGGACTGGCCGCCGATGGCGTCGTCCTTCCTGGGCGCCGCCGAGGCCACGGGGGCGGTTCTGGTGACGCTGAGCAACCTGTACGGCTACGGGCCGGTGGACGGTCCCATGACCGAGGACCTGCCGCTCGCGACCACCGGCGCCAAGGGCCGGGTGCGCGCGAAGATGTGGGAGGACGCGCTGGCCGCGCACAAGGCGGGCCGCATCCGGATGACCGAGCTGCGCGGGTCCGACTACTACGGGCCGGGCAGCACCGACGCGGGGCCCGTCGGCGAGGTCCGGTTCGTGAAGCCGCTGCTGGCGGGCAAGCGGGTGACCTACCTCAGCGACCCGTCCGTCCCGCACGCGTGGACGTACCTGCCGGACGTCGCCGAGGCCCTCGCCATCGCCGGGACGGACGAGCGCGCATGGGGACGGCCCTGGCACGTCCCGACCGGCCCGGCCGTCTCCCCGCTCCATGTCGCGGAGCGGCTGTGCGAGATCGCCGGTGCTCCGGCGCCGCGCGTCTCCGCGCTGCCGCGGCCCGTCTTCAACGTGATCGGGCTGTTCAACCCGCTGGTCAAGGAGCTGCGGGAGACCCGGTACCAGTTCGACAAGCCGTTCGTGCTGGACTCCTCGGCGTTCCAGTCCACGTTCGGGATGGCGCCGACCCCGATGGACGACGCCCTCAGGGCGATCATCGCGGCCCGCGGGCAGCGGACGCCCGCGGGTAATTAAGCTGAGCCCTTGTCCTGACGGCATCGGAGGGCACCGAATGCGGATCTCGTTCACGGCACTCACGGGCACGGGACCGCGCGATGTCGTGATGGACGTCGACTCCGAGGCCACCGTGGACGGCGTCGCCCAGTCGCTCACCGCCCTCCTCGACGGCCGGGCCCACCGCCTGACGAACGACGTCCTCCCAGACACCGGCGAGCTGCCGAGCCCGGACGAGCCGCTGAGGTCAGGAGGGCGCGCGGGACGTCCACGGCGGGCCCTGTGGATGGACGGGCGGATGCTCGACCCCGAGGCCCTCGCCGTCCGGGAGCTGCGGGACGGCGCCGTCGTGGCGGTCGACCGGCGCGGCGCCGCGGCCACCGTCCTCGCCGAGCCGACCGGGCTGGTCGAGGTGCGGGTCGTCGGCGGCCCGGCGGCCGGCTCGGTGCACCGGCTCGGACTCGGGGTCAGCACGATCGGGTCCGGCCGGGACGTGGACGTGGCGCTGGACGATCCGTCCGTCCCGGCGCGGTCGCTGCGGCTCACGGTCGGGCGGGAGGCCGTCGAGGTGGAGGCGTCCGAGCTGACGGTGCGCGGCGCCGCCGCACTCGACGGGACGCCCCTGGCCGCGAAGACGATGTGGCCGGCGGGCGGCCACCTGCGGGTGGGCTCCAGCGTCCTGACGCTCGGGCCGAGCGGCGCCCCCGACGCCCACCTTGAACCCCTTCCGGACGGCGGCCTCGCGTTCGACCGGCCGCCCCGTCCGGACGTCGTGCCTCGGGTCAGGCGACTGGAGGTCCCGCGGCCTCCCGAGCAGGGCCCGTTGGAGCGGCTCCGGCTGTTCGGGCGCAAGTCCCTGAAGGAGCACGAGCGCAGGTCCGCCGAGTTCGACGCCGAGCTGGAGCGGCTGCGCCGGGACGACGAGGCCGAGCGCCGCGCGCTGCACCCCGACCCGGCCGAGGTGCTGCTCACCGCGACCGGGCCCCGGCGGCGGCTCTGGGAGCGCCGCCGCGGCGACCCGGACGTCCTGGCGACGCGGATCGGCCTCGCCGACCTGCCCGCCCGGATCGACCTCACCGGCGACGCCGCCCGGATCCCGCCGGTCAACGCGCGCATGGTGCCGGTGGCGCTGCCGCTGGCTGAGCTGGGCGTCGTCGGGGTGGCGGGGCCGCGCCGCCGGTCCCGCGCGCTGGCCCGGTGGATGGTGGCGCAGGCCGCCGCGCTGCACGGGCCCCGCGACCTGGCGGTCGTCGTCCTGTGCGACGACCGGGACGCCGGCGACGAGTGGAACTGGGTGCGGTGGCTGCCGCACTGCGTGCCGCGCGAGGGCGAGGACTGCGTCGCCCTCGTCGGCACCGACCCCGAATCGGCCGCGCGCCGCGTCACCGAACTGGCGATCCGCGTCACCGAACGGCGCCGCGCCGCCCAGACCGCCCAGACCGCCCAGACCGCCCAGGCCGCCCAGACCGCCCAGGCCGCCCAGACCGCCCAGGCCGCCCAGGCCGCCCAGGCCGCCCAGGCCGCGTACAACATCCTTTTCGTCCTGGACGGTGCGCGGACGCTGCGCCGCATCCCGGGTATGCCGATGCTCCTGTCGCGCGGCGCCGAATTCGGCCTGTACGGCATCTGCGTGGACGACGACGAGCGCCTGCTCCCCGAGGAGTGCCGCGCCGTGGCCGCGTGGGACCCCCAGCACCCCGCGACGGTCCGGCTCCGCGGCCAAGGCTTCGACTTCCCCGTGCTAGCCGACCAGGTCTCGCCCACCTGGACCGACCGGGTGGCGCGCGCGCTGGCGCCCGTCCGGGACGTGCCCCGCGCGGAGGCCGCGGACCCCGTCCCGGCGGAGGTGCGGCTGCTGGACGTCCTCGACATGCCGGAGCCCACCGCCGACCACGTCCTCCGGACGTGGACGCGCACCGGAGGCCGGACGACCCGCATCCCCATCGGGGCCGCCGCACGCGCCGCCCGGCCGGTCCGGCCGTACGAGATCGACCTGCGCGCGGACGGGCCGCACGTCCTCATCGCGGGAACCGCAGGGGCGGGCACGTCGGAGCTGCTGCGGACGCTCGTCGCGTCCCTCGCCGCCGCGAACCGTCCCGACGAGCTGATGTTCGTCCTCATCGACTACAAGGGCGGGGCGGCGGTCGGGGACTGCGCCCGCCTCCCCCACACGGTCGGCGTGGTCACCGACCTCCTGGACGGCCACGCCGCCGAACGCGCCCTGGAATCCCTGGCCGCCGAGCTCCGCCGCCGGGAGGAGGTCCTCCTCGACGCGGGCGCCAAGGACATCGACGCCTACGACGACCTGCGCTCCGGGCGGCCGGGGCTGCCGTCCGTGCCGCGGCTGGCGCTGGTCGTCGACGAGCTCGCCGCCATGACGGCGGAGGCGCCGGGCTTCGCCACCGGGCTGGTCGACGTCGGGCGGCGGGGGCGGTCGCTCGGCGTCCACCTGATCCTGGCCACGCGGCTTCCCGCCGGGACGGTCACCGCCGACATCCGCGACCTCGCCGGGCTGCGGATCGCGCTGCGCCTCACCGGCCCGGACGAGTCCACCGAGGTCCTCGACGCACCGGACGCCGCGCAGATCTCCAAGTCAACGCCTGGACGCTGCTACGTCCGCTCTGGCGAGTCGCCGCCGCAGGCCGTGCAGGTGGCGCGGGTCGGCGGGCGCCGTCCAGGGGCCGACACCATCGGGCGCGGGCCCATCGTCGTGCCGCTTCCCTGGCAGAGTCTCGGCCATCCGCTGCCCGTCCCGCACGGCACCGTCCCCGGAGAGGACGCCACCGACCTCGGCGTGCTCGTCCAGGCGATCGACGAGGCCGCCCGCCGCGCGGGCATCGCGCGGCAGCCGTCCCCGTGGCTGAACCCGCTGCCGGAGCGGATCACGCTGACGCCCCGGAACGCGGCCGGCGGCTCCGTCGTGGACGTCCCGCCGATCCCGTTCGGGGTGACCGACCTGCCCGCCGTCCAGAAGCGCGAGGACCTGGCCCTGGACCTCGCGTCCGGCGGGCACCTGTACCTCGCCGGCTCCGCCGGGTCGGGCCGCTCCACCGCCCTGCGGACCATCGCCGGGTCCCTCGCCGCCGCCTGCTCCCCCTACGACGCGCACCTGTACGCGATCGACTGCGGCGCGAACGCGCTGCTGCCGCTGACCTCGCTCCCGCACTGCGGCGCGGTCGTCGCCCGCGACCGGCTCGACCGCTGCGAAAGGCTCCTCACCGCGCTCGCCGCCGAGGTCGCGCGGCGGCGGCGGGTCCTCGCGGAGGCGGGCTTCGCGTCCCTGGCCGAGCAGCGCGCCGCCGTCGCCGCGACCGACCGCCTGCCCTGGATGGTGCTGCTGCTCGACCGCTGGGAGGGGTTCCTCGGCGCGTTCGAGCACCACGACGACGGCCGCCTCGTCGACCGGATGATCCGGCTGCTGGACGAGGGCGGCGCCGTGGGCCTGCGCGCCGTGGTCACCGGCGACCGCTCCGGCCTCGGCGGGCAGTTCTCCACCGTCTTCGGCCGCCGCCTCATCCTCCGCATGGACGACCCGGACGACTACGGCTACGGCGGCCTCAAGGACAGGCAGGTCCCCGCCGCGATGCCGCCCGGCCGCGCCCTCGAACCGGTCGAGCCGGGCGCACCGCCGCGCGAGTCGCAGATCGGGCTGCTGGGGGACGACCCGTCCGGCTCCGCGCAGGCCGCCGCCCTCCAGGAGATCGCCCGCGCCTGCGTGTCCCGGTACGGCCGTCTGCCCCGCCGCCGGCGCCCCCTGCGCGTGGACGAGCTGCCCGTCCGCGTCACCTACCGCGAGGCGATGTCGCTGGACCGCGAGTTCCTCGCACCGTCCGCGCTGTGGGCGCTCGTCGGCGTCGGCGGCGACACGCTCGCGCCCGTCGGCGTCGACCTGCTCAAGGACGGTCCCGGCTTCGCCGTCGCGGGCCCGCCCCGCTCCGGCCGCTCCACCACGCTCCGGACGATCGCCCACTCGCTCCTCGACCCGTCCGTCGGCGGCGGGCTCGTCCCCGTCGTGCTCGTCACGCCGCGCCGCTCGCCGCTGCGCCTGCTGTCCGGGCATCCGGGGGTGCTCGGGCTGCTGACGTCCGACTCGGGCCCCGCCGACCTCGCCGCCGCGATCGGCGACGAGCACCGCTACGCCGTCGTCGTGGACGACGCCGGACTCCTCGACCGGACCGGCCTGGACGACGCGCTCCGCGACGTCCTCCGCGCCGCGCGGGACGGCGCGCACGCCGTCGTCATCGGCGGCGCGACCGGCGAGCTGGGCCGGGGCCAACGCGGCTTCCTGTCCGACGTCCGGCGTTCCCGCTCCGGCGTGCTGCTGTCGGTCGAGTCACCGGACGACGGCGGCCTGTTCGGCCTGGACCTTCCGCGCAACGCCCCGCTCGGCGGGCCGACGGGCCGCGGCCTGTTCGTCGCCGCGGGCGTCGCGACCCAGGTGCAGGTGGCCCTGCCGCCGCCGGCCACCGACTGATCGCGAGTGGTGCGGGGCCCCGCCCCGGGGGGGTGGGGCGGGGCCGCGGCCTCGCCGGGAAGCTCGCCGC
>NZ_JBIRBA010000005.1:0-397353 GCF_044326345.1 Actinomadura sp. 9N215 | reverse complement strand
GTGCCGGCGCGGCCGCGTCCGGCGATGTGCCCGTCGTCGACGAGGCGCTGGTAGGCCTCGGTGACCACGCCGCGTGAGACGCGCAGGTCGGCGGCCAGGACGCGGGTGGCGGGCAGGCGGCTCCCGACGGGCAGGCGGCCGTCGGCGATGGCGGTGCGGAGCCGTCCGGCGAGCCAGTCCGACAGGCCGCCGGGCGGGGCGTGGGCGGGGTCGAGCTGCAGGAAGTCCGACCCCCGCGTTATGGCCCGGTCGGGCTCCTCGGGATTGGACCTGTTCACCAGGCCATTGTGGGGCCACGGTGGCGTTCATGGAAACGGCGAGAACCTCGACGACGACCGGCCCGGTGCGCGGGTACGTGCACGGGTATTCGGGGCGGGAGGCGCGGCGCCTCGGCGACCAGGCCGACGCGCTGGCCGGGCTGCTGCACGACGGCACGTCCTACCCGGCCGGGAGCCGGGTGCTGGAGGTCGGGTGCGGCGTCGGGGCGCAGACGGTGCATCTGGTGTCCCGCTCCCCCGGCGCGCAGCTGACCGCCGTCGACCTGTCCCCCGCGTCGCTGGACCAGGCCCGTGCCAGGGTGGCGGCGTCGTCCCCGGCGGCGCGGGTGGAGTGGCGGGTCGGCGACCTGCACGACCTGCCGTTCCCCGACGGCGCGTTCGACCACCTGTTCGTGTGCTTCGTCCTGGAGCACCTGCCGGACCCGCGGGCCGCGCTGGCGGGGCTGCGGCGGGTGCTGCGGCCGGGCGGGACCGTCACCGTCATCGAGGGCGACCACGGGTCGGCGTTCTTCCACCCCGACAGCGCGCACGCCCGCGCCGTGATCGCGCACCAGGTCGCGTTGCAGGCGGCCGCGGGCGGGGACGCGCTGGTGGGGCGGCGGCTCGCGCCGCTGCTGGCGGCCGCCGGGTACGCCGGGATCGAGGTGGGCCCGCGGACGGTGTACGCCGACGGGTCGCGTCCGGCGCTGGCGCGGGCGTTCACCCGCGACACCTTCACCGCGATGGTCGAGGCGGTCCGCGACGAGGCGGTCGCCGCGGGGCTGGCCACGCCCGGCGACTGGGACCGCGGCATCGCCGACCTGCACCGCGCCGCCGGCCCTGACGGCACCTTCCACTACACCTTCTTCAAGGGCGTCGCGGTCAACCCGGCCGACTAGCCGAAGGGCGGGCTGGACGGCGGGGCGGGCGGCGGGGTTGCGGGGAGGTCGGGGGTGGGGGTGGTCAGGCGTCCGGGAGCAGTGGGCCTAGGGGGCCCAGATCGAGGTTGAGGTCGTGGTCGTCCAGGCCGAAGTGGTCCTTGAGGCGGGTCATCGCCTCGTCGAGCCGCATCAGCGCCAGCCCGAGCGCCTCGACCTGCTCGCCGGTCAGGTCGCCGCCGTCGGCGCGGCGCAGCGCCTGCCGCTCCATCAGCTGCCGGATCAGCTCCACCAGGGTCAGGACGAGCTTCACCAGGTCCCGCTCGACCGTCTCGGGGTCGGACCGCAGCCGCGCCATCGTCCGCGACGACCGCTCCCGCGCGCCCTCCCCGCAACCGGAACCGGAAGCGGGGGCGGGGGCGGGGGCGGCGGTGAACGGGTATGCGGCGGGGGCGTCGCGCACCTCTGCCTCGCCGGTCACCGGCTCCCGGGCGGAGCGGGCGGGAGGGTCGGGGCGGGTCACGGGTGTTCCTCCTGTCCTCGCCGGTGCCGCGGGCCGGTTTCGGGGAGCAGTTCGTCGCGGACGGTGGTGACCAGCGCCCGCAGGGACACCTGCACCAGGTCGACGCCCGCGATCGAGATCACCAGGTCGCCGGCGATGACGACGCCGCCGGACAGCAGCCGGTCCAGCAGGTCCACCAGCGCGATCCGTTCCGGCGGGGCGTCGCGGGCGTGGTCCAGGACGGTGCTCACACGTCCTCCGGGCCGCGCGGGGGCGTGGCGTCGGCGGTGTCGATGAACGAGTACGGCGGCCACGGCCCGGTCACCTCCACCTCGATGCCGGGCAGCCGTTCCGCGGCCGTGCGCGCCACCGTGAGGAAGCCCTCCACCTGCTCGTCGTCGAGGAGGTAGGCGGCGTTGAGGATCTGCGGGGCCGGGCGCCCCGACAGGCGCGGGTCCTGGGGCGGGTGGTGCCGGGACGCGGCGGCGTGGCCGGCGAGCGCGGCGTGGACGTCGCCGGCGCGTTCGGCGGCGAGGCGTCCGGCGTCCTCGCGGCGGCGGCGCTCGCGCTGGCGGCGCCGCAGATAGGCCGTCCCCACGCCGTCGCCGGTCCCCGTGCCGGGGGGTGGGCCGGTGAGGGGCTCGGCTCTCGGCGCGAGCCCCCCACCGGGGTCGGGGGCGCTCTCATCGCCGGCGTCGTCAGGGGCGTCGGCGGCGGGCGGCGGGCCGGGGGGCACGTAGGCCTTGACGCCCCATTCGGAGCGGCCCGCGATGCCGTCCAGCACCTCGCCGAACCGGTCGCCCTGCGCCGTGAGCACCTCGGCGACGCGGGCGTCGTCGCGGTAGATCGTCGCGATCCGCACCGGCGCGGTCGGCGCGGCGTGCGCGGCCCGGTCCACGACCTCGTGGTGGGCGCGGGCGGTCGCCTCGAGCCACGCCAGGTCCTCCAGGTTGGCGCGCAGCGCCGCCTCCCCGTACTCGGCGACCCGGACGGTGCTGACCAGCGCGGTCAGGCCGCCCGCGACGACGCCGCGGACGGGCGCGCCCGCGACCCCGGCGGCGCCGCGCAGCGCGGCCGGGTCCAGGTCGCGCGCCACCCCGTACAGGTAGACGGCGGTGTCGCCGGCGAGCGGTGCACCGGTCATGATCTCGGCTCCTTCCCGTCGGCCTCGGGCTCGGCGGCCGTGTCAGCCGTGTGGGTTGTGTGGGTGTCGGGGGCGGCGGCCTCCAGGGCGGCCAGGCGTTCGCGCAGCCGCCGGTTCTCCTCCGCCAGCTCCCCGTCGCGACCGCCGCCCCCACCGCCGCCCGCGCCGGTGTCCGCAGTTTCGGTGACCTCGCCGGCCGGACGGGCCCTGGACGACAGCGACGGGTCGTGCTCCCACCAGTCGATGCCCATCTCCTTCGCGCGGTCCACCGACGCCACCAGCAGCCGCAGCTTGATCGTCAGAAGCTCGATGTCCAGCAGGTTCACCCGCACGTCCCCGACGATCACGATGCCCTTGTCGAGGATGCGCTCCAGCAGGTCGGCCAGGTTGGCGGGCTGGCCGGACGGCTGCCGCTCGCCCGGCATCGTCCGCGCCGCCGACCGGGCCCCGGTCCAGGAGATCTCGCTCAACGCTCTTCAGCCCCTCTCCACCCGGCCGCGGGGGTAGCGGCGGGCGCGGCGGTAGGCGACCAGCTCGCCGTCCGCGTCGACCTCGGTGTCGTAGACGGCGAGGATGTCGGCGGAGTCGGGGATGCGGTGGGTCTCGACGACCTCCACCGTGACGCGCCAGCCGTCCTCGCCGGCGCGCTCGATCCCGACCACGCTCTCGGCGCTGCGGCCGGTCATCGCGGTGACGTGCTCGGCCGCCCGCTTCGCGGCCTCGGACGCGGACAACAATGCGGGCCTCCCTGGCTAGCCGCCCGCCTGCTCGCGGCGGGCGCGGCCCTCGTTCAGCCGGCGGATCAGGTCCTCCTCGCGGGCGGCGGCCTCCTCCTCGGTGATCTCGCCGGCGGCGGTCTCGTCGGCGATCTGCTGCATCTCCGCGGCGATCCGCGCCGGGTCGTACAGCTGCGCCTCGGCCTGCTCGGTGAGGACCTCCGCCAGCCACACCACGCCCCGCGCGGGCGCCAGCGGCAGCGTCAGCAGGCCGGTGAACAGGCCCATCGCGGTCAGACCTCCGGGACGAAGTCGTAGGGCGGAAGCGGCCCGATCAGCCGGACCCTGACCCGGCCGCCGTGGGCCCGGCCGAGGTCGTCGACGGCCTGCTCGAACTCGGCGCGGCGGTCGGCGCGGACGAGGAACGAGGCGTCCAGGACGTCCTCCTCGCGGACGGGCGGTTTGCTGGTGAACGCCTCGGCGGCGGGGGCGGCGCCGTCCAGCAGCACCTGCCCGTCGCGGTCGCGGCGGCTCTGCATGGCCTGCGCGATGAGCTCGCCGAGCCGGACGCGGTCGTAGTAGACGGCGTCGGCGATGTCGGGCGGCACCTCGCGCAGCCGCCGGGACAGCTCGGCGATCTCCGGCTCGGCGGCCATGATCTCGCGGAGCACGGTCTCCTGGACGTAGGTGGCCTTCAGGCGCAGCTCGATCTTGCCGTCGAGCTCGTCCAGGACCTGCCCGAGGCGTTCGGCGTTGGCGGCGAGGAGTTCCTTCTGCACGGCGGCGCGGTCGGCCATCGCCGCCCCGAACCGGAACGGCACGACGACGGTGCCGGCGTCCACCAGCGCGTTCAGCACCCGCTGGTGCGCGACCAGGTCGGCGCGCTCGCCGAGCGCGCGGCCGCCGGGCAGGGCGCTGACGACGGCGGCGCACACGCCGCCGTCCTCCACCAGCGACACCGGGCGGTCGTCCAGGCCGCTCACCTCGGGCGGCAGCGCCGCGCCGGACCGGGTCACGCCGTACACGTACTGCGGGTCCCCGGGGGCGGGGCCGGCGGGGGGTTGCGGGGTGTTCATTCCTCGTCCTCCTTCTTGCGGGACGAGCGGCGCCGCGCGGGCTGCTTCTCCTCATCGGACTCGCCGGAGTCGCCGGAGTCGCCGCCGAAGGTCTCCTTCAGCCGCTCCTGCGCGCCCTCCAGCGCGCCGCGGGTCTTCTTCTTGGCGCCCGACTCCTGCATTCCCTCCACGAACTGCGGCAGCCCCTGCGAGGTGCCGTCGTGGGAGATGTCGAGCCGGTTGCAGGCCTCGGCGAACCTCAGGTAGGTGTCGACGCTGGCGACCACGATCCGCACGTCCACGGTGAGGATCTCGATGCCCACCAGCGACACCCGCGCGTACAGGTCGATGACCAGTCCCTTCTCCAGGATCAGGTCAACGACGTCGGCCAGGCTGCTGCCCGACCCGCCGCGCTGGACGTAGCCGCTGCCGGAGGTCTGCTGGGCGATCGGCCCAGTCATGTCATCCGCTCCCTCGATCGGGGGTTTCGTCTCGGTTTGGCACGCCCCCCGATGTACCCGCACCGATCTCCCTAAACGGGACATCTGTTTTCGGTCAGCCACCGGTCAAGAGGCCCACGCCACCGGACGGACGAGCCGCGGACGGGAACGGTTGGAACCGTCCCGCCGGGTATGCCGGAGGCCATGCCCGACAACGCGCCCGCCCGCCCGCCGTCGCCGCGGCGCGCCGCCGAGCCCCTGGCCTGGTGGACGGTGCTGCTGGCCGGATACCTCGCGATGGCGTCCACCGTCACCCTCACCGAGATCACCGTCGGCGCCCTGACGGCCGCCGCCTGCGCCGCCGCCGCGGCCGCCGGCCGCCGCGCCCTGTTCCCCACCGCCCCCACCCCGACGCCGCCCGCGAAGCCGACACCGAGACGTCCGTACCGGAGGGCGGGCACGAGGAGCCCGAGACGCCCGTCACGCTGCGCTCCATCCCGTGGACGATGCTCGCCCCCGGCATCGTCCTGCTCGCCGCCGGGATCCTGATCGGGCTGCTGCCCGGCGGGCCCGTCGCCGCCGCGGCCGACGCGTTCGCGGACCGGGACGCCTACGCCGCGCTCGTCCTGGACGGCCGCCTGGACGGCCGCACCGCGCACTCCCCGCCCGCCGACCCGTGGACCCTGCCGGGCCTCGCCGGATTCGCCGCCACACTGCTGCTGGCCGCCGCGATCGCCGCGGCCTCCGTCCACCGCCCCGCCGGACGCGCCGTCTCCGCGGCCCGGCGTCGGCGCCCCGCGCGGCTTCTCGGACGCGCCGCCTGCGCCGCGGCCGCCCGCCTGCACGCCCTGCACTCGGGCCACATCGGCGACTACGCCGCCTGGCTCACCGCCGGCGTCGCCGTCCTGGCCCTGCTCACCACCCGCTTCTGACCGTCACCCGCGCGGCTTCCGGCCGTCACCCGCACCGCGCCCGGCCGTCTGACACGCCGTGTCCGGGCGTCTGCCGGGCCGCGTCCGGCCGCTCCGGCGGGACGCCGGTCAGACGCTCCACAGGCGCCGCTTGCGGTAGTGCGGCTCCCACATCACCCGGTTCAGCTCCCGCACCGGCGCGGGCAGCGCCGTCAGGAACCGGCTCCGCTGGATCGGCGCGATGCCGTCCACCACCCACGGCACGAACTGCGGCGTCCTGGTCTCGCAGGACCGCCCGGCCTCGGCGGCGAACGCCCGCCACTCCTCGTCGGCCAGCACCGACTCCGCCAGCGTGAGCGCGCCGGTCTCCTTGTGCCGCAGGAGCATCTCCAGGGCGGCGCGCAGGTCGGCCACCGCCGGGCGCAGGTCACCGCCGTCGTCCATCGCCGCGTCGACCCGGCCGATCAGCGGCTCGATCCCGGCGTGCTCGGCGCGGACCTCGGCCAGCGCCGCGAGCTCGGCCCGGCGGCCCGCGACCGCCCGCTCCACCCGCGGCCACAGCACCCGCTCCTCCAGGTCGTGATGCACGCGGAACAGGTCCTTGAAGTTCTCCCAGCCCGCGCGGACGTGCGAGGCGCGGCCCTTGCCCGCCGCCGCGGCCGCCGCGAGCCGGTCCACGTCCCGGCGGAACGCGTCGTGCGCGGCGTACAGGATGGTGTGGCAGGTCATCTCGCGCGGCTGAATCGCGATTGCTTCCATACCAGTAAGAGCCTCCACCGGCCCACGAATGTGACGCCCCGCCGGGCCGAGAGACCCAATTCACACCCTCTGGACAGCCGTCCCTTCCGGTCGGGCCCGTCCGGCGGTCACGCACGGGCGGCGACGGCGGCCTCGATGCCGTCCAGGACGAGGGCCAGACCACCCTCGAACGCGTCCCGCGCCGCCCGCTCCAGATACGGCACGTCCCCCGCCCCGTCAACCGCTGCGTCTGCCGTGCCGTGGTCGTTGTCGGGCTGCGCGGTGGGGGCGTCGGCGAGGGCGTCCTCGGCGTGGAGCCAGGCCACCAGCGGGAACCGTTCGGCGAACCGCGGCTCCAGGTCCCGCAGGACGCCGGCGCGGCCCGTCCACCACCGCTCCTCCGACAGCCCGGTGGCCCGCACCGCCCGCCGCGACTCGGCGAGCGTCAGCGCCGCGCCCCGCACCACGCTCGACAGCGCCGCCACCGCACGCCGCACCTGCGGCGCCGCCAGACCCGTCCCGAACAGCACGCCCAGCAGCGCCTCCAGCGCCCGGTACTCCCCCGGGCCCAGCACCGGACGCGCCTGCGACACCTGCAACATCCACGGATGCCGCAGGTAGAACGCCCAGGAGTCCTCCGCCCACGTCGTCAGCGCCGCCCGCCAGCCCGCCGCGCGGTCGTAGCCGCCGGGCAACTCCCCCAGCGCCCGGTCGTACATCAGGTCGACCAGCTCGCCCTTGCCGGGCACGTAGGTGTACAGGGCCATCGCGGTGCGGCCGAGCCGCTCGCCGACCGCGCGCATCGACAGCGCCGCCATGCCCTCGGCGTCCGCGACGGCGATCGCGGCGTCCACGATCACCGGCACGCTCAGCCCCGGCCGCGGCCCCGGCCGGCCCCCCGCCCCCGAACCCGCCCCCGGGCCCGGCCCTGGGCCCGCCTGGGTGCCGCGCCACAGCAGGTCCATCGAGCGGCGGGCGTCGCCCTGCCCGGCGAAGACGACCACCTTGCATCTCCTTATGGCATAAACTAACGTGTCCAGGCCGATCTCTTTACAGCCTAATCCATCAAGGAATACCGCATGTCCCTGCCCCCCGGCGGGCGCACGGCCGCCGACGCCCACGACGTCATCGAGGTCCGCGGCGCCCGGGCGAACAACCTCGCCGACATCAGCGTCGACGTCCCCAAGCGCCGCCTGACCGTCTTCACCGGGGTGTCCGGGTCGGGCAAGTCCTCGCTGGTGTTCGGGACGATCGCGGCCGAGTCGCGGCGCCTGATCAACGAGACCTACACCGCGTTCGTGCAGGGGTTCATGCCGAGCGTCGGCCGTCCCGACGTCGACGCGCTGCGCAACCTCAGCGCCGCGATCGTCGTCGACCAGGAGCGGATGGGCGCCAACGCCCGCTCCACGGTCGGCACCGCCACCGACGCCCACGCCATGCTGCGGATCGTCTTCAGCCGCCTCGGCGAGCCGCACGTCGGCACCTCCACCGCGTTCAGCTTCAACAGCGCCGAGGGCATGTGCCCCGGCTGCGAGGGCCTCGGCCGCGCGTCCAGCGTCGACGTCGACCGGCTCGTCGACCGGGACCTGTCGCTCAACGAGGGCGCGATCACCGTCCCGAACTTCGGCGTCGGCACCTGGTACTGGAAGGTCATCGCCCGGTCCGGGCTGTTCGACCCGGACGCCAGGCTCCGCGACTACACCCCCGCCCAGTGGGACGACCTGCTCCACAAGCCCGCCACCAAGATCGAGAGCAGCGGGATCAACACCAGCTACGAGGGCCTGCTGGTCAAGGTCAAGCGCCTCTACCTCGACCGCGACACCGAGACGCTGCAGCCCCACATCCGCGCGTTCGTCGACCGCGCCGTCACCTTCACCGCCTGCCCGGACTGCGGCGGCACCCGCCTCAACGCCGCCGCGCTGTCCAGCCGCGTCGGCGGCCTCACCATCGCCGACTGCGCCGCCATGCAGGTCAGCGACCTCGCCGGCGTCGTGCGCGGCATCGGCGACCCGTCCGTCGCGCCGCTGCTGGTCACCCTCCGGGAGACCCTGGACTCGATGGTCGAGATCGGCCTCGGCTACCTCAGCCTGGACCGCGAGTCCACCAGCCTGTCGGGCGGCGAGGCGCAGCGCGTCAAGATGGTCCGGCACCTGGGCTCCAGCCTGTCCGACGTCACCTACGTCTTCGACGAGCCCACCGCCGGGCTGCACCCCCACGACGTCGCCCGCATGAACGGGCTGCTGCTGCGGCTGCGCGACAAGGGCAACACCGTGCTGGTCGTCGAGCACAAGCCCGAGACCATCGCGATCGCCGACCACGTCGTCGACCTCGGTCCCGGCGCGGGCGCCGCCGGCGGGCGCGTCTGCTACACCGGCGACGTCGCCGGGCTGCGCGCCTCCGGCACCCTCACCGGACGCCACCTCGACCACCGCGCCCGGCTGCGCGAGAACGTCCGCGAACCTTCAGGGCACCTGGCCGTCAAAGGCGCGGACCTGCACAACCTCAAGGACGTCGACGTCGAGTTCCCCCTCGGCGTCCTCACCGTCGTCACCGGCGTCGCCGGATCCGGCAAGAGCTCCCTCGTGCACGGGTCGCTGCCCGGACGCGACGGCGTCGTCGTGGTCGACCAGTCCCCCATCCGCGGGTCCCGCCGCTCCAACCCCGCCACCTACACCGGCCTGCTGGACGCGATCCGCGCCGCGTTCGCCAAGGCCAACGGCGTCCGCGCCGCGCTGTTCTCCGCCAACTCCGAAGGCGCCTGCCCCGCCTGCAAGGGCATCGGGCTGGTCTACACCGACCTGGCCATGATGGCCGGCGTCGCCACCGTCTGCGAGAAGTGCCGCGGCCGCCGCTACACCGACGACGTCCTCACCCACACGCTGCGCGGCAAGGACATCAGCCAGGTCCTGGCCATGCGCGTCGACGAGGCCCGCGCGTTCTTCACCGCCGGGCGGGCCCGCGCCGTCCTGGACCGCCTCGCCGGCGTCGGCCTCGGCTACCTCGGCCTCGGACAGCCTCTCACCACCCTGTCCGGCGGCGAGCGGCAGCGCCTCAAACTCGCCGTCCAGATGGCCGGGAAGGCCGACGTCTACGTCCTGGACGAACCCACCACCGGGCTGCACCTCGCCGACGTCGACCAGCTCCTGGCACTGCTCGACCGGCTCGTCGACGGCGGCGCCACCGTCATCGTCATCGAGCACCACCAGGCCGTCATGGCGCACGCTGACTGGATCATCGACCTCGGCCCCGGCGCCGGAGCCGACGGCGGCGAGATCGTCTTCACCGGCACGCCGGCGGAACTCCTCTCCCGCGCCGGCACCCTCACCGCCCGGCACCTGCGCGCCTACACCGAGGCCGGGTGACCCCCCGCCGCCCACCCGCCATAGCGGGCGGTGGGCGGGGCGGTCAGTCCGGGACCAGCCATTCGCCGTCGCGCATGACGTCGCGTCCGGGCAGCTCGTTGACCTCCCGCCACGCCTGGATCCGCGACGGCCGCACCCGGAAGTACAGGTAATGCTCCGGCAGCGCGCGCGGCTCGAAGTCGGTGTGGGCGGCGAACGCGTCGGCCGTCCCGTCCGGCAGGTCCGCGGCCTCCAGCGCCTCCACCGCGCCGTCGATCATGATGACGTCGCGGGAGTGCCCGACCGCGACGCGCGCCGTCCCCGACGCCCGCAGGTTCCGCCCCGTCACGCTCGCCGACGGCGTCGCGACCAGCAGCGACGACCCGTCCCACCGGTACGACAGCGGCACCAGGTGGGGGACGCCGGCGCGCGGGTCGGCCGTGGCGACCCAGGCGTCCACGTCGCGGCCGAGCCGGTCCAGGACGTCCCGCTTGCGCTGCTCGGGAGTGCGGGCGGGCGGGAGCATCACGGCCTCCTCCAGATCGGGACACGTCAACGGTAGGACCCCGCCCGCGGCCCGCGCCCGCCGGGAGCCCCCGGGCGGCGGACGCCTCAGCGCCCCGACGACGCCAGCGTCTCCACATAGTGCGGGTTGGACATCACGCCCAGGACGTTGCCGAACGGGTCGACGACCGACGCGGTCACGAACCCGGTCCCCTCGCCCCGCTCGGTGATCTTCTCGTGCTCGGTCGCGCCCAGCGCCAGCAGCCGCGCCACCGCCGCCTCCAGGTCGTCGACGTGCCAGTACATGATCGCGCCGCCCGGGCCCGCGGCGGCCGCGCCGCCGGGACGGAACCGCGCGTCGACCAGGCCCAGCTCGTCCTCGTAGTCCCCGACCCTGAACTCGTAGTACGCCACCCCGCCGGCCGGGCCCGGGACGCTGAAGTACGGCTGCACGCCCAGCAGCTCGGCGTACCAGTCCTTGGCGGCCTCCATGTCGTCGGCCCAGTAGTTGATCGTGGCGAATCCTCGCAGCATGACGTGCCTCCTCACCCGGGCCGGGATCCGGTTCCCGGCCCGACGTCTCCGACGCTATCCCCCCAATAGGTCAGTGAATGTCCTATAAGGGCGGCAGGATGGGAGACATGCGTGACCCGTCCGGACGGCTGCTGCGGCTGCTGTCCCTCCTGCAGACCCCCCGCGAATGGTCGGGCGCCGAGCTCGCCGGCCGGCTCGGCGTCACCGCCCGCACCATCCGCCGCGACGTCGACCGGCTCCGCGAGCTCGGCTACCCCGTCCACGCCACGCACGGCAGCGCCGGCGGCTACCGCCTCACCGCCGGCGCCGCGATGCCGCCCCTGCTGCTGGACGACGACGAGGCCATCGCCATCGCGATCGGCCTGCGCACCGCCGCCGCCGGAGCCGTCACCGGCATCGAGGACACCTCGCTGCGCGCCCTGGCCAAGCTGGAGCAGGTCCTCCCCCACCGGCTGCGGCACCGCGTCGCCGCGCTCACCGAGGCCGCGGTGTCCCTCCCGCCGCAGGACGGCGCCCCGCCCGCCGCCGACCCCGGCGTCCTGGCCCTGCTCGCCGCCGCGTGCGTCACCCGCGAGAAGGTCCGCTTCGCCTACACCTCCGCGGACGGCCGCGAGACGCGCCGGCACGCGCAGCCGCACCGCCTGGTCGCCGCGGGCCGCCGCTGGTATCTCATCGCCTACGACGAGGACCGCGCCGGCTGGCGCACCTTCCGCGCCGACCGCATCACAGGGCCGTCGAGCGGAGCCCGGCCTTCGGATGGTGGTGGGTGGGGGCTGGAGGACGGTCCGCACCCCACCGGCGTCCGCGGCCCCGAACGCGAACTGCCCGGCGGCGCCGACGCCGTCACCTGGGCGATGGACGCCCTCGCCGGCGGCTCCGGGACGATCCGCGCCCGGCTGCTGCTGCACGTCCCCGCCGACCAGGCCGCCGAGCGCGTCACCGCCTGGCAGGGCGTCCTGGAACCGGTCGACGCCCGCTCCTGCGTCCTGCACACCCGCTCGGACTCGCTGCGGTTCCTGGCCTACCGCGTCACCCTGCTCACCGTCGACTACACCCTGCTCGACCCGCCCGAACTCGCCCCCCACCTGGCCGCCATCGCCGACCGCGCCACCCGCGCCATCCAGCCCTCCCCCCGGCCCTGACACCACGCCCTGGCCCGGAACGGCATGACCCGCCGCAGGCCTGCCGGAGGCCCGGAGCACGGTGGCCGGGTCAGTCGATGGCGGCGTCGCCCAGCGACTCCAGCAGCGTGCGCAGCGCGCCCGCCAGCCGCTCCCGCCCGGCCGCGTCCAGGCCCGCCAGCAGCCGCTCCTCGTTGGCGACGTGCAGGCCCACCACCTCGTCCACGACCTCCAGGCCCCGCGGCGTCAGCCGGATCCGCACCGACCGCCGGTCGTCGGCGTCCCGGACCCGCTCGACCAGCCCCTTGGCCTCCATCCGGTCGATCCGGTTGGTGATCGCCCCCGAGGTGACCATCGCCGACCGCAGCAGCCCGCCGGCCGTCAGCTCGTAGGGGGCGCCGTGCCGGCGCAGCGTCGCCAGCACGTCGAACTCCCAGCGCTCCAGCCCGTGCGCGGCGAAGAACTCCTTCAGCTCCCGGCCCAGCAGCAGCTGCGCCCGGGAGATCCGCCCGATGACGCCCATCGGCGACACGTCCAGGTCGGGCCGCTCGCGCCCCCACTGCGCCAGGATCGCGTCCACCGCGTCGGCCATGGGCTCCTCCTCGATCCACAATCTCAACGTTGAGATTATCCCCCGGCTAGCGCGGCGCTCCGGTCTGACGCCGGCCGGCCGTCGTGTCCTCGGCGGCGGACGCGTAGCGGCGGGCGAGGACGCGCAGGTGGTCGCGAAGCTCGACCGGCTCCAGGACCGTGAACTCCACGTCGAGGCTGCCCAGGAAGCCCGCCAGATCGTGCAGGGAGTCGCCGCCCGTCTCCAGCACGGTCGTGCCCGCGTCGACGCCGTGCAGCAGGCCCGCCGCGGGCGCGAGCCGTTCGGCCAGCGCCTCGATCGGCGCGTGCAGCCGCACCCGGGTCGGATACCTCCAGGCCCGCGAGCTCGCCCCCCGGACGACGTGCGCCGCGGCGTCCCCGCCGGGAGGCTCGCGCGGGACGAAGCGCGGGCCGTTGGGGGTGCGCGGGGTGATCCGGTCGGCGCGGAACGTCCGCCAGTCGTCCCGGTCGCCGTCCCAGGCCAGCAGGTACCAGCGCCGGCCGGTGTAGACGAGGCGGTGCGGCTCGGCCGTGCGGACGCTCGTCGTCCCGTCGTGGCCGCGGTAGTCGAACCGCAGCCGCTCGTGGTCGCGGACGGCGGCCGCGATGACGGTCAGCGTCGCCGCGTCCACGACGGGGCCGCGTCCGGCGACCGACACCGTGGCCGCGCGCAGCGCCTCGGTCCGGTGCCGCAGCCGGGACGGCAGCATCCGCTGGAGCTTGGCGAGCGCGCGCAGCGAGGTCTCCTCGATGCCGGAGACGGTGCCGGACGCCGCGGCGTGCAGGCTGACCGCCACCGCGACGGCCTCCTCGTCGTCCAGCAGCAGCGGCGGCAGCGCGCCGCCCGCGCCCAGCCGGTAGCCGCCCGCCGTGCCCGTCGTCGACTCCACCTGGTAGCCGAGGATGCGCAGCCGCTCCACGTCGTTGCGGACGGTCCGGGTCGTCACCTCCAGCCGTCCCGCCAGCTCGGCGCCCGACCAGACCGGACGCGCCTGCAGAAGCGACAGCAGCCGCAGCAGCCGCACCGACGTCTCCAACATTCCCCGATTGTCGCAGACATTGAGGAACCGCACGTTCCACAAGGCCCCGTAGCGTCTGGGTCATGACGACTTCACAGCACGGCATCCGCCCGTTCCGCATCGACGTCCCGCAGGCCGACCTCGACGACCTGCGCGAGCGGCTGTCCCGCACCCGCTGGCCCGCCGAGGCGCCCGGCGGCGGCTGGAGCCGCGGCGTCCCCGCCGGCTACCTGCGCGAGCTGGCCGAGTACTGGCGCGACGGCTACGACTGGCGGCGGCACGAGGCGGAACTGAACGCGATCCCGCAGTTCACCACCGAGATCGACGGCCAGACCTTCCACTTCGCGCACGCCCGCGCCGCCGACCCCGGCGCGCTGGCGATCGTCCTGGTGCACGGCTGGCCCGGCTCGCCCGCCGACTTCCTGAAGGTGATCGGGCCGCTGTCGGAGCGGTTCCACGTGGTGGTGCCGTCCCTGCCCGGGTTCGGGTTCTCCACGCCCGTCACCGAGGCCGGATGGGGCGTCAACCGCTCCGCCGAGGCCCTCATCGAGCTGATGGCCCGGCTCGGCTACGACCGCTACGGCGTGCACGCCTTCGACGCCGGGTCCGGGGTGGCCAACACCATGCGGCTGCTGGCCCCGGGACGGATCGCCGGCCTGCACCTGTCGCTGGCCTCGACCGACGACATGCTCGGCGTCCTGGCCCCCGACGGCACGATGGGCGTGCGGCCCGGCATCGCGTTCGCCGAGGACGGCATGGGCAACTTCCAGATCCAGTCGACCCGGCCGCAGACCCTCGGCTACGGCCTCAACGACTCGCCCGCCGCCCAGCTCGCCTGGATCGCCGAGAAGTTCAAGGAGTGGACCGACCCGGCCGCCGAGCTGCCCGACGACGCCGTCGACCGCGACCACCTGCTGACCAAGGTCACCCTGTACTGGCTGGGCGGGCTCGGCGTCTCGTCCGCGCACTTCGTCTACGAGCTGCACCAGGACCTCGGCCGGCCCGTCACGCCCGGCGAGGGCTCCCCCGGCGCGGTGCCGGTCGGCATCGCCGAGTTCTCCTCCGACCCCGCGGTGCGGCCGATGGTCGACCCGACCGGCGTCGCCGCCCACTGGACGACGTTCGACCGCGGCGGCCACTTCGCCGCCATGGAACAGCCCGCCCTCCTGGCCGGCGACATCCGCGGCTTCTTCGCCGACCTGCACTGAACCACCCACCCGTCCGCGCCCGCCCACCCCCGCTCAGCCCGGCCCGGCCCGCCTCTTGCGCAGCCCGCGACATCGCGCGGGCTGCGCAAGCCGCGTGAACCCCGCGCCGCCCCGCGGCCCGTCCGCGCCCTCACTCCGCCCCGCGCCCACGCTCCAGACCGCCTCCGGGATCGCCCGCGAGACCGGAGGCCCGGCCGCCGGGCGCGGCGCGCGACGGCGGATAGTCCTCGACGGTCATGGAGTTGTAGAGGCGTGCGCTCGTGGTCGTGAGGCGCAGGAGGGCCCGGCCGGGGCCCGCGGGCAGCGCGGAGATCAGGCGGGCGCCCTGGGCCAGCCCCCACACCCCGAGCCCGGACGCGGTGGACGGTCACGGTGGACGGTCAGGTGCGGCTCGGCTCAGGCGCCGGTTCGGGGAGCGGCGCCGGCGTCCGGCGGGGCAGGAGCAGCGGGGTCGCCAGCAGCAGCACGCCGGCCAGGCCGATCGCCGTGCGGACGCCGAGCAGGCCGCCCAGCACGCCCCACAAGGCGGTCAGGAGCGCGGTGGCGGCCCTCGTCGTCACCGTCCAGGCGGTAAGCGTGCGCGTGACCCGGCCGGTCGCGGTGCGTTCGAGGCGGTAGGCGGCGCAGACGGGGTTGAAGACCCCGCAGCAGAAGATGAGCCCGAGTTCGACGCCCATGACCAGCAGCAGCCCCGCGGTCCCCGGCCCCACCAAGGCCAGCCCCACGGGCCAGAGCGCGCGCAGCGTCCCGGCCACGACCAGGACCCGGCGCCGCCCGAACCGGGCGACGAGCGGCCGGGCCAGCCGCGCGCCGAACAGCCCGCCGACCGCGGGCGCGGCGAAGGCGAGGCCGTACTGCCACGGCGCGAACCCGAGCCGGCCAAGCAGCAGGACGGCCAGCAGCGCGTCGGTGGCCATCACCAGGCCGTTGAACAGGGCGGTGTTGAAGAACAGCGGACGCAGCGCCGCGTCGGCGAGGATGAACCGCCAGCCGTCGAGCAGGTCCCCGGCGCGCACGCGGGCGGCCGCGCCGCGCTCGGGCCGCGGCTCAGGTCCGCCGATCGCGCGGATGCCCAGGGCGGAGAGCAGATAGCTGACCGCGTCGGCCAGCACCGTCGCCACCGGGCCGAGGAGCCCGACCGCCGCGCCGCCCAGCGGCGGCCCGACGATCGTGGCCGTCCACGCCGTGGACTCGAACCGGGCGTTGGCGACGAGCAGGTCCCCCGCCGGCAGCAGCGACTTCAGATACGCGCCCGAGGCGGCGCGGAACGTGATGTCGGCCGCCGCGACGACCACCGAGACCACCAGCAGCTGCACGAAGGAGAGCACGCCGAGCGCGAACGCGGCGGGGACCGTCAGCAGCGCCGCGAACCGCGCCAGGTCCGTCCCGATCAGCACCGGCCGCTTGCGGCGGAACTCCACCCACGGGCCGAGCGGCACCGCCGCGGCCGCGCCCGCCGCCGCCCCCGCCCCGGCCAGCGCGGCGACCTGCGCCGGTCCGGCGTGCAGCACCTGGACGGCGATCAGCGGGAACGCGCCGAACGCGAGCCACGTGCCGAGCGCGCTGGTCCCGTACGCCGCCCAGAGCCACCCGAACCGCCGTCCCAACCGGTGCCCGCTCCGCATGCTCCGGCGCCCCCCTCGGCCACTGTCCGCACAACCGTTTCGCGATCAGCAGCATCAAAGCGAGCGCCGTGCCAGGAGATCAAACAACCGCGGGCCGCCCAGCCACAACCATGGGTTGTACCCGTAGGGTGCGGTATGGACATCGAAACCGTCCGGACCTTCGTCGCCGCCGCCGACGCGGGACAGTTCCAGGAGGCCGCCGCCGAGCTGGCGGTCACCCAGCAGGCCGTCTCCAAGCGCATCGCCGCGCTGGAACGCGACCTCGGCGCGCGGCTGTTCACCCGCACCCCGCGCGGCGCCGAGCTCACCATCGACGGGCAGGCGTTCCTGCCCCACGCCCGCGAGCTGCTGCGCGTCACCGAACGCGCGGTCGCGTCCGTGAGCACCGGCCGCCGCCCGCTGCGCGTCGACATCATCGCCTCGCGCGGTGCGGCATCGGGCCTGATGCGCCGCTTCCACGGCGCGCACCCCGAGATCGACCTCGACGTGGTGATGCTGCTCGACATCGACACGGCCACAGCCGCCATCCGGTCCGGGTCGATCGACGCGTCCTTCCGCGCCGTCGCCGTGCCCGGCCGGCCCCTGCCCGAGGACGTCGCGTCCGCCTGGGTGCTCGACGAGCCGCTCCAGCTCCTCACCGGCCCCGCCCACGCCCTGGCGGCCGCCCGGTCGGTGACCCCCGCCCAGCTCGCCGGGCACCGGATCTGGATGCCCGGTATCGTCCCCGGCACGGAGTGGGCCGCCTACTACGACGACCTCGTCGCCGAGTTCGGCGTCACCATCGAGGCGACCGGCCCCAACTTCGGCTCCGACGCGCTCCTGGACACCGTCGCCGACACTCCGGCCCTGGCCACCTTCATGGGCGGGCACACCCGCCTCGTCTGGCCCGCCGGCCACGGCCTGCGCCGCATCCCGGTGACCGACCCGACGCCCGTCTACCCGCACTCGCTGCTGTGGCACCGCGACAACCCCCACCCGGCGCTGCCCACCCTGCGCGCCCACCTCGCCGCCACAGCGCCCGCCCCCGACACCGCCCGGACCTGGGCGCCCGACTGGGCGCTCCGACGCTGAACACCGCCGCCCCGTCGGCCCGGACCGCTGGACCGAGGCCGGGACGCAGACACGCCCATCCTCCCGCGCGCTGCCAGACCCGCGTCACACTCGGCCGCGATGCGCTGCTCCGGCATCCCGGCCGTACCCGGTGATCGTTCTCACCGATGACCACAGAACCGACGCTCCCCAAGGCCGTGAGCCGACCCGGGAGGCCGGTCAAGGTCAACCGGGTTCGGCGGCAGGACGGTGGTCGTCGGGTCGAGCGTCGTCGGACCGGACGGCCTCGGACCGGACGGCCTCAGGCTGAGCGGCCTCGGGCTGAGCGGCCTCGGACCGGACGGCCTCGGGCTGAGCGGCCTCGGTGGGGCGCTCGGTGGTCGCGGCGGCGGCCGCCTCGGCGCGGGCGGCGCGTTCGCGCTGCTCGGCGGCCTCGGCGCGGGCCGACGCCAGCGCCGTCTCCAGGCGGCCGGACACCGCCTCGCAGGTGGCCAGGGCCGTCCGCGCGTCGGCCGCCTCGGCGGCGGCGTGCTCGGCGGCGGTGCGCAGGTCCCGCACCCGGCGGTCGAGCGCGGCGGCGCGGGTGTCGGCGGCCCGGAGGTCCCGCAGCGCGGTGTCGCGGGCGTGCTCGGCGGCCTCGGCGCGGGCCCGCTGGGCGCGGGTCTCGCCACCGGCGGCGGCGAGCGCCTCCCGCGCCGCCGCCAGGGCCTCGGTGGTCCGGGCGAGGTCGCCGCGCACGGCGTCCAGCCGGCCGGTCAGGTCTCGGACGGACGCGTCGCGGCGGGCCAGGTCCTGCTCGTGCGCCTGGCGGGCCTGGCGGAGCTCGGCCGCCTTGGCGTCCCGGGCGGCCTCGGCGGCGGCCCGCGCCTCGCGGGCGGCGTCGCGGAGCTGGGCGTGCGCGGCGATCGTCTCGGCGGTGTCGGCGCGGACCCGCTCCAGGGCCGCGCGGTCGCGCTCGGCGTCCTGCTCGGCCGCCCGCCGCGCCTGGACGGCCCCCGCCGCGGCCGCGTCCGCCCGGGCGCGGGCACGGTCGGCGTCCGCGGCGCGGGCGCCGGCGTCGGCCTCCGCCTGGCGGGCGGCGACCGCCTCGGCCTCGGCCCGCCGCACCCGCGCGAGCGCGCCGGTCTGCGCCTCGGCGAGCGCGTCGGCGAGCGCGGCGAGCTGACCCTGCAGGCCGCCGATGGCCTCGGGCAACCCCCCGGCCAGCGCCTCGGCGCGGCGGAGCGGCTCGTCCAGCGCGGCGGCGTCGGCGGCGCGGCGGTCCCGGCTGGCCTGGTCGGCGTGGGCCTTGCCGCAGTACTTGGCCGGACGGCCCCGGCCAGGCGGCGGCAACGGTTCCGCGCAGCCCGCCAGCGCGCACTCCCCCGGCGGTTCCGGCGGTTCCGGCGGATCGTCCTCGGGCGGTGCGCTCGGCGCGGCCGCCGATCCGCCGGGCACGTCCTTCGCACCGGATTCCCGGTCGGGCTGCTGGGCGCCGGGGTCGACCACGGCCGTGTCGTCGCTGCTCACCCGGCTCAGCGTACTCCTGTGCCTCGATTTTATCGCGTAATGATGCGCGGAATTATTAACGCGACACGCGAAACGCGTTGTGAGTGGACGGGTGGGTATCCGGGATAATGACGCTTATCCTGGTGTCCTTGCGCCACACGACGTCCTACGGGAGGGCAGGGCATGACCACGCCGCAGGAGCCGACTGCTCTGGTGCCGCGGGCCTTGGCGGGGCGGGTGACGGCGGCGGTTCCCGATCCCGTCGCCGAGTCCGTGGCGCTGCTGCCCGCCCTGCCCGGCGACGAGCCCGGCGACCGCTACGGCGCCAGGGCGCTGACCGCGGCCTGGCTGCGCGGCCAGAACAGCGACGCCACCCGCCGCGCCTACTACCGCGACCTCGCGGGCTGGCTGGACTACTGCGCCCGGACCCGCCTGGACCCGCGGGACGCCCGCCGCGCGGACGTGGACGACTGGTCGGCGTCCATGACCGTCACCGTCCGCGGCGCCGTCCGTCCGCCCGGCGCCGCCACCCGGGCCAGGCGGCTGGCGGCGGTGTCGTCGTGGTACACCTACCTGCAGTCCAACGACGCCGCCGACCGCAACCCGACGCTGCTGGTCAGGCGCCCCTCCAGCGCGCAGATCGCGGCGTCGGCGCGCAAGGCGCCCACCCTCAGCGTCCCCGAGACCGCCCGGCTCCTGGACACCGCCGAGGCCCGCGCCGCGGCCCGCGGGACGGAGACCGCCTGGCGCGACGCGGCCGTGGTCGGCCTGCTGTTCTACACCGCCCTGCGGGTGTCCGCCTTCACCCAGGCCGACCTGGCCGACCTGGACGCCGAGGCCGGCTACCGGGTCCTGTGGCACCGGGCCAAGGGCAAGGGGCCGGGCGGCCGCGACTTCGTGCGGCTGGACGGCGAGCTGTGCCGCGTCCTGGACGCCTACCTCGCCGCCCGCGCCCGCCGCCACCCGGACGGCGCCTGCCCTCCCGGCCCGCTGCTGGTCACCGCGCCGCACCCCCACGACCCCGCCAGACCCGGCGGCAAGCGCCTCACCCAGCGCGACGTCACCAACATCCTGCGCCGGCAGGCGGAGCTGGCCGGGCTGCCCGCGGCGTCCCGGCTGTCCCCGCACAGCGGCCGCCGCACCGTCATCACCACCCTGCTCGGCAACGACGTCCCGCTCGCCAAGGTCCAGGACCTGGCCGGGCACGCCGACCCCCGCACCACCCGCGGCTACGACGACACCAACCACAAGCTGGCGGCCTCGCCGGTCACCGACCTCACCCGCATCCTCGCCCGCCACCGCTCCGCCCCGCCGCCGCCCGGCGCCGCACCGGACGACTGAGCCGCGCCCAGCGCGCCCACGCCACACACCCGGACGGGAGAGTCCCCGAGGTGTCCCTCTCCCTCGGGGGATCTCTCATTGGAGGTCGGGGCGGCGGCCGGGGACGACGATGCCGTGCTCGTAGGCCAGCACGACGGCCTGGACGCGGTCGCGGAGGTGGAGCTTGGCGAACACGCTGCCGACGTGGCTCTTGACGGTGGCCTCGGTGACGACGAGCCGCGCCGCGATCTCCTGGTTCGACAGGCCCTGGGCCACCAGCAGGAGCATCTCGCGCTCGCGCGGCGTCAGCGCGGTCAGCAGGTCCGGCGCCGGGCGGACCGGGTCGGCGCGGCCAGCGTAGTCCTCGACCAGGCGGCGCGTGATCGACGGGGACAGCAGCGCCTCGCCCTGGTGGACGACGTGGATCGCCTCCAGCAGCCGCTCGCGGGGCGCGTCCTTCAGCAGGAACCCCGACGCCCCCGCGCGCAGCGCCCCGAACACGTACTCGTCGAGGTCGTAGGTGGTGAGGATCAGCACGCGAGGCAAACGGGGCGTCGAGCGGAGCTCGTCCTTTGGATGGTGGTGGGCGGGGGGTGGAGGACGGTCGGTGCCGGTGATGCGGGCGGTGGCCTCGACGCCGTCCATGCGCGGCATCCGGACGTCCATCAGGACGACGTCGGGCCGCAGCCGCGCCGCCTGGTCGATGGCCTCGCGGCCGTCCGCGGCCTCGCCGACGACCTCCAGGTCGGGCCGGGTCTGCAGGAACAGCCGGAAACCGATCCGGATCAGTTCCTGGTCGTCGACGATCAGCACCCGGATCGTCATGAGCGCTCCCCGATCGGCAGCCGCGCCGCGACCCGGAACCCGCCGCCGGGGGCCCGGCCCGCCTCCAGCTCACCGCCGAGCAGCGCGACCCGCTCCCGCATCCCCACCAGGCCGTGCCCGCCCGATCCCGGCCCGCCCGATCCCGGGTCGCGCGTTCCCGGGTCGCCGGGGCCCGTCCCGTCGTCGTGCACCCGCACCTCCAGGTCCGCTCCGCCGTAGCGCAGCCGTACCGTGGCCAGTGTCGCGCCGGCGTGTTTCAGCGCGTTGGTCAACGCCTCCTCGATGATCCGGTAGGCGGACAGCTCCACCCCGCCCGGCAGGTCCAGCGGCTCCCCGGCGATCTCCAGCCGGACCGGCAGTCCCGCCGCGCGGTACCCGGCGACCAGCTCGTCCAGGCCCGCCAGCGTCGGTTGCGGACGCGTCTCGGCCGCGTGCCGTCCGCGCAGCAGGACCAGGATCCGGCGCAGCTCGGCCAGGCTCTGCTCGGCGCTGGTCTCCACCTGGGCCAGGGTCCGCGCGGCCACCCGCGGTTCGGTCTCCAGGACGTCGCGGGCGCCGCGGACCCCGATCAGCGTCACCGTCACCGAGTGGGCGACGATGTCGTGCAGCTCGCGGGCGATCGCGTCGCGTTCGTGCTGCGCCGTGATCAGGTCGAGCTGTTCCCGTTCGCGCTCCAGGGTGGCGGCCCGTTCCTCCACCGCCTGGACGTAGCGGCGGCGCGTCTGCATGTAGGCGCCCAGCATCCACGCCCCGATCGACACCGGCGGGCTGCAGACGTTGTCGGCCTCCAGGAACACGGCCACCGGCGCCAGCACCGCGAGCGAGACGCGCCGGTCGCGTGTCTCGGCGAGTGACCACAGCGCGACGACGGCCGGCACGCCCCCGGGCGAAAACCCGACCGCGGTCACCGCGGTCACCGCGGCCGCCGACGCGACCGTCACCGCCGTCACCGCCAGCCCGAACCGGCGGCGGGCCAGCAGCACCGCGCCGGTGAGGACGGTCATCGCGATCGGCAGGGGCGCGGGGTCGGTGTTGTCGTCGAACAGCAGTCCCACTTCCAGGATGGTCGCGGCCACGGCGAGCGCGACGTCGAACAGCACCGGGCGGTGCGCGGCCAGCAGGCCCCGCACCGCCCGGATCCTCCGCGCGACGTTCACGCCAGGTCACGCCGTCGTTCGCACCCGACGGCGACCAGCACCACGAGGACCGTCCAGACCGCGAACACCGCGCCGGCCTGCGCGGCCGTGAGCGTCGTGTGGTGGGTCCCGCCCGTCATGACGCCCGCCGCGCCGAACGGCGAGAGGTTCGCCTCCCGCTCCCACACCCCGCTCACCAGCGGCTGCACCACCAGGTCCAGGATCAGCAGGACCACCGCGCCGACGACCGGGCCGCGGATCAGCGCACCGAGCGCCGCGCCCAGCAGCGTCGCCAGCACGAGCGCCGAGACGTTGCCCGCCACGACCCCGGCCACCTGCCCGGACGTCAGGTCCGGGCCGGGCTGGCCGGCCAGCAGCGGCAGCGCCACGCCGACCGCGACCGCGTTGATCAGCAGCGCCAGCCCGAGGCCCGTCAGCGCGTACGCCGCGATCCGCACCGCCAGGACGGTGCCGCGGCCGCGGCCGGCCACCAGCGCCGTGGGCGCGGCGGTCCGATGGCGGTACTCGCCGGCCGCGCCGACCAGCCCCCACAGCAGCAGCAGGACCGGGAGCCCCGACAGCGCCTCCTTCTTCTCCGCCGCCTCGTCGAGCGTCCCCGACGCCACGGCGACCAGCACCGCGTTCAGGACGGCGAACGCCGTCCCCCCGGCCGCGAATCCCCACACGGCACGGGTCGTCACCGACTTGAGCAGTTCCCCGCGAAGCAGGCCGATCATCGTTCCAACCCTCCGGTGAGCTCGAGGAACACGTCCTCCAGCGACTCGACCTCACTGATCGGCCCCTCGTGCACCAGCCTGCCACGGTCGATGACGACCACGTCGTCGACCGTCCGCGCGGCCTCCGCGAGCAGGTGGCTGGACAGCAGCACCGTGCCGCCCGCCGCCGCCCGGTCCCGCAGCATGGTCCGGAGCCAGCGGATCCCCTGCGGGTCCAGCCCGTTGGCCGGCTCGTCCAGCACCAGGACATCCGGGTCGCCCAGCAGCGCGGCGGCGAGCCCGAGCCGCTGCCGCATCCCCAGCGAGAACGCGCCGACCCGGCGGCCCGCCGCCCGCGTCAGCTCGGCGACGTCCAGGACGTCCTCGACGCGGTGGCGCGGCAGCCCCGCCGCCAGCGCCAGCGCCCGCAGATGCGCGCGGGCCGACCGGGCCGGGTGCGCGCCGCACGGCTCGATGTGGACGCCGACCCGGCGCGCGTCCGGCACCAGCGAGGCCACCGGCTCTCCCAGCACCGACACGGTGCCCGCCGACGGCCGCGCCAGCCCCACGACCGCCTTCAGCGCCGTGGTCTTGCCCGCGCCGTTCGGGCCGAAGAAGCCCGTCACCGCGCCCGGCCTGACCGTGAACGTCAGATCGTCGACCACCGTGCGCCGGCCGTACCGTTTCGTCAGCCCCTCGACCCTGATCGCCGGGGCGGCCTTCGGCTGTGATGGTTCCGGCTGTGATGTCATGGCGTCCAGCTTCGGCTGCCCGCGTCTCCCGGTCATCCGACCACGGTCGAAACCCGGTCTCCGACCACGGCATGACGTCGACCGGGGTCCCTTCCGGCCGCTCGGGCGGCATCAGCCGGCGGGCTCGCCGAACCAGCGGGACAGGTGGCCGTCCAGGTCCCGCTGATCGTCGCCGATCCAGGCGACGTGCCCGTCGGGGCGCAGCAGGACGCATGGAACGTCCAGTGCCGCGGTGGGGTCCGCGAGGTGGTCGACGCGGTCTGACCAGCCGCCGGCGGTCAGGCGTCCGGTGCGGTCCAGCAGCAGGCCGCGACCGCGATGCAGCAGGTCGTAGAGGCGGCCCTGTTTCACGTCGATGTCGCGCAGGCGGCGGCCGAGCAGGTCGGGGCCCTCACCGAAGTCGTAGCGGACGCCGATCGCGGTGATCTTCTCGATCAGATGGCGGTTCACCTCGTCGAAGTCCATCAGCTCGGTGAGCAGCCTGCGCACGGCCCGCGGGCCCGGCTCGGCGGACGTCAGCACCATCTGGGCGCGGGTGTTGTCCAGCACGTCCGCGGCGACCGGATGACGTTCGGCATGGTAGGTGTCCAGCAGTGTCTCCGGCGCCCAGCCGCGGACCTGCGCGGCCAGTTTCCAGCCGAGGTTGAACGCGTCCTGGACGCCCAGGTTCAGGCCCTGACCGCCGGCGGGCGGATGGATGTGCGCCGCGTCGCCGGCCAGCAGCACCCGCCCGACCCGATAACGCTCGGCCAGCCGGGTGGCGTCGCCGAAGCGCGACAGCCAGCGCGGGGAGTGCACGCCGAAATCGGTTCCGGCGATGGCGCGCAACCGGTGCTGGAAATCCTCCAGGACGGGCGGTTCCGCGCGATCGCCGACCCCCGCGGCCGGGACCACGACGCGATAGACCCCGCCGCCGAAAGGCCTCATATCGAATGACTTGTTGGTCTGCTGGATTTCGGACGCCTTGGCGGCGATCTCCTCCTGCGGCGCGCCCACTTCCATCTCGCCCATCAGCGTCTCGGTCCGCGAGGGCTCGCCGGGGAAGCCGACGCCGAGCAGTTTCCGCACCGTGCTGCGCCCGCCGTCACAGCCGACGAGATAGCGCGCACGCAGCCGTTCGCCGCCGTCCAGCTCGACGGTCACACCGTCGTCGTCCTGCTCGAATCCGGTCACCGCGCAACCGCGCCGGACCTGCGCGCCCAGCCCGATCGCATGTTCTTCGAGCAGGCGGACGATGACCGGCTGCGGGATGCCCAGCAGAAAGGCGTGCGCGGAATCCAGGCCCGCGGGCGCGGGTTTGGCGATGGCGGCGAAGAATCCGCCGGCCGGACGCCGTCTTCCGTGTTCGACAACGCGGTCCAGCAGCCCGCGCATCGCCATCAGTTCGAGACTGCGAATATGCAGACCGACGATGCGGACGAACGACACGGGCTCGGTCTCCTTCTCCACAACGAGTACCCGCACATCGTGCAGCCGCAGTTCGGCGGCCAGCATCGCACCCGCCGGCCCGCACCCGGCAATGATCACGTCATAGCTGAGGGGCGCGGGATCGGCGCCGGAGCCCGGCGACCGGAGTTCGGGGACGTCGCCGGCGGTGAAGTCGCGCTCGGCCGTGTCGTCCGACGACGGCCCGGCGGTGAACCGCGGAGAATGCATAGGTGTTGCCTTTCGGGAGTGCCCTGTGGTCGAGGCGCTCCCGGCGACACCTACCTCAATCGCCCGGCCGTGACGGGAGGGGAGAGCACCCACATCGATACAGCGTTCATGGGTCTCACCTCCTCGGGCCGTGTCACGGTCGACTGCAAGCTACAAGCCCGGGCATCGTCCCGTCCAACCCTTTCCCGGCCACGCGATGCGGAAGGGCACGCACGGGCCCCGGCGGCCCTTCCGGTCGGCAAGCCCCGGTTCAGCGGTCGCCGACACGCGCTTCGGATTCGGGTTCGGGCGGGAGCGGCGGGCGGTGGGCGGCGACGGCCTCGCGGGTCTCCTCGGCGATCAGGTCGGCGTTGATCTGGCCCGCCGCGGCGGCGCCCGCGGCCGCGGCCGCGCCGACCTGGGCGGTCAGGTCGGTGGCGTTGCCCGCGACCCACACGCCCGGCACGTCGGTGCGGCCGGTCGCGTCGGACGCGATGTGCTCGCCGACCCCTGCGGGATGCTCGACCGGCCGCAGTCCGAGCCCGTCGAGGAAGGCGGCGCGCACCGTCATGCGCGGCGCGACGGCCAGCGCCTCACGGGCGACCACCGTCCCGTCGGCCAGCCGCACTCCCGCGATGCGGTCCTCGGCGATCACCAGGGACGCCACCTCCCCGCCGATCACCCGGACGCCGCGCGCGGCCAGCTGTCCGGCCTCCTCACCGGCCGGCGGCGGCATGGTGTGGGTGAAGAGCGTGACGTCGTCGCTCCACTGCCGGAACAGCAGCGCCTGGTGCACCGACAGCGGACCGCCGGCGAGGACGCCGATGGCCTGGTCGCGGATCTCCCAGCCGTGGCAGTACGGGCAGTGCACCACGTCGCGTCCCCACCGGTCCCGCAGGCCGGGGACGGCGGGCAGTTCGTCGACCACGCCCGTCGCCACCAGCAGCCGCCGTGCGCGGACGGACGCGCCCGCGGCCAGCGTCACGGTGAACCCGCCGGAGTCCCCGACGGCCGCGGCGACCTCCCCCGCCACGACGTGGCCGCCGTAGCGGCGGACCTCGTCCCGGCCCCGCTCCAGCAGCTCGGCGGGGCTCATCCCGTCCCGGGCCAGGAGCCCGTGCACGCCCGCGGCGGGGGCGTTGCGCGGCGCGCCCGCGTCGACCACCACGACACTCCGCCGGGCGCGGGCCAGCATCAGCGCCCCGTTCAGGCCCGCGGCGCCGCCGCCGACCACCACCACGTCATAGCCGTCCATCAGCTGATCGGTCACTTCGACCACCTCCACGCCGACTATGCGAACCCACAGGGCCGATATGCAAACCTCTTTGCCAGGACGGCAAAAGCAGCGGTCCGCGGGCTCGCCGGCGGGCGTGAAACGCGGTGGACGGGTTCCGTGGCGCGTGCCTATCGTGTGGCCCGTGTCCAGTCCTGAGGCATCAAGACGCTAGCCACCGGTTCCCCGGTGGCCATGTGCGACGCGACGCGGCAGCGGTATCGCCGCTGACGGGTGCGAGGTGCGTCCTCCGCTCACTCGCTTCGTCTGATCATCGTCACCCGGGCTGAGTCGTCCCTGGAGTTCCCGCCGCCCGGCGCCGCCGCGGCGTGGTCTCCGCCTCTCGACGCGACATCGGAGTTCCTCCATGCCCTTCGCCATCTACGTCCTCGGACTGGCGGTCTTCGCCCAGGGGACGTCCGAGTTCATGCTGTCCGGGCTGAATCCGGACATCGCCCGCGAGCTGAACATCTCCCTGTCCGCGGCCGGCGCGCTGACGTCCGCGTTCGCCGCCGGAATGATCGTCGGAGCGCCGCTGACGGCGGTGCTCAGCCTGCGCTGGCCGCGGCGGCGGGCGCTGCTGGCCTTCCTGGTCGCCTTCATGCTCGTGCACGTCGCCGGGGCGGTCACCTCCAGCTTCTCGGTGCTGCTGGTGACGCGGGCGCTCGGGGCGCTGGCCAACGCCGGGTTCCTCGCCGTGGGACTCGCGACGGCGACGAGCATGGTCAGGCCGGACGCCAAGGGACGGGCGGCCGCCGTCCTGCTGGGCGGCATCACGCTCGCGTGCGTCGCCGGAGTCCCCGCGGGCGCCGCGCTCGGCCAGGCCCTCGGCTGGCGGTCGGCGTTCTGGGCGGTGGCGCTGATCTGCCTCCCGGCCGTCTTCGCCGTCCTGCGCTCGGTCCCCGACACCGCACCGCCGACCGGCAGCCCGGACGTCGACCCCGCCGACGGGCCGGGCGGCGATCCGGGCGGCGTTTCGGGCGGTGGGCCGCCCGGTGCCCGGAGCCAGCTGCGGGTGCTGCGCAGTGCGCGGCTGCTCGTCGTGCTGCTGGTGGCGGCGCTGGTGAACGCCGCCACCTTCTGCACCTTCACCTATCTGGGCCCGGTGATCACCGACGTCGCCCGGTTCTCCGAGGGCTGGGTGCCGGCGATGCTGGCGCTGTTCGGGGTCGGGTCGTTCGCCGGAGCGACGCTCGGCGGGCGGATGTCCGACACGCGGCCCATGCTGGTCCTGATTCCGGGCGGGATCGCGCTGCTCGCCGGATGGACGCTCTTCACCGCCACGGCCGGCGACCAGGTCGCCGTGCTCCTGCTCGTCTTCGTCCAGGGGACCCTGTCGTTCGCCGTGGGCTCGACGTTGATCGCCCGGATCCTGTACGCGGCGACAGGGGCGCCCTCGCTCGGCGGCGCCTTCGCGACGGCGGCGCTCAACGTGGGCGCGGCCGCCGGGCCGGCCCTCGGCGGCGCGGCCCTCGCGGCCGGGCTCGGCTACCGCTCGCCGCTCTGGCTCAGCGCGCTGCTGGTGGCGGCCGCGTTCATCACGGCAGGCTTCGCCGGAGCCGTCCGACGCACGCGAACCCCGCCCCGCGCGCAGGCGGCCGCACCCGCCCTCGGGGAGCGACCGTCCGCATGACCGGAAGGCCGCGGACCCGACCGAGGGCGAAGTCGCCGAGGGTGACACAATCACCGCGAGGTGCCCGCTGGAGCGGGCCGACGAGGCGTTCGCCGCGTTCGGCGCCGGGACACTCGGCAAGATCGCCCTCACCTGCTCCCGACCTCGCCTGATCAGCGACCCCGGGGGCCCGCCTCGTCGGGTTCGTGGCCGCACGTTCAGGCGCCGGGCAGGCTCGGCTTCGCCGCCGGTCGCGCTCAGCCTGCGGCCCTGCTGCCGTGTTTCGGCCGCCCCCTATCGGGCCGTCGGCGGGACCCGTCTCGTGTCCGGTGCCTATCTTGAGGTCCCCGCCCGCACGGATCGGACGTGCGCGCATGACCGAAGGAGTGCCGTCATGGCTCGTCCACGCGCTGGTTCCCGTCTTCGCGCGGCCGCCGGGCTGGCGGCGGTCACCGCCGCGATCAGCCTGGCCGGGTGCGGGGGCGACGAGAACGGCGCGGCGTCGGCGAGCGGATCGCCCTCCGGCAAGTCTCCGCCCCGCTCACCGGCACCGGCGTCGCCGACTCCGCTGTCGGCGGCGGACGGGACGAACGTCCGCGCCTGCAAGGACGGCACCTGCGAGGTGAAGGTGACCCGGCGCCTCACCATCCGGATGGACGAGGAGAAGCTCGAAGTCAGCGCGATCACGGTGACGTCGCTGACGGGCGACGCGATCTCCTTCGAGGTCGGCCTGCCCTCCTCGGGCGCGTTCGACTTCAACTGCGAGGGCGACCCCCGCTGCCAGACGATGGTCGCCGGCCCCGCGGCCGGGTCCTCGGGGAACGCGAAGATCACCGCGCACCCGGGCGCGCGGGTCAAGGCCAACGGCGTCGTCATCACCGTGGTCGCGGCCTCGAACGGGACGGTCGTTCTCGGCATGAAGCCCCGGTAGCCGTCCGGACGAGACCCCGACTTTGGTCGGTGTCGGCGCCGTGACCTGCGGAGCTAGCCTGTGCCGGTGGACGAGGAGACCGACTGGCCGCCGGACGCCGCTCCGTGGCGGCCGCGCAGGGCGAAGGCCGCCGCGATCGTGCTCGCCGTCTCGGGCGCGCTGGCGGCGGCGACGATCTGGGGCCGCTACAGCGCGGGCGTGCCGGACGGCCGGCTGGGCCTGGACATCGCGGCCGGCGTCGCGGCGTGGCTGCTGTCGCCGCTGCTGCTGTGGCGGCCGGTCGCGGCGGCGGTGGCGCTGACCGTGCTGGCGGCGCTGTCGCCGGCCGCGACCCCGGCGGCGACGATGGCGGCGCTGCAGGTCGCGCAGCGCCACCCGTTCCCGGTCGCCGCCGGGATCGGGGCGGCGGGCGTCGGCGCGCACGCCGTCCAGGGGCGGTGGCAGCCGGCCGCCGGGATCTCGTTCGGCTGGTGGCTGCTGCTGATCGCGCTCGGGTACGGCGCGCTGATCGGCTGGGGCGCGCTGGCGCGGGCCCGCCGGGCGCTGCTGCAGTCGCTGCGCGAACGGGCCCGCCGCGCCGAGGCCGAGCAGGGCCGCCGGGTCGCCGAGGCGCGCATGGCCGAGCGGGCGCGGATCGCGCGGGAGATGCACGACGTGCTGGCCCACCGGCTGTCGCTGCTGGCCACCTACGCCGGCGCGCTGGAGTACCGGCCGGACGCGCCGCCGGACAAGCTCGCGCACGCCGCCGGGGTCGTCCGCGCCGGGGTGCACCAGGCGCTCGACGAGCTCCGCGACGTGATCGTCCTGCTGCGCGGGGACAGGCGGAGGAGGGCCGCCCGCAGCCCGTGCTGGACGACGTGCCCCGCCTGGTGCAGGAGTCCCGCGACGCCGGCGGGCGGGTGGAGCTGCGCGACGAGGTCGTCGACGCGGGCGAGCTGCCCGCGGCGGCGGGGCGGGCCGCGTACCGGGTCGTCCAGGAGGCGCTGACCAACGCCCGCAAGCACGCGGCGGGCCGTCCCGTCCGCGTGGTGCTGCGGGGACGGCCCGGGACCCGGCTGGTCATCGACGTCCGCAACACGCTCCCCGAGGACACGGGCGCCGCCCCTGCCGCGCCCGCCGTGCCCGGCAGCGGGACGGGGCTGGTCGGCCTGACCGAGCGGGTCCGCCTCGCCGGCGGGCGCCTGGACCACCAGGCCGCCGCGGGCGAGTTCCGGCTGCACGCCTGGCTACCATGGCCCGCGTGACCCGCCCCCTGCGCCTGCTGATCGTCGACGACGACGCGCACGTCCGCGCCGGGCTGTCGATGATGCTGGACGGCGCCGCGGGCATCACCGTGGCGGGCGAGGCGGCCGACGGCGACGAGGTGCCCGCGGTGGCCGACGCGCACGCGCCCGACGTCGTCCTCATGGACCTGCGGATGCCGCGCGTGGACGGCATCACCGCGACCCGCAGGCTCCGCCGCCGGACGAACCCGCCCGAGGTCATCGTGCTGACCACGTTCGACTCCGACGAGAACATCCTGCGGGCACTGCGCGCCGGGGCCAGCGGCTTCCTGCTGAAGGACACCCCGCCGGACGAGATCGTCCACGCGGTCCGCCGCGTCGCCGCCGGGGATCCGATCCTGTCGCCGCGGATCACCCGCCGGCTCATGGACCGCGCGGCCGTCGAGGCGGGCGCGCACCAGCGGGCCCGCGCGGCGCTCGGCCGCCTCACCCCGCGCGAGAACGACGTCGTCCTCGCCATCGCCCGGGGACGCTCCAACGCCGAGATCGCCGCCGAGCTGTTCATGGGCGTGGCGACCGTCAAGGCGCACGTCTCCAGCGTCCTCACCAAGCTCGACCTGGACAACCGCACCCAGATCGCCCTCCTGGCCCACGACGCCGGCCTAGCCTGACCCGACCCCATCCGGCCGATCCCCCGGCCGGGCCGACGCCGCCGGGCCGACGCCGTGCGGCAGGTGCGGGCTACGCGGACGGGAAGGGCAGCGGGCAGCCGGGTTCGGCGGCGCAGCTCACCAGGTCGTCGCAGCCGGCGGCCAGCGCGGCACGCAGCGTCGTGGCGACGGCGGCCAGCTCGTCGATCCTGGCCTCGACGCCGGACAGCTTGGCGCGCGCCCGGTCCGCGAGCCCGGCGTTCGTCCCGGGACGGGCGCCGGTGCTGGCCGCCAGCAGGTCCGCGACCTCGTCGAGGGTGAAGCCGAGCCGCTGCGCGGTCTTGATCACGCGGAGCAGGGTGACGGTCTCCGGCGGGTAGACGCGGTGCCCGCCCGGGGTGCGGGCCGGGTCGTCGAGCAGCCCGCGCCGCTCGTAGTACCGCAGCGTCTGCGGGTTCACCCCGGCGGCGGCCGCGACCTGCCCGCTGCGCAACCCCACCGCACCGCCGCCCACACCGCCGCTCACACCGCCGGTCGCGCCGCCGCTCACGCTGCCGGTCGCGCCGCCGTTGGCGCCGTTGTTCGCGCTGCCGGTCATGTCCGCTCCTCCTGGGGGGACGGCTCGCCGCGCTCCCCGGGCCGGGCGATCACGGTCTCGGCACGGGCGGTCAGCGCGTCCAGGACGTGGGTGTGGGCGGCGGAGACGGCGACGTCCAATATCAGGTCCCCGCCGGAGACGGTCACGGTGAAGGTGAAGAAGGAGCAGCACGCGGTCTCGCGGGCCGCCAGCGCGGCGGCGCGTGCCGCCGCCTCCGGGCCGGGCCGCAGCCGCACCCGCGTCCGGCCGGGCCCCGCGCGTTCCGCTCCGGTCGCCGACTCGGCGAACAGCGCGTCGAATTCGGCCTCCCGCAGGGGCCGTTCGGTGGTCGGCAGCGTGCACGCCTGCGACGCCCAGGCCTTGTTCACGTCCATGCTCCGACGGTAACCCTGTACCGCGGTCCCGGATGCAAGCCCCGGGCGCACCCCCGGACCTGCGGTGATCCGGGTGCCCGGACCGGCGGGACGGGTACGCCGAAACGCATCCCGTGAAAGTGTCGAACGGGGCGCGGCGGCTCCGACGTCTCCGGTGAAGGGCGCCTGAGGGGCGCCGGGACGAGAGGGAGAACGGCCATGAAGTACATGATCATGCTGTACGCGTCGCAGCGGGACTACGACGAGATGGCGGGCAAGGTGCCCGCGGGCGAGGCGGTCTGGTCGGCCGAGGACCTGGCCGCGATGGGCGCGTTCATGGAGAGGTTCAACCAGGATCTGGTCGAGTCCGGCGAGTTCGTGGACGCCCACGCGCTGGCCGCGCCCGTCCACACCCGCAGGTTCCACACCAGGGACGGCGTGCCCGTCGTCACCGACGGCCCCTACCCCGAGACCGCCGAGGTCCTCGCCGGGTACACGATCGTCGAGTGCGACAGCTTCGACCGCGCGTCGGAGATCACCGCGCGGCTGGGCGAGTGCCCGGCGCCCGCGGGCGCGCAGGGCAGCGCCTACGCCGACCTGCGGCCGATCGTCGACGGCCGCGCCGACCTGGAGGGATGACCGCGGCCGTGACCGGGGACCGCGACCGGAACCGGGCCCGCGACCCGCACGGCGCCGGCGGCCGGGACGGCGGCGGCGCGCGCGGGGCCGGCGGCCGGGGGCGCGCCGGAGCCGGGGACGGTGCCCGGGCCGGGTTCGGGGACCTGCTGCGCCCGCTGGCGCCGCAGGTCCTCGGGGCCCTCGTCCGCCGGTACGGGCACTTCGACGCCGCCGAGGACGCCGTCCAGGAGGCGCTGATCGCCGCCGCCTCGCAGTGGCCCGACGGCGGCGTCCCCGCCGACCCGCGCGCCTGGCTGATCACCGTCGCGTCGCGGCGGCTGACCGACCTGCTGCGGGCCGAGCAGGCGCGACGCCGCCGCGAGGACGCCGTGGCCGCGTTCCGGCTCCCGGACGAGTGGCTGTCCCCGGCCGCCGACAGCCCGCCGCGCGACGCCGACGACACGCTGCTCCTGCTGTTCATGTGCTGCCATCCGGCGCTGTCCCCTGACCTGCGGATCGCGCTGACCCTCCGGTCGGTCGGGGGCCTGACCACCGGGGAGATCGCCCGCGCGTTCTTCGTGCCGGAGCCGACGATGGGCCAGCGGATCAGCCGCGCCAAGCGGCGCATCAGGGACGGCCGCGTCGCGTTCCGGCCGCCCGCGCCGGACGAGCGCGACGAACGGGTCGCGGCCGTCCTGCACGTCCTGTACCTGATCTTCACCGAGGGGTACGCGAGCACGGCGGGCCCGGGCCTGTTCCGTCCGGACCTGTCGGCGGAGGCGATCCGGCTGGCGCGGATCGTGCGCCGGCTGCTGCCCGGCGACGGCGAGGCGGCCGGGCTGCTGGCGCTGATGCTGCTCACCGACGCGCGCCGTCCCGCGCGGACGGCGCCCGACGGGTCCCTGGTCCCGCTCGCCGAGCAGGACCGGAGCCTGTGGCGGGCCGGCGACATCGCCGAGGGCCTGGAGCTGATCTCCGCGACGCTCCCCCGCGGCCCGGCCGGGCCCTACCAGGTGCAGGCGGCGATCGCGGCGCTGCACGACGAGGCCGCCGCGGCGGACGAGACCGACTGGCCGCAGATCGCCGCGCTGTACGAGGTGCTGCTGCGCATGTCCGACAACCCGATGGCGGCGCTGAACCACGCGGTCGCGGTGGCGATGGCGCGCGGCCCGGCCGCCGGGCTCGCCCTGCTGGAGGAACTGGAGCCGGACCGGCGGATCTCGGGGCACCACCGGCTGCACGCGGTCCGCGCGCACCTGCTGGAGATGTCCGGCGACGCGGCGGGCGCGCGCGAGTCCTATCTGGCGGCGGCGGGGCGGACGCACAGCGTCCCCGAGCAGCGCTACCTCAACTCCCGGGCGGCGCGCCTGTCCCCGTGAGCCCCCCGCCGAAACCGCCCGCGCCGAAGCCGCCGCCCTGGACGGCGCCGCCGTCGGGTGAGAAGCCTTCCTGGAAGACGCCGGCGCGGGCGGCGGCGACGGCGGCCGCGGCGGCGCGGTCGGCGACGGTCTCGTCGACCGGCTCGCCGGTGATGAACAGCCGGTGGTACAGGGGCGCGACGGCGGCGCGGACGACGTCGCCGGCGTCAGTCCCGGCGGGGACCTCGCCGCGCTCGGCGGCCCGCCGCACCACGACCGCGGCCTGCTCGTGCCGCCGCGCGAAGAAGGCGTGCAGGGCGCGGGCGGCCTCGGCGCTCTGCGCGGCGGCCGACACGAACGCCCGCGTGACGGGCCCCTCCCCGGGGTCGGTGAAGCCGGTCAGGACGAGCCGCGCGATCGCCCGCAGGTCGCCGGACAGGGTGCCGGTGTCGGGGACCGGCCACGGTTCGCCCGCCGCGGCGTCCAGCGCGTCGGCGACGAGCCCGGCGGCGTTGCCCCAGCGCCGGTAGACGGTGGTCTTGTGCACCCCGGAGCGGGCGGCGACGCCCTCCACGCCGAGCCCCGCGTATCCGTGCTCGGACAGCTCGGCGAGCGTGGCCCGCCGGACGGCCTCGCGCACCCGCGCGGTGCGCCCGCCTGGACGGACGCTCCCGGGCCCGGCGGCGGTCAGCGGGCGGGATCTCACCGCACGATCGTAACGCAACACCGGTTGCGTTAACCTCGCCGTCGGACGGAAACAGCAGCTGAGGGACGAGGGGGGACGATCCATGCCGCAGGGTTCACATGCCACGATCAGGGAGTTCACGGTCGCCGGCCCGTACGGCGTCGCCGCCGGGCCGGACGGCGCGGTGTGGTTCACGCTCGTCCACGCGGGACGGGTCGGCCGGATCACCCCGGACGGGGACCTCACCGTCCACGGGCCCGTCCCCGCCGGGCCGACGGCCATCACGGCGGGCCCGGACGGCGCGCTGTGGTTCACCGCGTACGGCGGCGGCGCGATCGGCCGGATCAGCACCGGCGGCGAGGTCGCCGAGTTCGCGGTCCCGGACGGCGGCGGCCCGTGCGGGATCGCCGCCGGGCCCGACGGCGCGCTGTGGTTCACCCGCATGCAGGCCGGCGGCGTCGGCCGCGTCACGGTCGGCGGGCAGGTCACCGACCATCCGCTGCCCGTCGGCGACGCGCTGCCCTCGATGATCGCGCGGGGGCCGGACGAGGCGATGTGGTTCACCCTCAACCAGGGCAACGCCGTCGGCAGGATCGCCATGGACGGGGACGTGACCGTCCATCCGCTGCCCACCGAGGGGTCCGCGCCGGTGGGCATCGCCGCGGGCCCGGACGGCGCGCTGTGGTTCACCGAGATCGGCACCGGGCACATCGGGCAGATCACCACCGACGGGAAGGTCACCGAGTTCCCGCTGCCCGACCCCGCCGCCCGCCCGCACGGCATCGTCGCGGGCCCCGGCGGGGACCTGTGGTTCACCGAGTGGGGCACCGCCCACGTCGCCCGTATCACGCCCGAGGGCCGCATGGACGAGCACCCGCTCCCGACGCCCGGCTGCGAGCCGCACGGCATCGCGCTCGGCCCGGACGGAGCGCTGTGGGTGGCGCTGGAGACCGGCGCGCTCGCCCGCGTCACCGTCAGCTGACCCGGCCCGGAGCCGCCCTCAGCTGACCCGGCCCGGGGCCGCCCTGCGCCGGGGCCGCTCTGGCGCGAAAACCGGTTGGCAGTGGCGGCGGCGTTCGTTAGAACGGTCGGCATGCTCCGCAAGTACCCCCGGACCCGGCACATCGAGGGCTCCCGGCTCCAGCCGGGCGACCACGACCTCGCGTCCGTGCCGTTCGCGGCGATCGCCGGGAGGTACCTGGTGGTGGAGGAGAAGCTCGACGGCGCCAACGCCGGCATCAGCTTCACCTCCGGCGGCGAGCTGCGGCTGCAGAGCCGCGGCCACTTCCTGACGGGCGGGCCGCGCGAGCGGCAGTTCGGGCCGCTGAAGGCGTGGGCCGCGTCCGTCCAGCACGTGCTGCGGGAACGGCTGGGCGACCGGTACGTCCTGTACGGGGAGTGGCTGTACGCCAAGCACACCGTCTTCTACGACGCGCTCCCCCACTATTTCTGCGAGTTCGACGTCCTGGACCAGTCGGACGGGACGTTCCTGTCCACGGCGGCGCGCCGCGACCTGCTCGACGGGACGCCGGTGGTGCCGGTGCCCGTCCTGCACGAGGGGCCGCTGGCGGACGTGGCGGCGCTGACCGCGTTCGCCGGGCCGTCCACCTGCCGGACCCCGGCCTGGCGGGACGCGCTGCGCGCGGCTGCGGAGGCGGGCGGCGCCGACCCGGCCCGGGTCGCCGCGGAGAGCGACGCCTCCGACGAGATGGAGGGCCTCTACATCAAGGTGGAGGAGGACGGGAAGACCGTCGACCGCTACAAGTGGGTCCGGCCGAGCTTCCTGACCGCGATCCTGGACGCGGGGACCCACTGGCAGGAGCGTCCCATCGTCGCCAACGGCCTCGCCGACCCGGAGGTGCTGTATGCGGGTGTTCGATGAGCTGTGCCCCGCGCCGCCGCACTGGGACCTCGACTGGGAGCGGATCCGGGACGCGTTCGGCTGGGTCCGCGACATGGCGGGCGTCCCGCAGGACGCCGTCTTCCACGGCGAGGGCGACGTGGAGACCCACACCCGGATGGCGTGCGAGGCGCTGGCGTCGCTGCCGCAGTGGCGGGAGCGTCCGCACGGCGAGCGGGTGCGGCTGTTCGCGACCGTGCTGATGCACGACATCGCCAAGCCGCACTGCACCGCCATCGACGGCGAGGGGCGGATCACCGCGCGCGGCCACTCGCGGCGCGGCGACCTGATGGTGCGCCGGATCCTGTGGGAGCTGGACGCGCCCGTGGCGTGGCGCGAGCACGTCGCCGCGCTGATCCGCCACCACCAGGTGCCGTTCTGGGCGCTGGAGCGCCCCGACCTGCAGCAGATCGCGTTCCGCGTCAGCCTGCTGGCCCGCAACGACGACCTGGTGCTGCTGGCGTCGGCCGACATCCTCGGCCGCGTCTGCCCCGACGCCGGCGAGTTGCTGGAGAACGTCGGCCTGTACGGGGAGTACTGCGCCGAGCAGGACTGCCTGGACGGGCCGCGCGCGTTCCCGTCCGAGCACGCCCGGTTCTGGTACTTCCGCAAGCCGGGACGCGACCCCGGCTACGCCGCCTACGACGACACGCGCCTGACCGCGACCGTCCTGTCGGGGCTGCCGGGCGTCGGCAAGGACCACTGGATCGCCGCGAACCGCCCCGGCGTCCCGGTCGTCTCCCTGGACCGGGTGCGCGCCGAGCTGGGCGTGTCCCCGGCCGGGGACCAGCGCGCCGTGGCCGCCGCCGCGCACGACCTGGCCCGCGAGCATCTGCGCGCCGGGCGGTCGTTCGTGTGGAACGCCACCAACGTGTCGCGGACGCAGCGCGAGGCGTGCACCGGCCTCATCGCCGGGTACCGGGGACGGGTCGAGGTCGTCGCGCTGGAGGCGCCGCCGCGCGTGGTCCGCGACCGCAACCGGGGACGGGCGGCGCCGGTGCCCGACGCGGTGATCGACCGGCTCGTCCGCCGCTGGGAGACCCCGGACCCGACCGAGGCCCACCGCGTCCACTGGCTCACCACCGCCTGACCCGCGCCCCCTTCCACTGCCTGACCTGCGGTTTCGTGGGTGCCGCCCTGGTCCGGGCCGATCACCCGCGGCCCGGGCGCCGGCACGTTTAGGCGGCGAGCAGGGGGAACGGCTCTAGCAGGCTTGCAGGCGAGACCCAGGCTTGCAGACGAGCTGACACGCGGAGGGGGCCGGAGGCCATGAGCATCGTGCGGCCGGCACATGACGGCGAGACCGAGACCGGGCCCGGGACCGGGGCCGTGTCCGCGGGCGCCTACAGGCACGACTACGCGCACGCCCCCGAGGTCGACGGGGGCCGCCGCGAACCGGGGACCGGCGAACTGGTCCGGCAGGCCGCGCAGCAGGTGTCGGAGCTGATGCGCGCCGAGCTGCGCCTGGCGGTGGCGGAGCTGAAGGACAAGGGCCGCCACGCCGGGACCGGCGCCGGGATGTTCGGCGGCGCCGCCCTGGTGGCGCTGTACGGGCTGGCGGTGCTGCTCGCGGCGGCGGTCGCCGCGATCGCGGTGGCGCTGCCGGTGTGGGCGGCGGCGCTGATCATCGGCGGGTTCCTGATGCTGGTCGCGGGCGTCCTGGCGATCTTGGGCCGCGCGCAGACCAGGAAGGCCACGCCCGCCAAACCGGAGCAGGCGATGGACGGGGCCCGGCAGGCCGTGGCCGAGCTCAAGGAGAGGGCGACGCACCGATGACGACGCAGGGCAAGCACGGCGCCGACGCGGGGACGGCGGAGCTGCGGCAGGAGGTCGACCGGGCGCGGCACGACCTCGGCGAGACGGTGGAGCTGCTCGCCGCCAAGGCCGACGTGAAGGCGATGGCCAGGGAGAAGATCGCGCGGGCGCGGGAGAGGGCGCGGGAGTCGGCCGCGTCCGCCCGCGACGCCGGCGCCGGCGAGCAGGCCAGGCGCGGCGGGATCGTGGTCGCGTCGGCGGGCGCGCTCGCGCTGGCGGCGGTGTGGGTGCGGCGGCGCCGCTCGTCCAGGACACGGTGGCCCTCCCCCGTGCCGCACCGCGGCCGCCACGGACACCACGGCATCAGCGGCCTGCGCGGTCTCAGCGGCAGCGGCCTGCGCGGTGGCCGCGGGAGTCGTGGCCTGCGCGGCGTCAGCGGCCTGCGCGGGGGGCGCGGGGGGCGCGTGCCGCTGCGAGTCCGGTTCCGCGGCGGTCGGCGGGGGGCCGTGCAGGTGCGGCGCCGACGCCGCTCGATCTTCTGATCGGAGGGACCCTGGCCATGGGCGCACCCGGCGCACCCACCGACCTGCCCGCCGCCTCGTGGGGACGGGCCCTGAAACGCACGGCCGGCGAGTACCAGAAGGACAACCTGTCGGACTGGGCCGCCGCGCTCACCTACTACTCCGTCCTGTCGATCTTCCCGGCGATGCTGGTGGTGGTGTCCCTGGTGGGCCTGGCCGGGCGGTCGGTGACGCAGGACCTCATCGCCAGCGTCGGCGACCTGGCGCCCGGGTCGGTGAAGCAGCTGCTGATCACCTCCATCACCCAGCTGCAGGGCAACCGCGCCGGCGCCGGGATCGTCGCGCTGGTGAGCCTGGCGGCGGCGATCTGGTCGGCGTCGGGGTACGTGGGCGCCTTCATGCGCGCGTCCAACGTCGTCTACGACATCCCGGAGGGGCGCCCGTTCTGGAAGACCGTCCCGCTCCGCGTCGTGATCACGCTGGTGACGCTGGTGCTGCTGTCGGCGTCGGTGATCGCGGTGGTGGTGTCGGGGCCGCTGGCCCGCGAGGCCGGCGACCTGCTCGGGCTCGGCTCGCAGGCGGTCACGATCTGGAACATCGCCAAGTGGCCGGTGCTGCTGATCGTGGTCGCGTTCCTGTTCTCGCTGCTGTACTGGGCGGCGCCGAACGCCAGGCGCCGGTTCCGGTGGGTCACGCCGGGCGGCGTCCTGGCGATCGTGCTGTGGCTGGCGGCGTCGGGCCTGTTCGCGCTGTACGTGTCGGGGTTCTCGTCCTACAACAAGACCTACGGCAGCCTCGCGGGGATCATCGTGTTCCTGGTGTGGCTGTGGATCACGAACCTGGCGATCCTGCTGGGCGCCGAGCTGAACGCCGAGCTGGAGCGCGGCCGCGCCGTCGCGGGCGGGGCGCGTCCCGGTGACGAGCCTTACGTGGAGTTCCGCGACACCCGCGGGTTCGACGACGACGAGCGCCGCGCGACGGGCGTAGCCGAGGAGCGGAGCGGCGAACCCGGCGGCGGATCTCGCGGCGGGCCGCGCGCCGGGGACGGCGCGAGCCGGGCCTAATCTGCGGGGATCACGGGTCGCACAAGACCGGACACGATGAATAGGATCATCGCATGCTGCGTCCGGCTTACCCGATCGAGACCGAGCGGCTGACCCTGCGGCCGTTCCGCGAGGGCGACCTTGAGGGCCTGTTCGCCTACCAGTCGCTGCCCGAGGTGGCGCGGTTCCTGTACTGGGAGCCGCGGAACCTGGAGGAGTCGCGGGAGTTCCTCCAGCAGAAGATGGGCGCGGCGACCGTGGAGAAGGAGGGCGACTGGCTCGTCCTGGCGGTGGTGTGGCGCGAGACCGGCGACCTGATCGGCGAGGTCAACCTGCAGTGGCGCAGCAGGGAGCACCGGCAGGGCGAGATCGGCTACATCTTCAATCCCGACTTCCACGGCAAGGGGTTCGCGACCGAGGCCGCCGAGGTCGTGCTGCGGCTCGGGTTCGAGGGCCTGGACCTGCACCGCGTGTGCGGGCGGCTGGACGGCCGCAACGCCGCGTCCGCCCGGGTGCTGGAGCGGCTCGGGATGCGCCGCGAGGCGCATCTGGTGCAGAACGAGATCGTCAAGGGCGAGTGGAGCGACGAGGTCGTGTACGCGATGCTGCGGCACGAGTGGGACGCCCGCACCGACTCCTGACCCCCCGGCGCGAACCCGGCGCGAACTCGGCGCCGTCTAGCCCTGAAGGCGGCGGGTCAGCGTCCGGCCTGCTCTTCCAGGGTCCGCGCGAGGTCGCGGACGTGGCCGCGCAGTTCGGCCGGGCGGCGGATCGTGAACGGGAACCCGAGCCCGGCGAGCATCCGCGCCATCCCGTCCAGCCGCTCCGCGCGCGTGACCATGAGCACTCCCCCGGCGTCCTCGGTGAGGGCGGCGGTGGCGGCGGGGATGCGGCGCCGCGCCTCGGCGAGGGTGGTCTCCAGCAGCACCTCGACCTCGTGCGCGTACGGGACGCGCGCCAGCGACCGGACGACGTGCTGGACGGGGTCGACGCCGCCGGGGACCTCGAAGCGGGCGGCGCCCGGCTCGGCGGACACGACCCGGTCGACGCGGAAGGTGCGGATCTCGCCGCTGCGGTGGTCGTGGCCGGTGACGTACCAGCGGCCGGAGTGGAACACCAGCCCGTAGGGGTCCAGGTCGCGTTCGGTCTCGGTGTCGCGCCACGACCGGTACCGCAGCCGGACGCGGCGCCGTTCCCGCGCGGCGGCGGCGAGGGTGAGGACGGCGCCGGTGTCGGGCGCGGCCGCGCCGCGGGAGGCGGCGGCGCGGTCCGGGGCGGTGAACCCGAGCGTGTCGCGCAGCGCCTGGACGCGGTCGCGCAGCGCGGCGGGCAGCACGCGCTGGACCTTGGCCAGGGCGCTCTCGGTGGCCTGCCCCGGCAGCCCGATCCGCCGTCCGGCCAGCAGCCCGAGGACGACGGCGGTGGCCTCGTCGTCGGTGAGCATGAGCGGCGGGAGCTTGTAGCCGGGCATGAGGCGGTAGCCGCCGTGGCGGCCGCGTTCGGCGACGACGGGGACGCCGAGGTCCTCAAGCCGCGCGGCGTAGCGGCGGACGGTGCGCTCGTCCACGCCGAGCCGCCGCGCCAGGTCCCCGCCGCGCATGCGGTGGTTGGCCTGCAGCAGTTCGAGCATGGCAAGGACACGGGTCGTCGGATGCGACGACCCCGGCGGCGCCGAGTGTGACATGGGTCGCTCACCTAATCCGGGCGGGTTCTGTCCGGTATCGACCGTAGCGTGTGGTGACACCACCGAGAAAGGACGGCTGACATGGCGACGTTCGTACTGGTCCCCGGATACTGGCTGGGCGCCTGGGCGTGGGACGAGGTCGCGGCGCCGCTGCGCGCCGCCGGCCACGACGTGCACGCGGTGACGCCGGCGGGGGTGGCGGAGCGGGCGGGCGAGGCGTCCCCGGACGTCGACGTCGACACCCACGCCGCCGACATCCTCAAGGTCGTCGAGGACGGCGGGCTGACCGGCGTCGTCCTGGTCGCGCACAGCGGCGCGAACATGGCCGCGACCGCCGCGGCCGACCGGGTCCCGGACCGGATCGCCCGGGTCGTCTACGTCGACACCGGGCCGATGCCGACGGGCCTGGCCGGGATCGACTTCCACGATCCCGAGGCGCGCGCGGCGCTGGAGAAGCAGGTCGCCGAGGAGGGCGAGGGGTGGCGGATCCCGGTGCCGCCGTTCGACCCGGACGCCGACCCGGTCAACCTCGCCGGCCTGAGCGGGGAGCGGCTCGCCGAGATGCGCGAGCGCGGCACGCCGCAGCCGTTCGGCACGGCCACGCAGCCCGCCGCGCGTCCCGACCCGCTGCCGGACACGCCCCGCACGCTGATCGCGACCACGATCCCGCTCGCGGCGGTGCGGCGGATGGGCGAGGACGGCCACCCGATCTTCTCGGCGATGACCGGCCCCGGCTGGACCTACCGGGAGCTGCCGACCGGCCACTGGCCGATGTTCTCCAAGCCGCGCGAGCTGGCCGCCCTCCTGGACGAACTCGCCGCACTCGACTAGCCGCACTCGACTAGGCGTGCTGTGCTGGGCGCGGATCCCGCTGATCGCCCGCCGGGGCGGTCAGCGGTGGTAGCGGAGGCCGTGGCCGAACGGGTAGAGGACGGTGCCGGGGTCGTCGCGGACGGGGATCGTGACGGGCAGCCGCCCGCGCGGGTCCAGCTCGCCGAACATCGCCTTGCCGGCCGACCGCAGCGCCTCGGCGGTGTAGGAGTAGGTGGCCAGGTAGGTGTCGGCCTCGGGGAACCAGGCGATGTCGTAGGGGTCGCGGACGGCGACGACGATGACGGGCTTGCCGGTGCCGACGAGGGCCTTGACCAGGTCGGCCTGCCCGGGCCCGTTGTGGCCGGGCTCGTCCTTGACGTCCCAGGCGCGGTTGGTGACGGCGACGAGGAGGTCCTGGCCCTCGGCGGCGGCGACGGCCTGGTCGATCTGGGCCCGGCCGGGGCTGAGGCCGGTCTGCCGGACGGTGGCCGTGGCGCCGCGGCGGGCGAGCTCGGTGCCGAGCGCCGCGGTGGCGCCGGCGCCCCACCCGGTGACGAGCACGTCGCGCGCGCCGGGCCGCAGCGGCAGGACGCCCGCGCCGTTCGCGACCAGGGTGGTGGTGCGGTCGGCGGCGCGCTGCGCGGCGGCCAGGTGCGCGGCCGCGCCGACCACGTCGCCGACCTCGGACTCGTCGGCGTAGGGGTCGCGGAACAGGCCGCGCCTGTGCTTGAGCTCCAGGATCCGGTACACCGACTCGTCGATCCGCCTCTCGGTGAGCTCGCCGGACTTCACGGCGGCGACGACGGCGGCGAGCTGGCGGGGGAACACGCCGGTGCCGTCGGCGTCGGCGGGTGGTTTGAGCAGGACGTCGACGCCGGCCTTGAGGGCGAGGACGGGGACGCGCTCGTCGCCGTACTTGGCGCGGACGCCGTCCATGTCGAGCGCGTCGGTGACGACGACGCCGCGGTAGTGCAGCCGGTCGCGCAGGATGCCGGTGAGGATGGGCCGCGACAGGGTGGCGGGGTCGCCGGAGGGGTCCAGCGACTTCACCACGATGTGCGCGGTCATGATCGAGTCGACGCCGCGGGCGATGGCGGCGCGGAACGGCGGCAGGTCGAGCCGCTCCCACTCCGCGCGGGTGTGGTCGATCTCCGGGACGCCGGTGTGGCTGTCGGTGGTGGTGTCGCCGTGCCCGGGGAAGTGCTTGACGGTCGGGGTCACGCCCGCCGACGCGTACCCGCCGATCTGCGCGGTGACCATGGACGACACCAGCCCGGGGTCGGACCCGAAGGACCGCACGCCGATGACGGGGTTGGCGGGGTTGACGTTGACGTCGGCGTCGGGCGCGTAGTCCTGGTTGACGCCGATGGCGCGCAGCTCCCGTCCGGTGATGCGGGCCAGGGCGCGGGCGTCGCCGGTGCGGCGCCCGGCGGCCAGCGCCATCGCGCCGGGCGACTGGGTGGCGGGCGGCTGGACGCGGGCGACGATGCCGCCCTCCTGGTCGATCGCGATCGTCGCGGGGATCCGCTGCGGGCTCCTGCTGGGGGACGTCCCCTCGCACCCCCCGGAACAACCCGGCGGCGCGAGCGCGGCGCGCTGGATGCCGTTGGAGAACGCGGCGAGCTGGTGCGGGTCGGTGACGTTCTCGCCGTAGTAGATGAACCCGCCGGGCCGGTAGCGGGCCATGACCTGCGCGGCGTTGTCGACCCCGTACAGGCGGCGGTTGGCGGCGACGGCGGCGGGCTCGGCGGTGTCGGCGCTCTTGCCGTGGATCTGCAGGACGAACAGCTGCGCGGCCTTCTCCTCCAGCGTCATCGACCGCAGGATCCGCGCCAGGTGCGGGTCCCGGCCGTGCCGGTCGCCGGCCCGCGCGTCGCCGGCCCGCGCGTCGCCGGCCCGCGCGTCGCCGGCCCGCGCGTCGGCGGGCGCGCTGAGCGCGGTCACGGCGAGCGTCCCGGCGGTGAGGCCGGCGAGGCCGCCGAGAAAGCGGCGGGCGCGCCGGCGCCCGGGCGTGCGGGAACGGTACATGTCGGCTCCCTCCCGCCCCCGAGCAAGTCCCGACGATCAAGGTCCTCCTGGCAAGTTAACCCCGCGCCGCGCGCCCGTCCACCGCCCCGCCCTCGGCGGACGCCGCCCGGTGGCCGATACAGGGCAGATGATCACTTCGTCCGGGGCGCGCCGGTCAGCCTGTTCCACGATCGTCCGAGGAGCCCCCCGCCGGAGCGTGAACCCGTGGACCTGTCCGCCGGCCCGCCCGACGACACCGTGGAGATCGGCGGCCGCTACCGGCTGGTGCGCGAGCTCGGACGCGGCGGCATGGGCCGGGTGTGGGAGGCCCTGGACGGCGAGCTGCGGCGTCCGGTCGCGGTGAAGGAGCTGCTGCTCCCCGACGACCTGGAGCCCGCGGAGCGGCGGCGGCTGATGACGCGGACGGTGCGGGAGGCGCGGGCTGCGGCGCTGCTGGAGCACGAGTCGATCGTGGCGGTGCACGACGTCCTCGTCGACGGCGGACGGCCGTGGATCGTGATGGAGCTGATCGACGGCATCACGCTCCGCGAGGCCGCGCCGGTCCCGCCGGCCGAGGTGGTGCCGACCGTGGCGCCCCGCGCGGGGACGCCCACGCCCGAGCCGGCGCCGACGTTCCCGCGGATGCCGACCCTGGACCCGTCGCGGCTGCTGTCGCCGCCGGGGTTCACGCCGTCGCTGCCGCCGTGCGTGCTGCGGGGCGAGTGTTGATCCCGGGGCTGCGGCACGGGCCGGGCGACGCGCTCCCGCCGTGGGCGCCGGGGCGGGTGAGCGGCGACCCTGCGCTGCTGCGGCTGGCGGCCGTGCTGGCGGTCATGGCCGGGGTGGCGGCGCTGGCGTGCACCCCCGCCGGTCCCGGCGCCGTACTGGCCGCGGCTGGCGTGGGCGCTGGGCCTCTCGGCGGTGACGGCGGTGGCGCTGATCCGTCCGGCGCGCCGGGACCGGCGGGGGTGGTGGGCGGCGGTGCTGGCCGCGCTGGGGATGGTCACGGCGGTGCTGGTGAAGTTCGCGGTGACCGGCGCGCCGGTGGCGTGGGCGCCGGCGGCCGCGGCGGCGTGGACGGCGGTGACGCTGGCGCCACTCGCGGCCCGCGCCCCGCGCCGCACGCCGACCTGGACGGCGAGCCCGCCCGCGGCCCGCCTCGCGGGCCCGTTCACGGGCCGGACGGAGGGACGGGCGGGCGGACGGCGGCGCGCGTTCAGCGTGCCGCGCCCTCGACGTAGGGGGCCAGCACCGCCCGGTACTGCGACGGCAGAATCCCCGACCGATACAGCACCTCCCGTTCCGAGCCGTAGCGGGGGCACACCTCGTCGGCGCCGGTGACGATCGGGTGCGGCCCGTCGCCGCGGTAGGCGGCGGCGCGGGTTAACGCGGTCCCCTCGCAGACGGGGTACCAGTCCTGGCCGGTGGCGCGCGGGGGCAGCCAGTCGACGCGTTCGGGGCCGGCGCCGGTCAGGTGCCAGGCGGCGGAGGCGGTCACCGCGGCGGCGACCAGGAGCAGCAGCCACCGGTTCCGCCGCGCGAACTCCGCCATGCCCCGACGGTAGAGGATCACTTGCGGCGCAGCCACCGCCAGATCGCGCCGGCGGGCGCGTCCGGTTCGGTGAGCGGGTGCTCCTCGACGTCGTAGCGCCGGATGTAGGCGCCCGCGAACGCCTGGAGGCTGGCGCCGGCGGGCAGGGCCAGCACCACCCCGATCGGGCCCATGACGGCCGCGCCGGCCAGGATCAGCCCGAACGCGACGGCGGGGTGCATGTCCAGGGTGCGGGCGGTGATGCGGGGCTGCAGCAGGTAGTTCTCCAGCTGCTGGTAGGCGGCGACGAACAGCAGCATCCACAGCGCGGTCGACGGCGCGACGGTCAGCGCGATCAGCACCGGCACCGCGCCCGCCAGGTAGGTCCCGACGGCGGGGATGAACTGCGACACCACGCCCACCCACAGCGCCAGCGTCGCGGCGTAGGGGACGCCGAGCCCGATCATGGCGATGTAGTGCGCGACGCCGGAGATCAGCGCCAGCAGCGCCCGCGAGTAGATGTAGCCGCCGGTCTTCTCGACGGCGATCTCCCACGCCCACAGCACCTGCCGCTGCCGCCTCGGCGGGAGCAGGGAGCACACCGTCCGGCGGAACTGCGGGCCCTCGGCGGAAAGGTAGAACGTGAACAGCAGCACCCCGAGGCCCTTGAAGATGACGCCGAACGCGGTCGCGCCGATCCCCCACACGTTCCCCGCGACGGACGACAGGTGCCGCGACAGCGTGTCGGTCACGGTGGGGAGCCGCTGGAACAGGGTGTCCTGCGACAGGTTCGTCCCGAACGTGGAGTTGATCCAGCCGATCAGGTGCCGGACGTAGCCGGGGAACCCGTCGATGAGGTTCATCGCCTGGGTGGCCAGCAGCGACCCGATGCCGCCGAGGAACCCGCCGGCGAGCACGCCGACGACCAGGAACATCACGGCGGTCGCGGGGCCGCGCCGCCAGCCGCGCCGGGCCAGCCAGTTGACGGCGGGCTCGATCGCGAACGCCAGGAACAGCGAGGTCAGCAGGAGCAGCAGCAGTTCCCTGAGCCGTTCCAGGAGCCACAGCCCGCCCATGAACGCCAGCACGACCGCACCGGCGAGCAGGAACGCCTTCGGCAGCCACGGCGGCATCCGGCCGGGCGGGACGGCGCCGTCCCGCCCGGCCGCGCCCAGCCCCGTGGCGGGCGGTGCGGCGGGGGCGTCGGGCGGGAGGTCTGCGGGCGCGTAGGCGGCGCTGTCGCCCGGCGTCTGCGGCATCCCCGCACGCTAGCCGCGCCGCCCCGCCCGGCCGGGCGCGCCCGCCCCGCGCAAGGCGCAACCTTTGCCGGGATTTCAGCCGCCGCACCCGCCCGGACGACCCGGGTCCTTGACCACACGGTTATAGAACCATTAGGTTAACAACCCTGGTAAGGGAAGGGGATGGTCGTGTGAGCGAGGTCGCCACGGGCGCGCTCGACGCCACGTTCGCGGCGCTGGCCGATCCGACGCGCCGCGCGATCCTGGCGCGGCTGCGCGCCGGCGAGGCCTCGGTGGCGGAGCTGGCCGCGCCGTTCGCCATGAGCCAGCCCGCCGTGTCCAAGCACCTGAAGGTCCTGGAGCGGGCGGGGCTGATCACGCGGGGCCGCGACGCCCAGCGGCGGCCCTGCCGCCTGCGGCCCGGGCCGCTGAAGGACGCGGCCACCTGGCTGGAGAACTACCGCGCGTTCTGGGAGGACCGCTTCCAGAACCTGGACATCCTGCTCGACGAGCTGAAGGAGGCCGACGATGGGTGAGTTCGAGGAGCAGTACTGGCAGCGGGCCGACGCGTCCGGCGCCGAGCGGATCGCGGCGCGCTACCGGCGCCGCGCCGACGCGTTCGGCGCCAAGGTCGACGCCGTCCGCGAGGGGCAGTGGGGGAACCGGTCGCCGTGCGAGAAGTGGACGGCGGCGGACGTCGTCCAGCACATCGTCGACATGCACGGGGTGATGCTGACCCCGCTCGGCCGGAGCCTCAGCGCGGCGCCGGCGGTCGCCGACGACCCCGCCGCCGCGTTCCGCGCCGCGCGCGCCGACGTGGAGGCCGTCCTCGCCGACCCCGCCCTGTACGGGCAGGAGTGCGACACCCCCTCGGGGCGGCTGACGGCGCTGCAGCACATCGACCAGGTCGTCAGCCAGGACCTGCCGCTGCACGGCTGGGACCTGGCCAAGGCCACCGGGCAGGACGACACGATCGACCCGGCCGACGTCGAGGAGGCGCTGTCGGGCGTCGGCGCCATCCCGGAGGAGACGATGCGGATGCTGCGGACGCCGGGGGCGTTCGGCCCGGGCGTCGAGGTGTTCGGCCCGGAGGTGAAGGTCGGCGCGGACGCGCCGCCGCAGGACCGCCTGCTCGGCTTCATCGGCAGGGATCCGCGTTGGCGGCCGTGACGGTCGCCGTCCCCTCCGACCGCGCGATCGTCATGACGCGGGACTTCGCCGCGCCCCGCGCGCTGGTCTTCCGCGCCTGGACCGAGCCCGGCCTGGTCAGGCGCTGGTACGGCGCGCACGGCTGGGACGTGGTGTCCGCCGCGATCGACCTGCGGGTCGGCGGCGCCTGGCGGTTCGTGTGGGCGGGGCCGGACGGGGCGGGCATGGCCGCCGGCGGCGTCTACCGCGAGGTCGACCCGCCGGCGCGGCTGGTCTACACCGAGGCGTTCGACGACGCCTGGTACCCGGGGCGGGCCGTGGTGACCCACGAGTTCGCCGAGCGGGCCGGGACGACCACGCTGACCACGACGTTCCTGTTCGACTCGCGGCGGATCCGGGACCTGGTCATCGAGTCCCCCATGGACCGCGGCGTCGCCGAGGGCTACGACCGTCTCGACGACGTCCTGCGCGGCCTGGAAGACGGGTGACGGACGATGGGTGACGGCGGTGTCAGGCGCCGGTCGCGGCGGTGAGTTCGGCGAGCAGTTCGGAGGCGGTGATCGCGTCGAGCGCGGCGGCGTCGGAGATCCACACGCTGATCGCGACCTCCGCGGCGGGGTCGCGGTCGCCGATCGCGACCGCGGGCTCGAACCTGAGGGTGGCCGTGCCGCCGCCGGGCAGGTCGCGTGACATCCCGTCGACGATGCCCGCGTCGGCGGGGGTCTCGTGCTCCCAGCCGCGCCGCTCCAGGCCGAGGAGCCGTCCCAGCGGGACCTTCGTCCCCTCGAAGCGGTCCAGGTTCCCGGTGTCGCGCTCCCGCGCGGTGAGCGCGTGGACGGGCCGGTCCAGCTGCGGGAACGGCTGCGCGATCTCGTAGTCGGCGAACACCCGCGCCCACGCGGCCAGCGCGCCGGGCGGGTCCAGGGGGTGGGCGAGGCGGACCGTCGCGGTGTCGGGCAGGGTGTAGGCGTCGTCGTCGGCGTCGGCGAACGTGCCGTCCTCGGCGACCCGGAACGTGGCCCCGTCGCGGGCGGTCCCGTCGCGGGCGGTCTCGCCGGTGGTCCAGACGAGGCGGCGGACGATGTGCCGCAGCAGCGGATGGGACGCCAGCAGCCGCCGGAAGTCGGGCGCCGTCCAGGTCCGCCGCTCGATCATCGCGGTCTCCAGCCGGAGCACCTGTCCGGCGGCGACGGCGCGGACGTCCTTGCGCAGCGCGGCGAACCGCTTGTAGGCGGCGGGGGCCAGGTCGGGGTCGTCCTTGGCGCCGGGTCTCGGCAGGGAGGCCCGCGCCTTGCCGTCGCCGTCCAGGACGTACGGTTTGAGCAGTTCGTCGAACCCGACGGTGAAGCGGCGCGGCCCGTAGTCCAGGACGAGGGTCCCGGCGTCGTCCAGGCCGAGCCCGGGGACGATGCGGTCGGCGAGCTCGTCGCGCGACAGGCCGAGCACGCCGGCGATCTGGTGGATCTTCTCGCGCGCCTGGTCCCGCAGGGCCTTGAACCGGAGTTTCTGGGAGATGCCGTGCAGGTGCGTCAGCGCGACGTCGGTGCCGATCTCGGCGAGGACGTCCAGCCCGGCGGCGGCGTTCTGGTGGCGGCTCTGCCCCGGCCAGGCGCGGATCAGCGGGGTGAGGCGGCGGGCGGCGTCGTCGCCGCCGAGCAGGCCGAGCTGGGTGAGCGCCCAGCCGTCCTTGGCGGGGTGCCCGGCGGCCTCCCAGCGTTCGAACAGCGCCCAGGAGAACGCGGCGAGGGACGCGGTGTCGCAGGCGTCCAGGACGCCGGACACCTCGGGGCGCCCGCCGCCCGGCGGCAGCAGCGCGAGCGTCGCCAGCAGGGTCCGCGTCGCCGCCTCCGGCAGGGCCCGGTCGCGGCCGGACAGCAGGACCTGCGGCAGCAGCGCCGGGTCGGCCCAATCGCCGATCTTGGGGGCGCGGACGGGGACGAGGTCGAACACGTCGGCCTCCAGCAGCGCCGCGACGGCGGCGGCCGCCTCCTGCCCGTAGGTGCGCGCCGCGTCCTCGACGGCCGCGTCGCCTTCTGTCCGGGCGATGTGCAGCAGCGCGACCTGCGCCGCCTGCCGTGCCTTGCCGGCGGGGCCGAGCGCCGCCGGGATCAGCTGGACGGCGGCGGCGGTCCCGTGCCGCGCGAACCAGGCGTGCGCGAGGGGCCGCATCGACTTCAGCCGGAACGCCCAGTCGGCCATCAGCGCGGCGATCCGCGGGGTCAGGAACGGCAGCAGGATCTCGCCGTGCTCGGCCGGTGCGCTCCTGGCGGCGTCGAGCAGGAGCGGGACGGCGTCCAGCTCGTAGCGGGCCGCGACGACCCTGTGGCTCCACCAGTGGCCGAGGCGTCCCGCCCGGTAGTCGGCGATGTTGCGGGCGGCGTCCTGGTCCGGCCAGTGGGGCGAGTTCCGGCTCCAGGTCTCGCGTTCGCCGTCCGCCCACCGGACGGCGCCGCCGCCGGGCGCGGCCAGCCCGCCGATCACGGTCTGGCGGGGCGGGCGGCCGCGTTTCCACGGCGGGTTCGTCAGCGACGCGGGCAGCGCTTGGGGCGGGGCGCCGGGGATCCGCGCCGCCGGTGTCCCCCCGGCCAGGTGGGGGTGGGTGGTCAGGTGCTCTGCCAGCAGTTCGGCGGCGGTCCTGGCGGGTGTGCCCGTGCCGGACGCGGCGTCCCGCAGCAGCCGCGCCGCGCGGACGGGGAACCGTTTCGCCGCCGCCGCCAGCGCGGGCCGGACGCGGTCCTTGCCAGCACGGTCTTTGCCGGCCGGGTCCTTGCCTGCGCGGTCCAGCAGCGCCTGGAACGCCTCGTCGGTCGGCAGGATCGCCAGCAGTTCGGCGGCGTTCCGGCGGCTCTGGGCGTGGTGGGCGGTGTCGTAGCCGTCGGCGAGGAACGGGGCGGCGGCGGCGCCGACGCCGTCCACGACGCTGGTCGCCACGTCGACCTGGGACAGGGACCAGCCGACGCCGCCCAGCGCCGTCAGCTGCGCGGCGGACTGCACCGAGCACAGCAGTATCCAGTCGGTGTTCCACGTGCCGGGCACGCCCGCCCTGTCGGCGACGCACTCGTCCACCCAGTCCTGCCGGGTCGGCGCCAGGTAGGCGGTGAGGAGCCGCGTCAGGGGGTCTTCGCGGCGCGCCCGCAGCCGCGTGACGGCGCGCTCGTACTCGGCGTCGCCGGCGGCGGCGAGGACGGCCCGCATCCGCCGCAGGGTGCGCCGCATCGTCCACCAGGGGCCGTATTCCTGCCGGTCGGGGTCGCGGGGCGCCACCCACGACTCGCCGGCGCCGCTGTCGCCGGTCGTCCGCCAGGCGGGTTCGGCGCGTCCGAGTCCGGTGATCGCCTCGGCGGCGAACGCGGCGCCGTGCCGGGCGCACCACGCGTCGACCAGCGCGGTGTGCGGGTCGTCCCGCCAGTTCTCGCGGCGGATCGCGATCTGCGCTGCCACCGACGCGCCGAGCGGGTCGTCGTCCCCGGCCAGGTAGCGGCGGGTGGCCGCGACGAGGGCCGGGTCGCTGCGGGGGTCGCCGAGCGTTTCCTCCAGGTCCGCGGCGTGGGCGTCGATCGCGCCGCGGAGCGCGCCGGCGGCCGCGGGGTCGATGGTGATCGCGGGGCAGGGGGCGCCGCCGCGCCGGGGGTGCAGGCGGCGCCGCCAGGTCGCCGGGATCGTCAGGGTGTCCTCGTCCATGCCGCCTCACGGTAGGCCGGGGCCCCGACAGTCATGATCGGCGCCGGTCAGCCGGGTGGGTCGTCGACAAGCGCGGCGATCGCGCGGTCGAGGCGGGCGCGGCGCGTCCGGCGGGGGTGCGGGCCTTCAGCAGCGGCAGGATCAGCTGGTAGCGGCGGGTCTTGTCGAGCGCGTCGAAGCGGGCGGCGGCGCCGGGGTGGGCGGCGAGCGCCTCGGCGAGGTCGTCGGGGACGGTGACGTCGCGTTGCGCGGCGTAGGCGGCGTCCCAGCGGCCGTCGGCCTGGGCGGCGGCGACCTCGGCGAGGCCCGGGGGGCGCATGCGGCCTTCGGCGGTCAGTTCGGCGACGCGGTCGACGTTCACCCGCGACCAGGGGCTGCCCTTGCGGCGGCGCGAGTACCGCTGCAGGTAGCAGTGCTCGTCGTAGGACTTGCGCTGGCTGTCGATCCAGCCGTAGCACAGCGCGACGTCCAGCGCCTCCCTGATGGTGAGGGTGGTGACCGGGGCGCCCTTCTTGGCGATCTTCAGCCAGACGCCGCCGTCGGTGTCGTGGTGGTCGGCGAGCCACGCCTCCCACTGGCCAGCGTCCGCGAAGTGCATCATCACCCCAGCATCGTCCACCACTCCCGCCCGGCGGAACCCCCCGGCCCGGCGCCCCGCCGTCCCCGGAGCGGGCCGGGCGGGCCGGGCGGCCTGGGGGTCATCGGTCGAGGACGGCGAGGTCGAGGCTGCGGAGCCGGGCGGGGTCGGCGATCAGGTCGTACTCGGCGACGCGGCCGTCCCGCACGGTGATCGCGATGGCCAGCAGGAGGCGGCCGTGCGGGGCGACGACGGCGCCGGCGCGGCCGTCGACCAGGGCGGGTCCGGCGTAGCGGGCGCGGCCGCCGAAGCGCTGCATCTCGCGGGCGACGGCGCCGGCGCCGCGGGCGACGGGGGCGCGGCCGGGCGGCAGGACGGCCGCGTCGGCGCGGCGGACGACGTCCGGGTCCAGGATCGCGAGGAGCGCGTCGAGGTCGCCGTCGCGGGCGGCGGCCAGGAACGCCTCGACGACGCGGCGCTGCCGGGCGAGTTCGGCGGCGGGCGCGGCGGCGGCGCCGCGGACGCGGTGCCGGGCGCGGCTGGCGAGCTTCTTGGCGGTGCCGGGGGTGCGGCCGACGATGGCGGCGATCTCCTCGAACGGGACGGCGAACACGTCGTGCAGGACGAACGCGACGCGTTCGGCGGGGCCGAGGGTGTCGAGGACGACGAGCATCGCGCGGCCGACGTCGTCGATGAGCTCGGCCTCGTGCTCGGGGCCGCCGCCGGCGGCCTGGACGGGCGCGTGCCATCCGTAGGGGTCCTCGCGGCGGGCGGCGCGGGCGCGCAGCATGTCCAGGCACAGCCGGGACACCACGGTGCGCAGCCACGCCTCCAGGCTGTCGATCCGGGCGGGGTCGGTGCGGGCCAGCCGCAGCCAGGCCTCCTGGACGGCGTCGTCCGCCTCGCCGGCCGAGCCCAGCATCCGGTACGCCACCGCGCGCAGCTGCCCGCGGTGCGCCTCGAACCGCTCGGCCAGTGCGCCGTGCTCGCTCATCGGTCACCTTTCCTCGTCGCTGTCCGTCTGCAGGGTGGCATCCGATGGACGGCGGGACAGGGAGACAGGCCGATGATCCGATACGACGAGGGTACCGGCGGGCGGCAGCCGCTGCTGACGCCGGTGCGGGTCGGTGACCTGCGGCTGCCCAACCGGGTGGTGATGGCGCCGATGACGCGGGCGCGGGCGCCCGGCCGGGAGGCGACGGACCTGCACGCCGCGTACTACGGGCAGCGCGCCACCGCCGGGCTGATCGTCGCGGAGGGCGCGTGGGTGAGCGAGCGGGCGATCGGGTTCCCCGACGTCCCGGGCGTCTTCGGCGCGGGGCAGGTCGCGGCGTGGCGGCGGGTCACCGACGTGGTGCACGCGCTGGGCGGGCGGATCGTGCTGCAGTTGTGGCACGCCGGCGCCAATTCCCATCCCGACCTTCTGGGCGGCGCGCTGCCCGCCGGGCCGTCGCCGGTCGATCCGGGCGAGGTGTGCCGCACGCCCGGCGGGCCCAAGGACACGGTCACGCCGCGCGAGATGACGGCCGCGGAGATCGCCGGGACGGTCGCCGACTACGGCGCGGCGTCGGCGAACGCGCGCCGCGCGGGGTTCGACGGGGTGGAGGTAGCGGCCAACGGCACGTATCTGGTCGCGCAGTTCCTGAACCCGCGGCTGAACCGGCGCCGCGACGGCTACGGCGCCGACCGGGGCCGGCTGCTGCTGGAGATCGTCGACGCGGTGACCGCGGCGTGGGACGGCCGCCGCGTGGGGGTGCGGTTGTCGCCGTACTGGACGGCCCGCGACCGCCCCTCACCGGCCCGCTCACCGGGCCGCGGCGCTTACCCCTACACCGCCGACGAGGAGTCCCTCGCCGGGTACGACGCGGTGGTCGCCGAGCTGGACCGGCGGCCGCTGGCCTACCTGCACCTGTGGGGGCGGGCGCCGGCGCGTCCCGGCGCGGTCCCCGACTTCGACGAGTTCGCGCGGTTCCGCAAGCTGTTCGGCGGGCCGCTGATCGTCAACCACGGCTTCGGCCGGGACTCCGGCAACGCGGTGGTGGACGCCGGGATCGCCGACGCGGTGTCGTTCGCGGAGCTGTTCATCGCCAACCCCGACCTGGTCGGGCGGTTCGCGCTGGGCCAGGACCCGGCGTCCGACGACGGCCGCTCCCGGTACGGCGGCGGCGCCCGCGGCTACGTCGACTACCCGATCTGGCCGGGCCACCAGCCCCCGCCGGGCGGCTAGGCCCCGCCGGATCCGTCGGGGCCGTCGGGGCCGGGTGGCGGGACGAACTCGGGCTGGTCCAGGACGCGCAGCCAGCTGCCGTCGGGCTGGCGGCGCACGACCTGCGCGCGGGCGCCGGCCCCGTCCCGGGGCGGGGTGGAGGTGAGGGCGAGGTCGCCGCTGACGAGGGTCGGCAGGGGTTCTTCGGGCTGGAAGCGGGGGCGGGCGGCCAGGACCCGTTCCCAGAGTTCGCGGATCGCGTCGCGTCCGACGGTCTGGGAGCCGGGCGGGTAGGCCAGCACCGCGTCGGGTTCGTAGAGCGCGGCGACGCCCGCGGCGTCGCCGGCGTTGGAGCGTTCGACGAACAGCCGGGTGATGTCCTCGGGCCGCATGGCCTTCTCGTGTTCCGTCATGTCTCCCCCTGGTCCGGTTGCCGTTGCCCCCATCGTGCCGACCGCCGGGCGAGAAGTCCAAGAGATGGTTCTTCTGACGTCGATAACGAGCCCTTATGGCGAGGGGGGCAGGGCGCCGGCGAGGACGGCGGTGACCGTGCCGCGGACGGTCCCGGCGTCGGGCGGGGCGCCGGTGCGGTCGGCGAACAGCATGTGCCCGGCGCCGATCAGCATGAACGCGAGCGTGTCGACGTCGGCGTCGGCGGCCAGGCGGCCCAGGTCGCGTTCGGCGGCGAGGTAGCGGGCGGTCATCTCGGCGGCCTCGGTCAGGACGGGCACGCCGGCGGGCCAGGTGCGGCGCAGCCGGGCGCGCAGCTCGTCGCGGAAGGTGACGAGCGCGACGATCGCGACGGCGGCGGACTCGAACAGGGCGGTGAGCGCGCCGGTGAGGTTGCCGGTGACGGTGCCGGTCCCCGCGCTGCGGCGCAGGGCGGCGGCCTCGGCGTCCATGCGGTCGGCGCGGGCGAGGACGAACTCGGCGAGGAAGGCGTCGAAGTCGGCGAAGTGCCGGTGCAGGACGCCCTTGGCGCAGCCCGCCTCGGCGGTGACGGCGCGGCTGGTCAGCGCGCTCGGCCCGTCCCGGAGCAGGACGCGCTCGGCGGCGCCGAACAGCTGCTCGCGCACGTCGCGGATGTGCACCCCGGTCGGCACTGTGGCGTCCTTCCCCTTCTCCCCGAGGCCCTCCCCCGGGCGGGCCCGGCGCGGCGGCGCGGTGGGCGGTTGCCCACTGTACTGCGGTGATGGGCCGCGGGCGCGCGGCGCTCGCCCCGGCGGCGGGCGGGGCGCGGGTCAGCCGGGGGTGTCGTCGGGGAACAGCAGGGTGTCCAGGCCGCGGCGGACGCCGGGGGTGTCGGCGACGCGGCGGATCGCCAGCAGGGTGCCCTCGGCGTAGGGGTCGGGGGTGAGGCCGGGGTCGTGGCGCAGGGTGAGGCGTTCGCCGGCGCCGCCGAAGACGACCTCGGTGGCGACGACGAAGCCGGGCAGCCGGACGGAGTGGACGCGGGTCCCGGCGACGCCGGCGCCGCGGGCCTCGGGCGGGCCGTGCAGCCGCTCCGGCGGGACGGCCGGGGGCGCCGGGTTCTGCGCGCCGAGGGTCTCGGCGAGTTCGCGTGCGGTTCCGCTGGGCACGTCGGGTTTGGTGGCGGCGGCGTAGTCGATGATCTCCCAGTGGTCCAGCTCGCGGGCGGCGATCGTGGCGGTGCGCAGCAGGATCGCGGCCATCACCGAGAAGTTGCCCGCCGCGATCACTCCGGCGCCGCGGTCGCGGGCGAGGCGGTCGAGTTCGGCGTAGTCGGCGGCGGTCAGGCCGCTGGAGCCGATCACGGCGTGCACGCCGGCGTCGACGGCGGTCCACACGTTGCCGCGGACGGCGTCGGCGCTGGTGTAGTCGACCAGGACGTCCACGGGGGCGTCGGCGAGCGCGTCGGCGACGGTGGCGTGGACGCGTCCGGGGCCGCGGGCGGCGGTGGCGTCGGACAGCTCGCGCCCGGCGGCGGACCGGGACACTCCGGCGGTGAGGGTCAGGTCGTCGGCCGCGTCCAGCCCGGCGATGATCGGCGGCGCGGTCCAGCCGGTGACTCCGGCGAAGCAGACATTGATCACGTGTGGAGAGTGTAGGGGCGCGGCGGGGCCGCGGTCTCGGGGAAAGGGGCGGGGGCGGGACAGGCGGCCGGCGCCGCGTCAGGCTCGTGATCGCTCAGACGACGTCTCGAACATCGTGCGCGGCCCTGATCTGGAATCGGGGTTCTGCCTGACGTGCCCGGCTCAGTTCCCGCGGGTCCGATTCAACTGGGCGCCGCGCCCCCGGGGCAACCCCTTTTTGGCGGGGCCGACCCGGGGTTGGCGGTCCCGGGGGTGGCGGGGTGGGGGGTCAGCGGGCGAACAGGGAGGCGTAGACGGTGCGGTCGCCGTCGGTGACGATCTGCCCGGCCAGGTGCGGGGCGGTGACGGTGGACAGCCGCAGGCCCTGTCCGGCGGGCGGGTAGCGGTCCTCCTCGTGCAGGTCGGCGGGTCCGGCGGGGGTGTCGGCGAGCCATCCGGCGATCTCGGCGAGGCGGGCGGCGCGGTCGCGTTCCAGGGCGCCGCGCAGCCCGGCCAGGCCCGCCGCCCCGTCCGGTGCGCCCGGCCTGTCGGTGTCGAAGGGGTCGGCGTGCGGGTCGGGGGCGGGCTCGGCGTGCCGGGCGGCGACGCCGTAGGCGAAGCACGCCAGCGCGGCCCACATCTCGGCGAAGTAGGCGGGGTCGGGCGCGATCTCCAGGCCGGCGAACCGGCCGGCGACGAAGAACAGCGCGCCGACCTGGCCGGGAAGGGGCTCCAGCCGGGACTGGAACCGGGTCAGCACCGGCCGCTCGCGCGAGAGGATCTGCTCCAGGTGGCCGCGCGGCGCGAGCCCGTGGCGGGCGTTGAGGGCGGCGATGTCGTCCCACAGCTTGCCGTAGCCGTGCACGCCGCGCAGTTCCAGGGCGCGGGCGCGCAGTTCCAGCGGCAGGACGAAGAACCACTGGTCGCGTCCGGCGAGGTAGCCGCCCTGGCTCTGCTGGACGCAGCAGGCGTCCTCGAACAGCAGGCGCTGCCCGGGGGCCAGGAACGCCGACCGGCACAGGGCGTGGTTCTGCGCGCGGTCCTGGACGTAGCCGATGTGCAGCGGGACGATCGCGACGCCGGAGCCGGCGGCGTTGGCGAGCTCGACGCGCCCGTATCCGGCGACCCTGGACAGTTTGAGGCCGCTGCGCGGCGGGACGAAGCCGGGGCGGGCGGGCCCGGAGATCGGGACCATGGTGAGCGCGCCGGCCTGCTGCGGGGTGCCGAGGCGGTGCCCGGCCACGCTGAGGGGGCCGGGCAGGAGGGTGTCGAGCGCCGTCAGCCGTGTCATGCGGTGCTCCTTGCTCCTTGTCGTTCAGGCGGGGGCGCCCCGCCGGGGGTCCGGCGGGGGCCCGGGGGTACCGGACGGGGGCGCGGGGCGGTCAGGCGGCGAGGCCGGTGGTGAGGCCGTCGGCCTGCCGGTCCAGGGCGTCCAGGCGGGCGTGCAGGGCGGCGCGCAGCCACGGCGCGCCGGCCCGGCAGTGCCCGAACATCCAGGGCAGCAGCTCGGCGAAGTCGTCCTGGTGCCAGAACCCGCGCTGCGGCAGGGACGGCGCGGGGCGCCGCGGCCGCAGGTCGTCGCTGCCGGTGAACAGGGCGTGGCAGAACACGACCGGGGTGGCGACGCCGGCGCGGGGCAGGCTCGCCACGACGCGGGCCAGGTCGCCGGGGAACAGGTTCTCGTAGCCGTCGGAGACGACGGCGACCAGGTCGGGGTCGGCGCCGAGGGCGTCCAGGACGCCGGTGGCCAGGTCGGTCGCGCCGCGCGGGGCGCGCTCGTCGCCGCCGACCTCGACGACCTCCAGCCGGGCGCAGACCTGCGACAGCACCATCCGCAGCGCGGCGGCCTGCGACAGCAGGGCCCATTCGCGGTCGCCGTAGCCGCGCATGGACGCCGAGGCGTCCAGGACGAGCGCGACGGTCCCGTCGAAGCGGGGGAACGCGGCCGCGGCGGCGCCGACGCAGCGGCCGAGCGCGACGTACAGTTCCTCGGCGGGCCCGCCCCGGTACAGGTGGACGAGGGTGGCGGCGATGTCGCCGCGGTTGGTGGCGGTGATCGTCGCGGGCCGTTCGCGGGCCGCGTCCAGCGGCAGGACGGGGTCGTGCCCGGCGAGCGCGGCCGTCGCCGTGTGCCGGGCCTGGTGGTCGGTGGTGTAGAGGGCGCGGACGCGGGCGGGTACGGCGGCCGACACCGCGGCGGGCTCGGTGAGGAACCGCAGCAGGCGTCGCCGCAGGTAGTCCGAGGCGGTTTCGCCGGCGGCGATGCGGCGGGCGCAGCCGCGTGCGGTGGCGGTGCCGAGGGCGTGCTCGAAGCAGTCGAGCAGGGCGGGGCGGCGCGCGGCGATGAGCGCGTCGGCGTCCGGGTGCTCCAGGACGAACCGCAGCGCGGCGCGGGTGGTGTGCTTGTGGTTGGCGCGCAGCCGCCGCAGCGCGAGCAGGACGGTGATGACGTGCGCGGGCGGCAGTCCGAGGCTCAGCACGCGGGCGACGCGGGCCGCGGTGGCGCGTTCGCGGGCGTCCAGGCGGGCCTGGGAGGCGGCGAGGATCTGCAGCAGCACGCGGGCGCGCTGCCAGGTCCGCGCGGCGGGCGCGAGGCCGAGCAGCGCGTAGCCCTCGGCGTCGTTGGCGTGGGCGTGGCGGTGCAGGTCCGCGTCGTCCCAGCGCAGGGCGCCTCCCCTGGGCAGGGTGAGGGCGGTGTCGTGGGTCTCCAGGTGGGTGAGGAGCGTGGGGGTGTCCATGATTGTTCGCCTCCGCAATCATGGAGTGTAGGAATCTTCACCGCGGCCCCGACACTCATTTTCCGGCGGCCTGCGGCCTGCACCTCCACCGGCGCTTGCCTGCGCACCCCCCGTCCCCGGGGTAGGACCGGGCGCCCCGGGGCGGGTCAGCGACCGACCGCGGCCGCGGGCTCCCCCGCCGCGGCGGGCAGCGGCCCGGCGGGCGGAGGTCCGGCGGGCGGCGCGGAGGCGCTTTCGACGAGCGCGCCGGCGGGCGCGGGCGGGACGGTTCCGGGTGGGGCGGGGGTGAGCGGGGCGGTGAGGTCCGGGCGGGGGACGGCGGCGCGCTGGGCGATGTAGGCGCCGGTCAGCACGATCGCGCCGCCGAGCAGCTGCGCGGTGGTGAGGCGCTCGCCGAGGACGGCCCAGGCGATGAGCGCGGCGGCGACCGCCTCGGTGTAGCAGATGGCGCCGCCGACCTGCGCCGACAGCCGCTGCAGCCCGGCGACGCCGGTGAGGTAGGCCAGCACGGTGCTGACGATGCCGATCCAGGCGACCAGCGCCCAGCCGGGCGCGGCGTGCCCGGCGATGGGGACCTGCGCGGGCAGCACGTCCCAGGGCAGCGACCACGGCGCGGCGAACGCGGTGAGCGCAACGACGGCCATGACGCTGCCGGACGCGGTGATGACCAGCGGGTCGACCTTGCCGGTGAGGCGGTCGACGGTGAGGAAGTAGCCGGCCTGGCAGGCGGCGGCGCCGAGCCCGGCGGCCAGGCCGAGCGGGTCGAGGCTCAGGCCCGTCCAGATCTGGACGACCAGCGTCAGCCCGGCCATGGCGACCGCGACGCCGGCGACGGCGGTGCGGTGCACGGGGACGCCGCGGACCAGCCGCAGCCACGCCAGCACGATGACGGGTCCGCTGAACTCCAGCAGGATCGCCACGCCGACCGGCAGCCGGGACGCGGCGACGAAGTAGAGCGCCTGGCACCCGGCGACGCCCATCACCCCGTAGACGACGAGGGGCCCCAGGTGGGGGCGCAGGCCGCGGACCGCGGCGCGGCCCCGCAGCATCAGCGCGAGCGGCGCCAGGACCAGCGCCGCGGTCGCGATCCGCAGCCACACCGCCTCCAGCGGGCCGAGGCCCGCCTCGATGAGCGCCTTGCCGAACGGCCCGGACGCCCCGAAACAGATCGAGGAGAACACCGCCAGGCCCAGGCCCCAGGCTCGGTTACGCGTCGTCCCGTCCATCGCCACCTCGCTCCGCCGGGAGTGTCGCCGACCGCGTTGCCGGACGTGCCGCCGACCGTTCGTCGCCTCGGCCGTCCGCGCCGTCGCGCCGCCCGCGACCCCGCGAGCTAAGGAGCATCATGCCATAACACTCCTTACATGACACTCCTTACATGCCGGCGGCCGACAGCGGCCGCGCGGACGTTTCGCGGCGTTCCGCGCTGATCGAGGTGAAAGGGGTGATTGGTGCGGGGCGCCGCCGGGCGGTCACTCCCGGGCACTACTATCGCCGGATGAGCTGGCAGGCGGCCGGGGCGGGGCCCGGCGGAACCGGAGGAACCGGCGGCACCGGAGGCGGCCCCAGCGGGGACCTGTTCGCGTCCGTCGAGGGCAACGTCCGCGAGCTGGTCGCCTCCCCCTGGTGGCAGACCGCCCCGCCCGCCGACCGCGCCGCCCAGATCGCCGCGCGGATGCTGTGGGGCCACGGCGAGTGGTGGCTGTACGGGGCGTGGGGCCGCTGGTACCGGTGCGGCCTGGACGGCACCTGGCATCCCTGCCCGCCGCCCGCCGGGTTCGACGACCGCCGCGTCGCCGTCCCCGCGCCGCAGGGCGCCGGGACGCCGCCCGTCCCGCCGCAGCTGTTCCCCACCGGCCCCGACCTGTCGGCCGGGCGGGTCGCGCCGCTGGGGTTCCTCGGGCCCGTCCCCGACACCGCGGTCGTGGCGCGGATCTCCCAGGCGCTCACCACGGCGCTGGCGGTCAACCCGCAGCAGTTCGTGCAGCGCGACCCGATGTTCCAGCCCGGCACGCCCTCCACCGTCGCGGCGGCGTGGGGCGCGCTGCTGTGGTGCGCGGGGTCGCCGGTGGCGCTGACCGAGCACCCGCTGATCGAGTCGTTCATCCCGTTCCTGACCACCTCGGCCGAGCAGCTGCACTGGATGATGCCGCCCGACCTCGGCACCCTGGCCGGCTACTACGTGCACCGGCTCGGCGCCGGCGACGGCGGCGGCGCCGCCCACGTCGCCCGCGTGATGTACGAGGTCGCGGCCGGCCTGCAGGCCGACCCGCGGTTCCGTCCCGGCGCGGACGCGCTCGCGGCGATCACGGCGGCGTCGCTGCGGCTGGTCAACCAGGACCTGGCGACCGTCCGGTACGGGCCGGACGCGATCGTGCAGGAGTGGCGGCGCCGCTGCCCGGCGGAGTTCGCGACGCCGATGGTCCGCGACACCGCGCCCGGCGAGTACCTGCGGCTGGCCCTGTACGACCTGCAGCAGGTCGTCGCCGCGCTGACCGGGCCCCGCCCGGCCGCGCCGGGCCGCGGGCACGACGAGGTCCGCCGCGCCGGGATCGCGGTGCTGGCCGCCGACCTGCAGGCCGCGCCGGGCGCGCTGCCGGCGCTGCAGCGCTGGCTGGACGCCGACAGCGCCCGGACGCTGCAGGCCGTCCTGAGCGACCCCGCCAACCCGCTGCGGTCGCTGTGGCCGCGCGACGGGCGCCTCCCGGACGCGCTGCGCAGCGACGACCCCGACGCGCTAGCCGCGCTGCTGGCCACCACCTACACGCTCGGGCTGACGTGGTGCCGGCTGGCGCAGGTCCCGCCGCCGGCGACGGGGTTCGTGGTGCCGCAGGCGGTCGCGGCGGAGCTGACGTCCCCGGCGATGCACACGCCGCCGTCCACCGACGAGCTGTCGGCGTGGGACATCATCAAGGCCGCCCGCGAGCATCTGGCGGCCGAGCGCGCCGGCGGCGACCAGCCGGTCGCGCCGGTGCCCGAGCCGGCGAAGGACGCGCCGGGCCCGCCGCCCGCGGTGGCGCCCGCGCCGCCGCCGGCCGCCGCTCCGGTGCCGCCGCCGTCCGCGCCTCCCGTCCAGCCCCAGCCGCCCGTCCCGGCGCAGCCGCCCGCGGCGCCGCCCGAGCCGCCGGGCCCGTTCGGCGCGGAGGCCCCGCCGACGCGGGCGACCCCTCCCCCGCCTCCTGCCGCCCCGGCTGCGCCGGTTCCCGAGTCGCCTCGTCCGGTGGACGAGCCGCCGGGGTGGCCGCAGCCGCGGCGCCCGGAGGTGACGACGGCCGACACGCCGCCCCCGCTTCCCGCCGCCGGGCCCGCGCCGTCCGCGGCGCCGGCCGAGCCGGTGTGGCCGGCCGAGCCGCAGGAGACGCAGCTGGACACCGACGCGTTCAAGACCCAGCTCGACCCGGGCCCCGCCTGGCCCGGCGCGGACGCCCCGCCGCCCCCGTCCCCGCCCGCCGCTTCGGAGCCGCCTGCCGCGGCGGCGCGGGAGTCCGTCCCGCAGGCCGACCTGCCGCCGCCGCCGGCGCCGGTGTCCGAGCCGCCGCCTCCGCTGCGTCCCGCGCCCGCCCGGGAGCGCAGCCCGCAGGTCGCCGAGGCGTACGGGATCCGGTTCCTGTGCGGCGCCGACGACATCGAACGCGCCGTGACCGAGGTGCGGCGGCGCGGCAAGTGGGCGCGGCGGCTGCGCGGGCAGGAGGTGTCCAGCGCGTCGGCGCCGGCGCTGCTGCTGATCGGGGCGCCCTCCAGCGGGCAGCGGCGGCTGGCGCGGATGGTCGCGGCGGCGCTGGCGGAGGTGGAGGCCTCCAGCGGGCAGGTCCACAGCGCCCACGCCGAGGACCTGCGCGAGCACGGCCCCGACGGGCTGCGCGCCGCGCTGGAGGAGCACGCGGGGCACGTCCTGCTGCTGGACGGCCTGGACGGCCTGATCCTGGACGAGGCGCAGGGCCCGGCGTACGCGTCGGTGCTGTACCGGGCGCGGCTGGAGGGCGTCAACGACACCGCGCTGCTGGGCACGTGCGAGCCGGACCGGGTCGGTGAGCTGTCGGCGGCGTCGCCGGAGCTGGTGACCGACCTGCGGGCGGTGCGGCTCCCCGACCTGTCCGACGCGGCGGCGCGGTCGGCGCTGGTGGGGCTGCTGGCCGAGGAGCGGCGGCTGCGGCTGGGCTCGGACGCCTGGACGGTGGTGAACCGCGACGTGGGGACGCTGCGTCCGCGCGGGCGGCTGACCGGCGCGCGGCTCGTCGAGGCCTACCTGGACCGGGCGGCGACCCGGCATCTGGGCAGCGCGGAGGCGACGCAGGCGATCGGCAGCGCGCTGTCGCTGACGGCCGCCGACTTCGAGGGCCTGGCCGCGGAACTGTCAGGCCGCTGACCCACCGCACCCGCGCGCCGCACCCCGCCTGCCCGCCCGCCGTGCCCCGCCCGCCGTGCCCCGGCCGTTCCGTGCCCGCTCCGGCCCTTGGGTTCCCCGGGCTCCCCGGGTTCCTTGAGGGCCCGATTCGCCTTGCCCGTAAGGGATTTGGGTCCCTGGCGCGCGGCGAAAATGTCGGTGGGCGTGGTCAGGATGGGGGGTGTGGATCGCGTAGACCGGCTGCTGGCGCTCGTCGCCGAGCTCCGCACGGCGTCCCCCGAGCCGCTGGATCCGGCCGCGCTCGCCGCGCGGCTGCGCGTCAGCGAGCGGACCGTCCGCCGTGACCTGGAGCTGCTGACGCACGGCGGGCTGCCGGTGCGGACGGAGAAGGGCCGCGGCGCCGCGCTGCCCGCCGCGCCGGACCCGGCGCCGCTGACCGAGGCGGGGTCGCTGGTCGGCCCGGTGCGCGACACGCTGGCCGAGGCCGTCCGCACCCGCCGGATCGTGCGGCTGGCCTACACCGACCAGTCGGGGGCGCGCAGCTTCCGCGACGTGGAGGCGCACGGCCTGGTCATCGCCCCCTACGCCGAGTACCTGGTGGGGTGGTGCCGGATGCGCGACGGGCCGCGGATGTTCCGGCTCGACCGGATCGGCGCGGCGTTCCTGTCGGGCCGCGGCGGCGAGGTCCGCGATCTGGACGCGCTGCTGGCGGCGCTGCGGGTGCCGATGCCGCGTCCTCCGGCCCTGGCGCCCGGCCGGACGGGCCCGCGCGGCCCGGCGGGCGCGGCGCGGGCGCGTGCGTGGACGCTCGACCGGCTGGAGTACGTGCGGTCCCGGCTGCGGGACGCGGCCGCGGAGGTCGTCCCGACCGGCTCCGGCCGGGCCCGGGGCTCGGGACGGGGCTCGGGGGCGGCGGCGCTGCGGGGGGTGCTGGGGCATCTGGCGGAGTGGACGCGGTGGCAGGCGGCGGCGGTCCGGTCGGCGGCGACCGGTGAGGAGCCGGTGCTGGCGGGGCGCCGCCCGCGGTTCCCCGACGGGTTCGACCGGGAGCTGCCCTACGACGCGCGGGAGCGGATGATCCAGGACGCGATGGCGCTGCGGTCGCTGGGCGAGCTGGCCCGTGACCTGGAGGAGGTCCTGGAGTCGGTGGCGCACTGGGCGGCGGGCTGCGACGACGCGCTGTGGGAGGCGGAGCTGCCCGACCCGCGGCCCTACGGCCCGCCGGGTCCGCCGCGTCCGCTGGCCGATCTGCTGGCGGGCTGGCGGGGGCCGCTGGCGCACATCGAGTGGCATCTGGACCGGCTGACCGACGAGCCGCCGCCGCCCCCGTCCGGGGACGACGAGGAGGTCTGGGTCGTGGACCGCTGCCCCCTGCAGGCCTGACCGCGCCCCGCCCCGCCCGGCTTGTCCGTCCCGCCCGGTTCGTCCGTCCTGCCCGGCTCGGAGAACCGGCCCGGGCCGCTGACCGCGCGCCGTCCCACCCCGCGCCACTCGCCGCGCGCCGCTGCGGGTCAGGCGGGGCGGCCGTCGTCGTGGTCGGGGGCGGCGGCGCCGGTGGTGAGGCGGCGGGTGAACCAGACGGTCTTCCCGGACGGTTCGGGCCGGGCGCCGTAGCCGGTGGCGAGCGCGGCGACCAGGAGCAGGCCGCGGCCGGCCTCGGACCAGTCCAGCACGCGCGGCTCGGCGGGCTCGGCGCCGGTCAGCGGCCCGGGCGGGCCGTCCGAGCCGGGCGGGTCGGCGGGCGCGGCGTCGCGGACTTCGCCGTCGACGCGGTCGCCGTGCACGCGCAGGGCGAGGCGGACGGGCCCGGCGCCGTGCACGACGGCGTTGGTGACGAGCTCGTCGACGATGAGGACGACGTCGTCGACGTCGCCGGGGTCGGTGACGTTCCATTCCCGCAGGGCGCGCCGGGTGAGGACGCGTGCGCGGGACGCGGCGGCCGGTCCGGCGGCCAGGTCCCACGCCGCGGCCCCCGCCCCGGCGTCCGCCCCCGCCCCCGCGCCGTCCGTGCTGTCCGTGTCGTGGTCTCCGGTGTCGGTCCGGCCGTCCCGACGGCCGCCTGCGCCGCCTGTCGCGACTGGGCGGTCGGCGGCTGTGCCGGCGGGCCGCCTGGTTCCGGTCCCCGTGGTGGTCACTGTCGTGTCTCCTGTCGTGCCGGTGCGTCGTGCCGGTGCGGTTTGTGCCGGTGCGCGCCGGTGCGGCTGTCCCCGGCCGCGTCCCGGTGGCGATGTCCGGCCGGGGACGGGTCGCGGCGCGGGCCGGCGGTCCCCGCGCCGGCGGCGGCCGCGTTCCCGGCTTCCCGCGTGTTCGGTCATAGTCGGGGACGCGTCGCGCGCGGGCGGGGTGCACGGGTGCAGGCAAGCGTCACCCGGGGGTGAGGTGATCGGCACACTCGGGGACGCGGTTGGGGAGCACCGGCGGGGAGCCGTTACAGTGGACGGGTCGGTGTGGCATGTGTCCCCCGGGCTCTACCTGACGCCTTCGGGGAATACCGCCGGTCCCATGCGGTCCGGGCTGGAGCTTCGTTGTGCCTTTCGCCGTGAGGCGACCACCACACCGGCTTGAACGCCGATGCCCCGGCGAGGACGTCCTCGCCGGGGCATCGGCGTTCGCGCGTCCGCGGGCGGGGTCGGGGCGCGCGGGCGGTGCTACGGCGGCGTCACAGTACGGCCGCGGCGATCGCGGCGCCGATCGCGGCGAGGACGATGATGACGGCGGCCGCGGCGAGGACGACGGTGCGGGCCCGGCGGCGGGGCGCGCCGAGCCGTGCGAGGCGATGGGCCAGCCGCGGTTCGTCCTCGCTCAGGCGGACCTCGATCTGTGTGAGGATCCGCTGCTCCTCCATCGACAGCGCCATGCTCTACCTCCGGGGGTCAGGTGTCTGGATTCCTCCCCGCGGAGCATGATCATTATCCCTGGGGCGTGGTGACGGTTGCCCCGCGCCCGGGGGCGCTCTGGTGGTGGAGGCGGTCCAGGGCGGTGACGTAGTAGGTGTAGGTGCGGCCGGGCTTGGCGGCGGGGTCGACGATGCCGCCGCCGCGGACGTCGGCGATGAGGCGCTTGGGGTCGACGGGCGCGCAGCCGGGGCGTTTGCCGTCCACCCGGTAGACGGCGTAGGAGGCGGCGCCCTCCGACGCCCGCCAGGTGACCTTCACGCCCTTGACCCCCGCGCCTGCCTGGGCGCCCTTGGCGCCGTCGCCGCCGGGGGCGGGCGTGGCGGCGGTGTCCTGGACGGGCGGCGGCGCCTTCCCGCCGCGCCCGGCGGGGACGGGCGGGACGGCGGGGCGGGCGTAGTGGTCCTCGCGCAGGCGGGCGGCGAACCCGCGGCGGTCGGCGGCGACGTCGGAGGCGCTGAAGAACACGTCGCCGCGGATCTTCGGGTGCCTGGCGTTGAGGGTGAGGTGCTTCGACAGCTCGGCGGGGTCCTTCCAGGCGGCGTCCTTGCCGACGCGGTAGGCGCCCTGCCCGATGGTGAGCTGCACGTCGGTGCCCTTGACCTGGTCGGCCCACCAGCGGGCGAGTTCGGCGTAGTCGGCGCGGGGGTCGCCGATCGGCCAGTACAGCTGGGGGGTGACGTAGTCGACCCAGCCCTTCCTGATCCAGGTGCGGGTGTCGGCGTAGATGTCGTCGTAGCTCTGCAGGGCGCGGGTGGCCGACCCTTCGGGGTCGGTGCTCTTGTTGCGCCACACGCCGAACGGGCTGATGCCGAACCGCACCCACGGCTTGGCGTCGTGGATCCTGCCGGACAGGGACTCGACGAGCGTGTCGACGTTCTTGCGGCGCCAGTCGCCCTTGTCCATGCCGCGGCCGTGGGCCTTGTAGGTGGCCTGGTCGGGGAACTCGCCGCCCTCGGGGTAGGGGTAGAAGTAGTCGTCGAAGTGGACGGCGTCGATGTCGTACTTGCCGACGACGTCCATGACGGCGCGGGTGGCGAGGTCGCGGACCTGCGGGAGGCCCGGGTCGTACCACAGGCCGGTCCCGTACTTGCGGACCCAGTCGGGGTGCTGGCGGGCGGGGCTCTTGGGCGACAGCTTCTTCAGGTCGTCCTGGCGGGACACGCGGTAGGGGTTGAACCAGGCGTGGAACTCCAGGTTCCGGGCGTGCGCCTCCTTGATCATGAAGGCGAGGACGTCGTAGCCGGGGTCCCTGCCCTGCGTGCCGGTGATCCACTGCGACCACGGCTCGTACGGGGAGGGGTAGAACGCGTCGGAGTTGGGGCGGATCTGCACGAACACCGCGTTCATGTTCATCGCGGCGGCGGTGTCGAGGAGCCGGGTGAACTGCGTGCGCTGCTCGGCGGCGGGGTCGGCGGTGTCCTTGGGCCAGTCGATGCCGGCGACGGTGGCGATCCACATGCCGCGCAGCTGCCGCGTCCGGTCGTCGCCGCCGGGCGGGTCGACGCGCGGGCACTCGGCCTTGGCGCCGGTGGGGACGGGCCCGCCGCCGTCGTCCCCGCCCTCGCCGCCGAGCGCGGGGATGCCGCAGCCGGCCAGCGCGCCCGCCGCCAGCAGGGCCGCCGCCGCCGTCCGGATCCTCGATCGCGATGCCATAGCGGCCCATTGTTACGCACCCGTTGCGATGCTGCGTACGGAACGCGAATGCCCGTGTGATGCCCGACCGTCCCGTTTCGCCCCGCCCCCGCGTTGCGATCTTCGAACATACGTTCCATACTGGCCGGAGGTTCATCGCTCAGACGTTCGAAATGGGGGCCGGGTGTGCGCTGGGACCATCTGCGGCTGGACGGCGACCCGGGCCCGGAGCCGCCGCTGATCGAGCGGCGGGCGGTGACGCGCACGTTCGACACCCCGGAGTTCCGCGGCATGACCTTCTACGAGGTCCACGCCAGGACGGTCGTGAACAAGCTCCCCGCCGCGTCCCGGATGCCGTTCCGCTGGACGATCAACCCCTACCGGGGCTGCTCCCACGCATGCGTTTACTGCTATGCCAGGAAATCTCACGAATATCTCGACCTGAACGCGGGCGCGGACTTCGACTCGCGGATCGTGGTGAAGGTGAACGCGGCCGAGCGGGTCCGGGCGGAGCTGGCCGCGCCGCGGTGGCGGGGCGAGCACATCGCGATGGGCGCCAACGTCGACTGCTACCAGCGCGCCGAGGGCCGCTACCGGCTGATGCCGGGGATCCTCGCCGCGCTGCGCGACGCCGCCAACCCGTTCTCGATCCTGACCAAGGGGTCGCTGATCCTGCGGGACCTGCCGCTCCTGCGGGAGGCGGCCGAGCGCACGGCGGTCAGCGCCGCGGTGTCGGTCGGGTCGGTCGACGCCGGCCTGTGGCGGCTGGCCGAGCCCGGCACCCCGCCGCCGCGCCGCCGGCTGGCGGTGTGCGCGGCGCTGAACGAGGCGGGCATCGGCTGCGGCGTCCTGATGGGCCCGGTCATCCCCTGCCTGTCGGACTCCCCCGCGCAGCTGGACGCCGCCGTCCGCCAGATCGCGGCGGCGGGCGCGACCTGGGTGTCGGCGATCACGCTGCACCTGCGTCCCGGCGCCCGCGAATGGTTCATGGCGTGGCTGCGCGCGCACCACCCGGAGCTGATCGTCCCCTACGCGCGCCTGTACGGGTCGGGCGCCTACGCGCCGCGCGACTACCAGGAGGAGCTGTCACGGCAGGTCCGCGACCTGGCGGCCCGGTACGGCATCGGCGACCGCGCGACGCACCGTCCCGCCCCGGCCGGAGCGGCTGCCGCGCCGCCTCCCGAGCCGCCGCGGCAGCTGTCCCTGCTCTGAACCCGCTCCCGGCGGTACGGGGGTCACCGCCGGGAACGCGAGACCCTTCACACGCGCCCGCCCTGCCCGCCGCCCGAGCGCCCCCGGGGGGCCGGCGGGCGGGGGTCAGGCGGCGCCTGCGCGGTGGGCGGGGTCGGCGCGGTGGACGGTGAGGCCGGTGCGGCCCGGGGCCAGGCCGGGCCGCAGGACGAGGTCGTCGTCGTAGTCGCCGCCCAGCTCGGTCCGGTACGGGATGGGCGCGGCGGTGGGCAGGGCCCGCAGCCGCTCGTCGAGCGCGGTCGCCGCGGCGTCGGCGTCGGCGGGCGCGGCACGGTCGGCGCCGCCGACGACCAGCGGCGGCAGGACGTCCATGCCCGTGTAGAACAGGGTGCCGTGCAGCAGGGGGAACAGGACGTCCTCGGCGTCGCCGTGGACGCCGCGCGGCCCGAGGCCGGTGGGGCGGGCGCCGGCGGTGGTGACGACCAGGGCGCGCCGCCCGGACAGGCCGCCGGCGCCGTAGCGCAGCGTGCGGCCGCCGCCGTCGGTGACGCCGAACGCGAACCCCTGCACGAAGACGCGGTCGAACCAGCCCTTGAGGATGGCGGGCATCCCGAACCACCACAGCGGGAACTGCACGACCAGCGCGTCCGCCCAGGCGATCTTGTCCTGTTCGGCGCGGATGTCGGGGGCCAGGTCACCGGCGGCGTACGCGCGCTCGGACGCGGCCCCGACGATGAGGCGGTCGAGTGGGTCGTGGCCGAAGTCGCCGGGGCCGACGACCGGGTTCCAGCCCATCGCGTACAGGTCGGAGTGGCGGACGCGGTGGCCCAGGCCCGCCAGGGTGGCGGCGCCGCGGTCGCGCAGCGCGCCGCCCAGCGAGCGGCCCTCGGGGTGCGCGAAGACCCACAGGACGTTCATGAGGCTTCCCTTCCAGTGCGGAATCCGGTGCCGTATCGGGTGCGGAATCGTGTGCGGTGTCGGGTGCCGTGTCCGATGCTGCCGGGGCGCGGGGCCGTCCACGAGTGGCCGGTCGGCCGAGATGTGCAAGGATCGGGCCGTGATCGACGGGAGGCACCGGGTGGCGGTGCTGGTCCGCGACGGTGTCCTGCCGCTGGAGCTGGGCCTGGTCCACCAGCTGTTCGGGCAGGCGCGCTCGTCCGGCGGCGCCCCGCTGTACGAGGTGGTGTCGTGCGCGGTCGAGCCGGGACGGGTCGCGACCGACGCCGACTTCGCCGTGACGGTCGCCCACGGCCTCGACGCGGTCGCCGCGGCGGACACGGTGATCGTGCCCGCGTCCCACACGCTGGACGAGACCCGCCCGGGCGACGGCCCCGTCCCGGCGGCGCTGGCGGCCGCGATCGGGCGGGGCGCGCGGGTCGCGTCGATCTGCACGGGCGCGTTCGTGCTGGCGGCGGCGGGCCTGCTGGACGGGCGCCGCGCCACGACGCACTGGCTGTCGTGCGACCGGTTCGCCGCGATGTTCCCCTCGGTGCGGGTGGACCCGGCCGTCCTCTACACCGACGAGGGGAACGTGCTGACCTCCGCCGGGGAGGCGGCCGGCATCGACCTGTGCCTGCACCTGATCCGCCGCGACCACGGCGCCGCGGTCGCCGGCGACGTAGCGCGCCGCACGGTGGTCCCGCCGCACCGCGACGGCGGCCAGGCCCAGTTCATCGCACGGCCGGTGCCCGAGCCGCGGCGCGCGTCCACCGGCCCGGCGCGGGCGTGGACGCTGCGGCACCTGGACCGGCCCGTCACCCTGGCGGACATGGCGGCCCGCGCGTCGATGAGCGTGCGGACGTTCACCCGCCGCTTCCGCCAGGAGACCGGCGTGTCGCCGCAGGTGTGGCTGACCGCCCAGCGGGTCGAGCGGGCGCGGCGGCTGCTGGAGGAGACCGACCTGCCGGTCGACCGGGTCGCCGAACGCGCCGGGTTCGGCACGGCGGCCTCGCTGCGCCAGCACCTGCAGGCGGCGGTCGGCGTCCCGCCCACCGCCTACCGCGCCACCTTCCGCGGCCGCTGACCCCCGCCCCGGGGCGGGGGGATCAGGCGTGTTCGGCGTCCAGCTCGACGGGCGCGGCGATCACGTCGACCATGGCGCCGTTGCGCAGCACCGTGATGGCCAGCGGACGCCCGATCGCCTCGGCGAACATCAGCCGCTGCAGCGACTGCGCCGTCGACACCGCCGCGCCGCCCGCGGTCAGGACCAGGTCGCCCCGGCGCAACCCCGCCCGATCCGCGGGACTGCCGGGCACGACCTCCGCGACGCGCAGCGCCGCGTCCTGCCCGACGCGGGCCCGCAGCGCCGCCGGGACCGGCACCGGCGCGGCGACCAGCCCGAGGAACGCGCGCCGCACCCGCCCGTCGCGGATCAGCGCGCCGATGATCCGCCGCGTCGTGGCGTTGATCGGCACCGCCAGGCCGAGCCCCATCCCGGCGACGGCCGTGTTGACGCCGACGACCCGGCCGCGGGAATCGGCGAGCGCGCCGCCGGAATTGCCCGGGTTGAGGGCGGCGTCGGTCTGGATGACGTCCTCGATCACGCGGACCACGGTGCCGGTGCGCGTCGGCTGCGACGTCGGCAGCGACCTGCCCAGCGCCGACACCACCCCCGCCGTCACCGACCCGGACAGCCCGAGCGGGTTGCCGACCGCGACGACGAGCTGCCCGACGACCAGCGCGTCGCTGTCGCCGAGCGTCACCGGCTCGGGGACGGGCCCGTCGGCGCGGACGACGGCCAGGTCCGACAGCGCGTCCGTGCCGACGACGGTGAACGGCGCGGTCGCGCCGTCGGCGAACGCCGCCTGCCCACCGGACGCGCCGCCGATCACATGGGCGTTGGTGAGCAGGAACCCGTCGCCGGTGAACACGACCGCGGACCCGGCGCCCTCCCCGCGCCGGTGCCGGACGCGCAGCGCCGCGACCCGCGGGGTGAGCTCCCGGGCGACGGCGGACACGACACGCGAGTAGGCGTCCAGCGGCGCGTCGTCGTGGGGGTTGGAGACCATCGCACCTCCAGGATGATTACATCGTTACACGGTAACGACGAGCGGGGAAGGGGTGTTCCCGCGCGACGGGCCGCCGCGGCCAGGGCCCCCCGCCGCGCGACGCCGTAGGGTGCGGGGCATGGACACCGCCGCGGGGACGACCGCCGAACCGGCCGTGGTCGAACGCGCCGCCGGCGTCGGCGGCGAACTGGTGCTGCGCCGCGCCGGCGCCCACTACGAGATCATCAGCAACGGCGTGTTCCTCATGGACACCCGCAACGGCGAGTCCGAACGGCTCCTGGTCCGCGCCGCCCTCGACGGACACGAGGGCCCCGCGCGGCTGCTCATCGGCGGGCTCGGCGTCGGGTTCTCCCTCGCCGAGGCCCTCGCCCTCCCCGACGTCGCGCACGTCACCGTCGTCGAACGCGAACCCGCCGTCATCGCCTGGCACCGCACCGTCCTGCGGCCCTGGTCGCGGGACGCGCTGGACGACCCCCGCGTCACCGTCGAGAACACCGACCTCCTCGACGTCCTCACCGCCCCGCCGCCCGCCCCGGACGGACGCTTCGACGCGCTGTGCCTCGACATCGACAACGGCCCCGACTGGACCGTCACCCCCGGCAACGCCCGCCTCTACGCCCCCACCGGCCTGGACCTGCTCGCCGCCCGCCTCACCCCCCGCGGAACCCTCGCGGTGTGGAGCGCCAACGCCGCCCCCGCGTTCGAGGCGCTGCTACGGAGCCGGTTCGCGCACGTGCGGACACGACCGGTGCCGGTCCCGCGCGGCGAACCCGACGTCATCTACCTCGCACGCGAGCCCGTCACCGGCAGCTGAGCGACATCCCCCGCCCGGCCGGCGCCCACGCCCCGCCGGCGACACGTCTGGCCGGCGACCCGTCCGGCAGGCGACCCGCGCGTCCGCGGTGTAAGGCACGTTCGCTAGGTTTCGACCTGACACCACACGTTTGGGAGGAACCGTGGCCACTGCCCACGCAGCCCGGCGGCGCCCCGCCGTCCTGGGCGACCTGCTGCCCGGCGCCCTCGCCCGCGACGCCGCCCTCGTCGCCGGCGCCGCCGCGCTCACCGGCCTCGCCGCGCAGATCGCGATCCCGCTGCCCGGCACCCCCGTCCCGGTGACCGGCCAGACCTTCGCCGTCCTGCTCGCCGGCGCCGCGCTCGGCCCCGGCCGCGCCGCCCTCGGCATGCTGCTCTACCTCGCCGCGGGGATCGCGGGCATGCCGTGGTTCACCGACGGCGAGTCCGGCACCGGCGTGCCCACCCTCGGCTACGTCATCGGGTTCGTGGCCGCCGCGGCCGCCGTCGGCGCGATGACACAGCGCGGCGCCGACCGCACCCCCGCCCGCACCGCCGCGACCATGCTCGCCGGCACGGCCATCATGTACGCGGCGGGCGTCCCCTACCTCATGGCCTCCCTGGACGTGGACCTCGCCCGCGCCGTCGATCTCGGCCTGACGCCGTTCCTGGCCGGCGACGCCCTGAAAGTGCTGCTCGCCGCCGCGCTGCTGCCGGCCGCGTGGAAATTCACCGGCGCCGCCCGCGACCGCTGACACCCACCGCACCCCTCGCGCCCGCTCCGCACGCCGCCCACACCCGTCCGTCCGGCCGTCCCGCCGTCCGGCCGCCCCACGCATAGGGCCCGGACGGACGGGCATCGTCCACACACCGGCCACCACCGGCCCGGCGCCCCCGCGAATGTGGCGCACACCTCACCGCGCACCCCGCCCCCGCCCGTTTGAACAGGTTCAAATCTGTCGTACAGTGGATCGCGTGAAGCTCGCCGTGACCGCACCGGACCAACTGTCCGTCCGCACCGTCCCGGTCCCCGACCCGGGCGACCTCATCGCACGGCTCCCCCACCCCGCCGCCCTCGCCTGGATCCGCCACGGCGACGGCATCGTCGGCTGGGGCGAGGCCGCCCGCCTCACCCTCCCCGGCGGCCCTGACCGCTTCACCGCCGCCGCCCGCCTCCTCCGCGACCTGTTCGGCAACGCCGCCGTCGACGACCCCGTCACCGCCCCCGGCACCGGCCCCGTCGCCTTCGGCTCCTTCGGCTTCGACCCCAAATCCCCCGACTCCGTCCTCATCGTCCCCCGCCGCATCCTCGGCCGCCGCGACGGCACCGCATGGCTCACCACCATCGGCGACGACACCGACCCCCTCACCCTCACCACCCCGCCCCACACACCCACCGGCCTGCGCTGGTCCCAGGGCGCCCTCCCCGAACACGCCTGGAAGGACGCCGTCGCCGCCGCCGTCGACCGCATCAAGCACGGCCGCCTCGGCAAAGCCGTCCTCGCCCGCGACCTCACCGTCCGCGCCGACGCCCCCATCGACGCCCGCGTCCTCCTCCACCGCCTCGCCCACCGCTACCCCGGCTGCTACACCTTCTCCTGCGCCGGCATGGTCGGCGCCACCCCCGAACTCCTCATCCGCCGCACCGGCGACCACATCGAATCCCTCGTCCTCGCCGGCACCACCGCCCGCGGCACCGGCCCCGCCGACGACCACGACCGCGCCGCCCGCCTGTTCACCTCCGCCAAAGACCGCGAAGAACACCGCTACGCCGCCGACATGGTCCGCGACGCCCTCACCCCCCTCTGCGCCGAACTCACCGTCCCCGACCAGCCCGAACTCCTCACCCTCCCCAACCTCACCCACCTCGCCTCACCCGTCCGCGGACGCCTCGCCGCCCACCGCTCCGTCCTCGACGTCGTCGCCCCCCCCCACCCCCCCCCCGCCGTCTGCGGCACTCCCACCGACACCGCCCTCGACCTCATCCGCGAACTCGAAGGCATGGACCGCGGCCGCTACGCCGGCCCCGTCGGCTGGGTCGACGCCCGCGGCGACGGCGAATGGGGCATCGCCCTGCGCTGCGCCGACCTCGACGGCACCCGCGCCCGCCTCTTCGCCGGCTGCGGCATCGTCGCCGACTCCGACCCCGACGCCGAACTCGCCGAGGCCCGCACCAAATTCCGCGTCATGCGCTACGCCCTCCAAGGCCGCGACGGCCCGCACGGCTGATCCCCTGAGGCCCTACGCCACCGGCGGCTGGCAACCCGGACACCAGAACAGGTTCCGCCCCGCCAGCTCCGCCGTCGCCACCGCCGTCCCGCACAGCAGGCACGGCTGCCCCGCACGCCGGTACACGTAAACCTCACCACCGTGCCCGTCCACCCGCGGCGGACGCCCCATCGCCTCCGGCGAATGCTCAGGACGCACCGTGTCGATCCGCCCCTCCCGCACACCATCAGCCATCAACACCACAAGATCCGCCCAGATCCCCGCCCACTGCGCCGCCGACAACCGCCGCCCCGGCAACCGCGGATCCACCCCCTGCCGGAACAGCACCTCCGCCCGGTAGATGTTCCCCGGACCCGCCACCACCGACTGATCCATCAGCAGCACCGCGATCGGCGTCCGCGAACGCCCGATCCGCCGCCACGCCACCTCCGGATCACCGTCCGCCCGCAACGGATCAGGCCCCAGCCGATCACGCAGCAGCTTCACCTCACCCGGATCCAACAACTCACACGTATTCGGCCCGCGCAAATCCGCGTACCCGCCCCCACCCGACAACCGCAACCGCACCACCCCCACCGGCGCGGGCGCCACCCCCGACCCGAACACGTACTTCCCGTAAATCCCCAGATGGACGTGCAACACCCGATCGTCGCCGAACCGCAGCAGCAGATGCTTGCCGTGCGCGTCCGCGTCCGCCAGCACCCGCCCGTCCAGCATCCGCGCACCCTCCGCGAAACGCCCCTGCGGACTCGACGCCGCAACACGACGGCCGCCGAACATCCGCTGATGTTCGGCGGCCAGCCGATGAATCGTGTGTCCCTCGGGCATGCCCCCGGAGCATAGCCCCAGCCGCCCTACCGCAGCGGCTCCCCCACCTCACGCATGTGCCGCAGAGCCAGCCGGTACGACCCGGCCACCCCCGTCTCCGCGTACGGCACGCCCACGTCCGCGCAATGCGCACGCACCAGCGGACGCACACGTCGCAGATTGCACCGCGGAACGCTCGGGAACAGATGATGCTCGATCTGGTAGTTCAGCCCGCCGAACGCCCAGTCCGTCACCGGCCCGCCCCGCACGTTCCGCGACGTCAGCACCTGCCGCCGCAGATGATCCCACCGCTCCCCCGGCTCCGGCATCGCCATCCCCTTGTGGTTCGGCGCGAACACCGACCCCAGATGGAGACCGAACACCGCGTGCTGCAGCGCGATCAACACCAGCGCCTGCCCCACCGGCAGCAACGCGAACGCCAGCGAGAGATACCCCACCGCGTGCGCGAGCAGCAGCCCGCCCTCCACGACCTGGTCACGGCGCGACCGCCCCCGCAGGAAGACCACGCTCCCGACCTTGAGGTTCACCCCCTCCAGCGTCAGCAGCGGGAAGAACAGCACCGCCTGGTGCCGCGCCACCCACCGCAGCACACCCCGCTGCCGCCCGGCCTGGTCCTCTGTCCACGCCAGGATCCCCTCCCCCACGTCGGGGTCCTTCCCGACATGGTTCGGGTTGGCGTGATGCCGGTTGTGCTTGTCACTCCACCAGCCGTGCCCCATCCCCAGCAGCAGGTTGCCGAGCAGCAACCCCAGCAGCCGGTTCCCCCTGGCCGTCCGGGCGATCTGCCGGTGCCCCGCGTCATGGCCGAGGAACCCGGTACGGACCGCGACCACCGCGAGCGGGATGCCCAGCAGCACCGTCCACCAGCCGTCCCCCGCCCACGCGACCGCCGCCCAGAGCGCGGCCGTCGCGGCCACGTTCAGCCCGATGGCCCGCGCGTAGTACCCGGGACGGCGCTCCAGCAGCCCACTGGCGCGCACGCTCCGCGCCAGCGGCGTGAAGTCGCTGCCGCCCCGGCCGCCGGAGTCCTCCGGCCGCGCCGCGGACGGTGCGGACGGTACGGGCGGAGCGGACAAGGTCACGGCCATGAAGCCTCCATCGGACGGAAGGGGAATCGGACAACTCCCCCGGAAGGCTACGGAGCGTGAAGCCATGTCAGTAACCCGCTACGGAGCCATCCCCGGTCTGGCTCCCAGGTCCCGGTCACCGCTCGACGCACCCGCTCCCCGGGACCACCGCCAACCCGCGACCCTGCGCAACAGCCGGGACACATCGGCCATATAGGGTCACAAGTCATGGACGACGCCACCCGCTGGATCGAGCTCGACGGCGCGGTCAACGCCCGTGACCTGGGCGGCCTCCCCACGACCGACGGACGGACGACACGCCGCGGGCGCGTCCTGCGCTCCGACAACCTCCAGGACCTCTCCGTCGCCGACGTCCGCCTCCTGCTCGACGACTACGCCCTGAAGAACGTCATCGACCTGCGCAGCGACGCCGAGGTCCGCCTCGAAGGGCCCGGGCCGCTGACGCGGGTGCCGTCCGTGACCGTCCACCAGCTGTCGCTGTTCGCCGAGCGCGGGCGCCACACCGACGTCGCCGCCGACACGCCCGACGCCGTGGACGTCGACAAGGCGCTGCCCTGGCAGGAACGGCCCAACGACAGCCCGGAACAGGACCGCTCGCTCGGCCTCTACCTCGGCTACCTCGCCGACCGCGGCGACTCCATCGTCGCCGCCCTGCGCGTCATGACCCGCACCGACGGCTCGTCGCTCGTGCACTGCGCGGCCGGCAAGGATCGCACCGGCGTCGTCTGCGCCCTCGCCCTGGACGTCGCCGGCATCACCCGGGAGGCCATCGTCGCCGACTACGCCCAGACCGGCGAACGGCTGGAGGACGTCCTGCGCCGCCTGCGCACCAGCGACACCTACGCGGCCGACCTCGACTCCCGCCCCGCCGACTCCCACCGCCCCCACGCGGCCCTCATGGACAAGTTCCTCACCCGCATCGACGAGGAGTTCGGCGGGACGACCGGCTGGCTGTCCGGCCACGGCTGGACCCCCGACGACACCGACGCCCTCACAACTCGCCTCCTCGCCTAGCTGTGATTTTGTTGGTAGGGGTTGAGGAGTGGTGCAGCCCGCCCGCGGCCTTTACGTTGTAAATTGAAGTGTGAAATAACGGACGGTGCGGCCGGGACGACGGTCAGGCGAGGGTGGTGCGGACGGCCGCGTGGGCCGCCTTGCGCATCTCGGCGTGCAGCACCGCGTTCGCGTTCCGGTCGGTGCGGGCCTCCACGATCCGCAGCCCCTCCCCCGCCATCGCCTTCGACAGGTCGGACGGCGCGTCCAGCAGCCGGTACCCCACCCCGTGCGCCGCGGCGACCGCCTCCAGATCGACCTGGTGCGGGGTGCCGAAGACCCGCTCGAACGGGCCCGTCAGCGCCGCCTGCGGCAGCAGCGAGAAGATCCCGCCGCCCCGGTTGTTCACCACCACGATCGTCAGGTCGGGACGGCGGTCCCGCGGCCCGACGATCAGGCCGTTCTGGTCGTGCAGGAACGCCAGGTCGCCGAGCAGCGCGAACGCGCGGCCGCTGTGCGCCAGCGCCGCGCCGATCGCCGTCGACACCAGGCCGTCGATCCCGCTCGCGCCCCGGTTCGCCATGATCCGGATGCCGCGCCGCGGCCGCATCACCTGGTCCAGGTCGCGGATCGGCATGCTCGCCGCCGTGAACAGCAGCGACCCGCCCGGCAGCCCCGCCACCAGATCACGGGCCAGGCGCGGCTCGCTCACCTCCGGCACCGCGTCCAGGACCTCGTCGACGGCCGCCGCGGCGGCCAGGTCGGCGGTCCGCCACGACTTCAGCCACGCGTCGTCGCCCGACACCACCGGGATCTCCACCTCCGGCGCGACCTGCGTCGCCGACCGGACCGGGTCGGGCCAGTGCGCCAGGTCCGGCGCCAGCACGATGTGCTCCTCCGCCCGCCGCAGCAGCGACAGCAGCGGACGCGACAGCCCCGGCTTGCCCAGCGTCACCACCACCTCGGGACGATGCCGCTCCACGAACTCCGGGACGCCCAGCAGGAAATGATGCGACGACAGCGCATGATCGCCGTAGCGGGCGTTGCCGTTCGGCTCGGCCAGCACGGGCCACCCCGCCATCGACGCCGCCGCCACGTACCGCTTGACGTTGACCGCCCCGTCCCCCACCACCAGCACGCCCCGGCGCGTCGGCGGGACGTGCAGCACCGACCCCGGCGTCGCCGCCCGCACCTTCGTCCACGCGCCCGTGACGTCGCCGTCGAGCGGCTCGCACCACGAGTCGTCGCCGTCCGGGATCAGCGGCTCGCGGAACGCCGCGTTCAGATGCACCGGGCCGGGCACCGGCGCCTGCGCCAGCCCCCACGCCCGGCTCACCAGCGACCGCCAGTACGCCACCATCCCCGGACGGTTCTCCGGCACGCCGATCTCGGTGCACCACCGCGCCGCCGTCCCGTACAGCTTCACCTGGTCGATCGTCTGGTTCGCGCCGGTGTCGCGCAGCTCCGGCGGACGGTCCGCCGTGATCACGATCAGCGGCACACCCGACTCGTGCGCCTCGATCACCGCCGGATGGAAGTTCGCCGCCGCCGTCCCCGACGTGCACACCAGCGCCACCGGACGCCCCGACCGCTTCGCCAGGCCGAGCCCGAGGAACGACCCCGACCGCTCGTCGATCCGCACGTGCAGCCGGAGCCGGCCCGCGTCCTCGGCGGCCTGCAGCGCCAGCGCCAGCGGCGCCGACCGCGACCCCGGCGCCAGCACCGCGTCGGTCATCCCGCACCGCAGCAGCTCGTCCACCAGGACGGTCGCCAGCGCGGTCGCCGGGTTCACGGCGCCGCCTCGATCACCGAAGGCCCGCCCAGCTGCGCCTGCGCCTCGGCCGCCCGGCCGCGCCACCCGCCGGCGGGCGCCTCCCAGCGGCGCAGCGCGTCCTCGTCCACCACGGGCCGCCGCACCGGGATCTCACCCGCCACCGGCCACAGCGGATCACCGACGACGTCGCCCTCCAGCAGCGACAGCGTCCCCAGCCCGCACGCGTACCGCAGCTCCGGCAGCGCCGCCGCCAGCGCCACCCCCGCCGCCAAACCCACCGACGTCTCCACCGCGCTCGACACCACCACCGGCAGCCCGCACGCCTCCGCCACCCGCAGCGCCGCCGCCACACCGCCCAGCGGCTGCACCTTCAGCACCGCCACGTCCGCCGCCTCCGCCGCCCGGACCTTCAGCGGGTCCTCGGCGCGGCGGATCGACTCGTCCGCGGCGATCGGGACGTCCACGCGCCGCCGCACCAGCGCCAGCTCCTCCAGCGTCGCGCACGGCTGCTCGGCGTACTCCAGCCCCCACCGGTCCAGCGACCGGATCATCCGGGCGGCGTGGTCGACGTCCCACGCCCCGTTCACGTCGATCCGGACCCGGCCGTCCGGGCCGATCGCGTCGCGGACGGCCTCCACCCGCGCCAGGTCGTCGGCGTCGGTCTGACCGCGCTCGGCGACCTTCACCTTCGCCGTCCGGCAGCCGGACTCCTTCGTCATCTCGAACGCCCGCTCCGGCCCCACCGCCGGGATCGTCACGTTCACCGGGACCCGGTCGCGGACCGGCGCCGGCCAGCCCTCATGCGCGGCCTCCCGCGCCGCCGCCAGCCACCGCGCGCACTCGGCGGGGCCGTACTCGGCGAACGGCGAGAACTCCCCCCACCCGGCGGGACCCTGGACCAGGACGCCCTCCCGCCGCGTCACACCGCGGAACCGCGTCCGCATCGGGATGGAGTACACCCGCACCCGCCGAACCCCCTGACTGCCCGCCCAATCACCGTATTCACGACCACACCGTGCGTTCGACCATTAGTAGTACCACGGGAAACGCGACCAATCCGGGTCGCGCTTCTCCAGGAACGAGTCACGCCCCTCGGCCGCCTCGTCCGTGCCGTACGCCAGCCGCGTCGCCTCCCCCGCGAACACCTGCTGCCCGACGAGCCCGTCGTCGACCAGGTTGAACGCGTACTTCAGCATCCGCTGCGCCGTCGGGCTCTTCCCGTTGACCTTCCGCGCCCACTCCAGCGCCGTCGCCTCCAGCTCCGCGTGCGGGACGACCGCGTTCACCATCCCCATCCGGTGCGCCGCCTCCGCGTCGTAGGCGTCGCCCAGGAAGAACACCTCGCGGGCGAACTTCTGCCCGACCTGACGCGCCAGGTACGCCGACCCGAACCCGCCGTCGAAGCTCGCCACGTCCGCGTCGGTCTGCTTGAACCGCGCGTGCTCCCGGCTGGCGAGGGTGAGATCGCACACAACGTGCAGGCTGTGCCCGCCGCCCGCCGCCCACCCCGGCACCAAGCAGATCACGACCTTGCCCATGAACCGGATCAGCCGCTGCACCTCCAGGATGTGCAGCCGTCCCGCCCGCGCCGGGTCGATCGTGTCGGACGTGTCCCCGTCGGCGTACTTGTAACCGTCCTTGCCCCGGATCCGCTGGTCGCCGCCGGAGCAGAACGCCCACCCGCCGTCGCGCGGGGACGGCCCGTTGCCCGTCAGCAGCACGCACCCGATGTCGCTGGACATCCGCGCGTGGTCCAAGGCCCGGTACAGCTCGTCCACCGTGTGCGGACGGAACGCGTTGCGCACCTCGGGCCGGTCGAACGCCACCCGGACCGTCCCGTGGTCGACCGCACGGTGGTAGGTGATGTCGGTGAAGCCGAACCCCTCGACCTCTTTCCAGGCGTCCGCGTCGAACAGCTCCGAGACCATGTCTTCCTCTCCCGTCGGGGGCCGCGCCGGCCTTGCCGCCCGCGCCGCCCCGGGGGTGCGGCGCTTCGCGTCCCATTCAACAGCCCCCGAGTTTGAACGCGTTCAGCGGGGTCGTCTAGCCTGATGAGATCATGGATCGTCCGCTGCACGCCGCCGTCCTGCCGCCCGGCCCGCCCCTGCTGCGGGCCCTCGCCGACGCGCTCGACGGCGGCCCCGCGATCTGCCCCCTCTCCCCCGGCCTGCCCGAGCCCGCGCTCCGCGACCTCCTCGACGCCCTCGCCCCGGACGCGATCCGCACGCCGGACGGCCTCGTCCCGTACCGCTCCCGCCGCGGGCGTGCCCCCGTGGACGCGGGCACCGCCGTGCTGATCGCGACGTCCGGCTCCACCGGGACGCCCAAGTTCGTCGAGTTGTCCGCCGCAGCGCTGCGCCACTCCGCCGCCGGCACCCTCGCCCGCATCGGCGCCGCACCCGGCGACCGGTGGCTCTGCTGCGTCCCCACCAGCCACATCTCCGGCATTCAGGTCCTCGTCCGCGCCCTCGTCGCCGGCACCGACCCGATCATCGTCCCGCGGTTCGACCCCGCCGCCGTCGCCGCCGCCGCCACGGAACGTCCGCACCTCTCGCTCGTCCCGACGCAGCTGCGCCGCCTCCTGGACGCCGGGGTCGACCCGTCCCGGCTCGGCGCGATCGTCCTCGGGGGCGCGGCGGCCGCGTCCGCCCTGCTCGCCGAGGCCCGCGACCGCGGCGCCCGCGTCTTCACCGCCTACGGCATGAGCGAGACGTCCGGCGGCTGCGTCTACGACGGGACGCCGCTGCCGGGCATGCGCGTCGCGCTCGGCGACGGCGGCCGGATCCGCCTCGCCGGGCCGTCCCTGTTCACCGGCTACCGCCTGCGGCCAGGCCAGACCGCCGAGGCCAGGGACGGCGAATGGTTCGTCACCCAGGACCTCGGCGTCCTTGAGGACGGCCGCCTCCGCGTCCGCGGCCGGCTCGACGACGTGATCAACACCGGCGGGGAAAAGGTCGTCGCGGGCGAGGTCGCCGCCGCCCTGTCCCGGCATCCGAAGATCCGCGACGTCGTCGTGGTCGGGCGCCCCGACCCCGAATGGGGCGAGCGGGTCACCGCCGTCGTGGTGCCGGGCGCGTCCGGCGGACCGGAGCTGCGGGAGCTGCGCGCCTTCGTCCGCGAGACGATGCCCGCGTACGCGGCGCCGCACGAACTGGAGCTCGTGGACGCCATTCCATTGCTGGCATCCGGAAAGCCCGATCGCGCCCGTCTCCGTTCTGTTGATTTGGCACCGCCCGGGCCCTTTACGCAGTAAGGTAGAGGGTGGTCGGGCCGTCCGGTGTGAAACGGCCTGCTCCGGGCACCACGTCCTTCTGGATCGCTCCTCCACGGTCCGCCGCGGACCGCCGATCCCGGGGCGTCGGGAACAAGAACCCCGTCGTGCGACGTTCCGATAAGTGCGTGCGCCACGAGCGAACACAATCCGCGCCGCACTCACACCACCGAAGGGAGGGGGGTGTCCCCATGCCGCGAAGCGCCGTAGAGACCCCGCTCACGGAGTCGGCGAGCCCCGCGCTCGACGACCTCCTGAAGCGTGGCCACGCCCAAGGGCGCCTCTCGCTCGACGAGGTGCGGGGGGCCTTCGAGTCGGCGGGCATCAGCCCGGCACAGGGCCGTTCCATCCTGCGCGAGCTGTCCGAGGCCGGGATCAGCCTGGCCGGCGAGCCCGACACGGTCCGCAAGCTGGCCGCGGCCGCCGACCACGACGGCGGCGGCACCGCCCAGGCGACCCCCGGCACGCCGGGGACGTCCGGCACGTCCGGCGCCGCGAAGCGCGCACCCCGCAAGACCGCCGCCAAGTCCACCCGCGCGGCGGCGAAGAACGGCGCCGAGGACGCTGCGAGCGGCACCGCGAACGGCACCGCGAAGAACGCCGCCAAGGGCCCCCGGAAGGGCGCCGCGAAGACCGCCGCGAAGGGCGCCGGAAAGGGCCCCGCCGACGGGGGCGCCGCCGACGATGAGTTCGAGGTCACCGAGGTCGCGGCCGCCGGGGCCGAGACCGAGGCCGACGGCGACACCGTCGCCGACCTGGACGACCAGGGCACCACCATGGGCGACTCCGTCCACACCTACCTGAAGGCCATCGGCCGCCGGCAGCTGCTCACCGCCGATCAGGAGGTCGAGCTCGCCAAGCGCATCGAGGCCGGCCTGTACGCCGAGCACAAGCTGGAGAGCGACGACCTCTCCCCCGCCGCGCGCGCCGACCTGGAATGGGTCGCCGCCGACGGCCGCCGCGCCAAGGCCCACATGCTGGAGGCCAACCTGCGGCTCGTGGTGTCGGTCGCCAAGAAGTACTCCGACCGGGGCCTGTCGCTGCTGGACGTCGTCCAGGAGGGCAACCTCGGCCTGATCCGCGCCGTGGAGAAGTTCGACTACTCCAAGGGCTACAAGTTCTCCACCTACGCGATGTGGTGGATCCGGCAGGCGATCCAGCGCGGCTTCGCCGACTCGGCCCGCACGATCCGGCTGCCCGTGCACGTCCTGGAGATGCTGAGCAAGCTCAGCCGCGTCGAACGCGACATGCACCAGCGGCTCGGCCGCGAGCCGACCCCGGAGGAGCTGGCCGTCGAGCTCGACAAGAGCCCCGAGCAGGTCCGCGAACTGCTGCGCACCAGCCGGCAGCCGATCAGCCTCGACTCCACCATCGGGGAGGACGGCGAGACCCGCATCGGCGACCTCATCGAGGACACCGACAGCCCCGAGGCGTCCGAGCTCGTCGACCGGCAGCTCATGGCCGACCAGCTGCGCCGGACGCTGGACATCCTGTCCCCCCGCGAGGCCAAGATCATGGCCATGCGGTTCGGGCTGTACGACGGGACGCCCCGCACCCTCGACGAGATCGGCAAGGCGCTCGGGCTGACCCGGGAGCGGATCCGCCAGCTGGAGAAGGAGTCGCTGTCGAAGCTGCGGCACCCCAGCAACGCGCGCCCGCTGCTCGACTTCGCCGTCTGACCCTCGTCTGAAGGCGTCTGACCCCGTCGGGCGTCATCTGACGCCGCCGGGCCGTGGGGAGCCGTCCGACTCGCTCGTGGCACGCAAGGGAGGGCCCGCCTGACCGGTCACCGGTCAGGCGGGCCCTTCGCCGTTTTGGCCGGTCCGCTCAGCGCCGTCCGGACGGGCAGCCGCGGACGGCGAACGCCAGGAACTGGGTGACCTCCTCGTCGCTGAAGTTGTCGTCGGAGCCCACCACCAGCGTGCAGTCCCCGGAGTTCAGGCGCGGGCCCCAGCCCATCGCCTCCAGGTTCTGCGTCGACCGCCCGTAGCGGCCGAGGTCGGCGACGAGCCGCTTGGTCACCGGCCGGTACGGCGCGCTCGTGGCGAGGCTGCCGCGGCCCAGCACGTCGGTCGCGCCGCGCGTGTCGAATTCGTACAGCCTGACCTTGTAGCCGACGCCTTCGAGCCAGGACCGCTCCAGCGCCAGGAACCGGTGCGCGTCGATCGCGAGGATCTCCGAGACGCCGCTGTCGGTCTGGCCGTCGCTCGGGTCCGGCTCCGCGGGAAGCCGCCCGACGCGGTAGGCGTACTGCGCGCGGGCCGTCCCGGCCCGGTCCCACAGGGTGAGGCGGGTCACGGCGCCGTGCTCAACGGTCGGCGGCTCGCCGTCCTCGTACCGCGGGCCCTCCACCATCGCGGCGATGCCGTGCGGCGTGAACGTCAGGCCCTCGAACCCGGCGTTGCGGCGCGGCCCGCGGTGCTCGCCGGTCTGCTTCAGGTTCGCCGGGACAGGCAGGCTCCCGCGGAACCGGCCGTCCCGTCCGGCCCACCGGAGCGACAGGTCCGACACGGGGATGCCCTCGTGCGTCTCGTCCGGACGGTCGCCCTCGCTGCCCCACAGGACCCGGCGGTTGCGCGGGTCGTAGCGGATCGTCTCCGGGTCGGCCGACTCCGGCTTGGCGTAGCCCGGGTAGGGGCTGCCGTCCTGCCGCGTCAGCGTGGACACCCCGGTGAGCCTCACACCGGCGAACGCGCCGGTGGCGGGGTCGATGTCGAGGCGCCCGTAGTAGAAGCGGGCGGGGTCGTACCGCCACCGGTCGTCGGAGATCAGGAACCAGGTTCCGGTCCGCGGATCGCGGTCGATGCCCGACACGCCCCCGAACGTGGTGCCCTGGAACTTCATCATGTGCGGGAGGGTCTGCTCCCCCAGGAACCGCGTGATCCGCAGCGCCGCTTTCGCGTCCGCCCGCCCCTCACCCGCCCCGCCCGCGGCGTCCGTCGTGCTCGTCGTGCGCGTCGTGCCGGTCGCGTTCGCGGTGCCCGCGGCCGTCACCGGGACGGCCGCCGTCATGAGCAGCGCCGCCGCGGCCGCGGCCCCGCGCCATATCCTCTGTCGCCCGTTCACCCTGATCACCATCACCCTCCGAAACCAAGTCGACTCGCTCAGTAGCAGACTCAGTATCGGGGATCACGACGGGTGGCGGACGTATTTCGCTCCGTCAATCAGCGTGGCGGAATTCCAGGATGGCCACGCCCATCAGCGCGGCGCCCATGCCGACGACGATCGCGATCTCCAGCCAGACCGGGACGACCCAGCCGTTCCACGTCACGCCGGGGTTGAACGTCCGCTGCAGCGCGGGCGACAGGTCCAGGCGGGAGAACACCGCCTGGCGCAGCGGGTCGACGGCGTAGGTCAGCGGGTTGAAGCGAGTGAGGACGGTCAGCCAGGTGGGCAGCCCGTTCAGCGGATACAGCGCGCCCGACAGGAACATCATCGGCATCATCGCCATCTGGATGAGGGCGAAGAACGACTGCATCTGCTTGATCCGCGCGGCCATCATGACGCCGAAGCCGGTCAGCGCGAACGCGCCGATGAACATCAGGCCCAGCAGCTCGGCCAGCAGCACCGGGTCGTACGGGACGCCGGCCAGGCCCGCGAGCGCCACGATCACCGCGCCCTGCAGGGTCGCGACGAGCGCGCCGCCGATGCATTTGCCGATGACGATGGCGCTGCGGCTGACGGGCGCGACGAGCATCTCGCGCAGGAACCCGAACTCGCGGTCCCACACGATCGACCCGGCGGAGAACATCGCGGTGAACATCACCGACATCGCGCACACGCCCGGGAAGATGAACGTCTTCAGGTCGACCTCGCCGTTCGGCCCGCCCCCTGCGGCCATCAGGTTGGACAGTCCTGTGCCCATGACCAGCAGCCACAGCACCGGCTGGACCAGGCCGGACACCATCCGCAGCTTGTCGCGCCAGAACCGGATCAGCTCCCGGTGCAGGACGATCTTCACGGCGCGCAGGTCCTGCCGCAGGCTCGGCTCGGGCACCCGGACGCGGACGACGTCGGCGACCGGCCGGGCCGCCCCGCCGGAGGAACCCGCCGCCCCCGTGGAGCCCGTGGAGCCCGCCTTCCCGGTGGGGCCCGCCGTCCCGGTGGAACCCGGCATCGTCACCTCCTCATCGCGCGCATGGTGATGCGCATGCGGTCGCTCGACCCGGCCTCGGCGTCGCGGATCGTCGAGCCGGTGAACGACATGAACACGTCGTCCAGGGACGGCCGGGCGACGTTCACCGACCGGATCGGGACGCCGAGCTCCGCGAACAGCCGCGGCACGAACGCCTCCCCGGACGCCACGGAGAACGCCACCGCGCCCTCCGACATGACCGCGTCCAGGCCGAACCGCTCCCTGAGCGCGGTGATCGCGGCCGCGTCGTCGGCGGTCCTGATGCGGACCCGGTCCTCGCCCACCCCCGCCTTCAGCGCCTCGGGGGTGTCCAGCGCCACGATCCGACCCGAGTCGATGATCGCGATGCGGTCGCAGAACTCGGCCTCGTCCATGTAGTGGGTCGTCATGAAGATCGTGATCTCTTCGGCGTCCTTGAGCTGGCGGATGTAGTCCCAGATCGACGCGCGGGTCTGCGGATCGAGGCCGACGGTCGGCTCGTCCAGGAACAGGACCCGCGGCGAGTGCAGCAGCCCGCGCGCGATCTCCAGGCGGCGCTTCATGCCGCCGGAGTAGGTCTGCACGAGGTCGCGGCGCCGGTCCCAGAGGCCGACCATCTCCAGCACCTGCCGGATGCGCTCGCCCGTGACCGCCCTCGGCACCCCGTACAGCTCGGCGTGGAAGCGCAGGTTCTGCTCGCCGGACAGGTAGCCGTCGAGCGTCGGGTCCTGGAAGACGAGGCCGATGTTGCGGCGCACGCTGTCGCGCTCGGACGCCACGTCGTGTCCCGCGACCCGCGCCCGCCCGCCGCTGGGCTTCAGCAGCGTGCAGAGCATGTTGATCGTGGTGGACTTGCCGGCGCCGTTCGGGCCGAGGAACCCGAAGATCTCCCCCGGGCTGACGGTGAAGCCGATCCCCCGCACGGCCTCGACGTCGCCGAACCGCTTGACCAGGCCGTCGACCTCGACGGCGGGTCCCCCGTCCGGCATCGGGCCTCCCTCCGTGTCCGTCGCGCCCAGGTTGTGGACCGTCCAACGGTAGGATTATCCTATCTCTCACGTCAAGAGAGATAGGACCCGCCAACCGAATCCGCAGGGAGGGGACGTGGAAGACCGGCCCGACCCGCTGCACGACTCGCCGACCTACCTGATGTTCGAGCTGATGCGGCTCGCGCGGCGCACCTCGGCGCGGATGTTCCCCGGCCCCGGACGGCTGCGGCTGCCGCACATGCTGGTCCTGGCGTGCGTGGCGCGCCTGGGGCCGCTGTCGCAGCGCGAGGTCGCCGAGCACCTGCGGATGGACCCCGGCGACCTGGTCGGCATCGTCGACGCGCTGGAGGAGGCGGGCAGCGTCCGGCGGCGGCGCGACCCCGGCGACCGCCGCCGGTACGCGCTGGAGGCCACCGAGGACGGCAGGCTCGCCCTCGGCGCGAGCCAGGACGACCGGGACCGCCTCAACGCGACGCTGTTCGAGCCGCTGTCGCCGGACGAGCTACAGCTGTTCAAGGACCTGATGCTGCGCGTCCTCGCCCACCACGACCCGCGATTCGCCGGGCCCGCCCCCGTCCCGGACGCCGTCCGCGACGACCGGGCGGACGGGGCCGATCAGCCGCCGGCGCCCGCCGGGAGCGGGTCGGTGGGCCGCGGGTCGCACGCCAGCCGGTAGCCGCGCTTGACCACGGTCTCGACGATCCCCGGACGGCCGAGCCCGCGCCGCAGCCGCGCCACCGCCATCTCGACCGCGTGCTCGTCGGCCTGCGGCCGCGCCTCCCCCAACGCGGCCCCGCCGCCGAGGCGGCTTGGCAGGACGCCGCACAGCTCCGCCCGCGACACCACGTGCCCGGGCCGCCGCGCGAGCGCCCGCAGGATCGCCATCGGCGCGGGCGCGATCGGCCGGAGCCGCCCGTCCAGGACGACGGCGTGCCCGCGCAGCTCCAGCGCGGCCCCGCGCACCGACAGCCGCCGCGACCGCCGCGCCGGCAGGTCCGTGACCAGCGCCCGCACCAGCGCCCCGAGCCGCGCCCGCTCCGGCTGGACGGTCGGGACGCCCCGCCCGGTGAGCGCCGCCGCGGTGACCGGCCCGATGCACGCCGCCACCACGCCGTCGCGCAGGGCGTCCAGGAGCGGCTCCTCCAGCCCGTCCGCGGCGGCGACGGCGAGCGTCGCGGCGACCGCGGGCGCGCTGGTGAACGTGATCGCGTCGACCGTGCCCGCGACGGCCTGGCCGACCAGCCGGCGCAGCGGCGTCTGGTCCTCGGCCGGCGACCACCGGTACACCGGGACCTCGATCACCTCGGCGCCCGCGCCGCGCAGCGCCGCCGTCAGCTCCGGCCGCCGCTCCCCGTACAGCTGGACGGCGATCCGCGCGCCGTCCAGGTCCAGCCGCAGCAGGTGCTCGGCCACCTCGGCGAGGCCCTCCGACTCCGGCGACCAGCGCTCCCGCAGCCCCGCCGCCCGGATCGCGCCGCGCGCCTTCGGGCCGCGCGCCACGATCGCGGCCTCGGCGAGGCGGGCGACGAGCGCGTCCCGCGTCCCCTGCCCGCCGGCCGACTCCAGCCAGGCGCGGAACCCGATCCCGGTCGTGACGACGACGTGGTCGAGCGGCGCGGCGGCGCACGCCCGGGTGGCCTCCAGCAGCTCGGCGTCGTCGGCGAGCGGCGCGACGCGGATGGCGGGCGCGAGCACGACCCGGGCGCCGCGACGCTCCCGGAGCGTCGCGAGCTCCTCGTGGCGGCGGGCCGCGGTCACCCCGACGGCGAACCCCGCCAGCGGCTCGGCGGCCGGCTCCACGTGCTGTTCACCGGCGGTGGTCATCGGCGCGGCAACCTCCTGGCAGAACGGGTCGACGCTCCCATCCTCGGCGGGGGCCGTTTCGCGGTTGGGTCCCGCGTGTCACCGCCGTGTTAAAAGCCACTCACCCCGAACCGCTCACCCCGAACCGCTCAGCCCGCGTTACGGAAGATCTATGCGGGGTCGTTCCGGGTGGCCGCGGCGTTAGATGACTTTCACGTCGCGCGTTCGCCGAGGTCACCCGCCCGGGACGGCGTCAAGCGCCCGCCGCGGCCCGGTGACCTTGACCTTCGCGGGTCAAGCGTTGTCGACCCCCGTCATGGCCCTTTCGTCGTCTTTTACCCGTTTACCGAACGGATTCGCGGCGCCCCGGCGATCTTCTGGACGGATGCGGCCCCCGCCCCGCCGCGCCCCGGATCACCCGGCGATGATCGCGCCTAACCTCGGTACATGCCCGACCTTGCTTACTACGCCTCACTGCCGCGCTCCCGCGGCGCCGCGGCGGCCCTTCTCCTGGACGACCTCGGGCGGGTCCTGCTGGTCAAGCCCACCTACAGCGAGGGCTGGTACCTGCCCGGCGGGGTCATCGAGGCCGACGAGTCCCCCCTGTCGGCGTGCGTGCGCGAATGCTCCGAGGAGCTCGGTCTCGTCCCCCGCCTGAACGGCCTGGCCTGCGTCGACTGGGGCTCGCCGCGCGACGACGGCGTCGACGCCGTCAACGTGTTCGTGTTCGGCGGCACGATCACCGGCGAGGAGATCGCCGCGATCCGGCTGCCGCCCGACGAGCTGTCCGACCACATCCTCGTCGCCCCGGAGAAGATCCCCGAGCTGGCGCCGCCGCACGTGTCGCGCCGGATGGACCCCAGCCTGCGCGCCATGGCCGACGGCCGCGCCGTCTACCTGGAGGACGGCCAGGAGCAGCCGTTCGGCACCGGCCTGTCCACGGGAACCACCTAGGCCGCAGCCGCCCAGGCCGGAACCCACCCAGGCCACGCCGCTTGGGGAACCACCTGGGCCGGGGTCGGCCGGGCCGGAACCGCGAGGCCGGAACCGCCGGGCCGGAGCCGGCTAGGCGAGCACGGCGTCCCTGGCCTGCCGCCCGCGTTCCGGGTCGACCGCGCGGGCGCAGTGCACGCAGCAGTACCAGTGCCCGTCCACATCCACGCCGTGGCCCATGATGCGGCACTGGCAGTGCTCGCAGACCGGCGCCATCTTGCTGACCGCGCACTCGAACGAGTCGAACGTGTGCACCTCGCCCTGCGCGTGCACCTCGAACGTCATGTCGTAGTCGTTGCCGCAGACCTCGCAGGTCGCCATCGGTCCTGTCTCCGTTCTCCCGGCGCTTCGCCTACCCGGCACTGCTACCCGGACCACTCCGGATCTACCCCGCGCCCGCTGCGCCGGAGGCCGCGCGCTCACCTGGCCGGTCTGCCCGCCGGACCGCCCGAGGAGGCCGGCGGGCGCCTGCCGGCCTGCCGGGCCCCGCGCCGGCCCCGCGACCGGCCGGAACCCTCGCCCCGGCCCTCGTCGAGGTCCGGCCAGGCCGGCGACCGGCCCGAGGACCGCAGCACCGACTCCCACGCATCCCCGGACGACAGCGGCAGATGCGGGACGCCCCAGTGCCACGCCGACACCAGCAGGTCGGGGTCGCGCGGCCGGTAGCCCGCCCCGATCGCGCGGGCCATGTCCCAGGCGTGCAGATGCCACTCCACGCAGGCCGCGCCCGCGTGGTCGCCGACCGTGTACTTGGTGCCGCGGTAGATCAGATGCGTCCGGTCCCACATGTCCGGCATCAGGTCGGCGTACGCGCCCGCCGACACCCCGAACGCCATGATCCGCTCCGGGCCCGGCTCGGGCGGCAGCACCGCCAGCTCCGCCGCGTTCTGCCGCGCCTGCTGCCTGATCAGCACCGCCGACGCCGCGTCCTGCGCGAACAGCGTCGCCAGCCGGCTGTCGGGCGCGTCCTGGAGGTACTCCAGGAAGTTCTCCGCGACGCACCGCAGATGCCCGGCGAGATCGATCAGCTGCCAGTCGGCGCAGGGCGTCGGGACGTCCCAGTCGCCGACCCCTTTCGCCAGCGCCCGGATCGCCTGCATCCCGTCCTGGTAGGACTCGAGTACGCGGCCCCGGTCCGGCGGCGTGCGCTCCACGTGACTTCCCCCCGCGTCCAGAGCACGGTGTGCCCTCTCCGCCGGGATGCCGCCGCGCGCCCGTCGCGGCCTGCGACGTCCGGCGCGAGCGCCCCCCGACGTTCCCCCGAGAGGGCAGACTCTCAAAGTTCGGTGGCCGGTGCCACCCGGTGACGCTGTGTCGCCGCACGTCGCCACCACCTGCCGCCCCCGTCCCGGACGCCCCCCGCGCGCCCCCCGGGCGACGCCTCAGACGGTCCTCGGGCGACGCCCCAGACGGCCCCTAAGGCGGGGCCCTAAGGCGGCCCTCAGACGGAGAGGGTCGGGTGCGTCCGGAAGCTGAGCCGGTGCGCCTCCCGCGCGGTGCGGAGCCGGTCGACCTCGTCCGTCCACGGGCGGACGTCCGGGCGCGCCTTGGCCTTGCGGTACGCGATCTCGGCGGCCCGGCGCGTCTTGGCGTCCTGGGTGTCGACCGAGTACACCCGCGGGCCCATCGCGACCCGCTCGGACGCCTCCGCGGCGGCGAGCACGTCCGTCATCGCCCGGTCGAACGCGACCGTCAGGTCCCGCAGCTCCGGTTCGGGCGTGTCCGCGCCCTGGGCGTCCCGCAGCGCCCGCTCCGCCTCGCCGGCCGCCGCGAGCCGGTCCTCGTACTCGGCGGCCAGCCGCTGGTCGGCCTCGTACGGCTCCGCGACGTCCTTGCTCATCCGGCGGCCCAGCGGCATGGTGGTCACTCCTTCGGCGGTCATGGGTGGTCCGGTCGAGGAAAGCGTACGCGGGCCCCCGGCGTGTCGTGACGGCGGACACCCCGCCCCGGCCCTTTACGCAGTAAGGTCGGTACATGGTTCGGCAGCCGAGCATCAACGCCCAGCACCGCGTCCCCCTGTCCACCGAGCGGATCATCGAGTCCGCCCTGCGGATCGTCGACGGCCAGGGCCTCGCCCGGCTCACCATGCGCCGCCTCGGCGACGCGCTGGAGGTCGAGGCGATGGCGATCTACCACCACCTCCCCCGCGGCAAGGAGCAGCTCCTGGACGGACTCGTCGCGCACGTCGCGTCCGCGCCCGCCGACACCGAGTCCGCCGCCTCGCACGGCGACTGGCGGGGCGTCCTGCGGGCCTGGGCCGCCGGCTACCGGACGCGGCTGCTGGCGCACGCGGGCGTCCTCCCCCTCGTCGTCACCCGCCGGAACCCCGCCGCGCTCACCACCACGGCCGCGTCGCTGCGCGAGGTGCTGCGGCGCGGCGGCGTCGCCGAGGACACCGCCGCCGTCGCCGCGCACACCCTGCTCGGGTACGTCATCGGCCACGCCGCGCTCGAAGTGCGCGACACCAAACGGAACAGCGCCGAAGGCGCTGCGGGCGGCGCGAGTGGTCGTCCCCCCTCGAACAGAGAGGACGGCGCCGATCGGGCGGTCGACTGGGACGCGCGCTTCACCGCCGGCCTCGACCTCGTCATCAACGGCGTCGGCTAGCCCGCTCGATCGCCGGTCCTGTAGCGGCCCGCTCAGTCCTCGACGACGAGGACTTCCAGGTGGCGGGGGCCGTGCACGCCCTCCACGCGGACCATCTCGACGCCGTGGGTGGCGGACGGCCCGCTGATCCACGTCAGCGGGCGCGCCGGGTCGAGCCGCGCGACCGCCTCCGGGACCGTTCCGACGATCTGGTCGGCGTGCACCACGCACAGGTGGTAGCCCGGGACGACGGTGAGCGCCCGCCGACCCTGCGCGCGGCCCCCGTCCAGGACGACGGTGCCGGTCAGCGCGACCGCCGCCGCGCAGCCGGTGACGACGCCGTCCACGGCGGCGAGGGTGTCGACGTCGACGGCCGGGGTGTCGGCCAGGGCCCGGACGCCGTCCAGCTCCGCCAGCCATCCGAACGGCAGGTCGGCCGGGACGACGATCTGCTTGGCCTCCCGCCCCCACAGCGCGGCCGCCACGGCGGTGCCGAGCTCGTCGGCGCTGACGTGCCGCACCGAGGCCCGGTTGTCGGCGACCCGCTCGGTGAACAGCGCGAGGACGTCCGCCCTGTTCCCGGCCTCGTCCTCGGACAGCCGCCGCGCGTAGCGGCGCGGCACCGGCGGGCGCGTCCCGCGGGACCCGCCGAGCGCCTCCCGCACCCGCCGCAGCACCTCCGCGCGCGAACCCCCGCCCGCCGCGCCGCCACCCGCCGCACTCCCGGCCGCTGCGCCGCCGGTCGGCGCGCCCCCGGTCGGCGCGCCCCCGGTCGGTGCGCCTTCGTCCGCTGTCACGGGTGCCTCCGCGTCCACCAGGCGCGGAAGCTCTCCGACGGCGGCGCGGGCAGGTCGCGGGCCTCGGTCCACTTCCCGAGCAGGCCGGGCAGGCGGCGGATCCGGCCGCCGCGCGACAGCAGCCGCGCCCACCGGGTGCCGCGCCGCAGCGCGGTCTCGTAGCGGCGCGGGTCGCCCATCGTCCACGCGAGGCCGCGCATCAGCATCAGCTCAGGCGTCGGGACGGGACGCCGCCGCCGCGACTCCACCACCCGGCCGCGCAGATGGACCAGCACGTCCGGGATGTCGATCTTCACCGGGCAGACGTCGGCGCAGGCGCCGCACAGCGTCGACGCGTACGGCAGGGACGCGTCGGCCGCGCCGTCGACGCCGCGCAGCTGCGGGGTGAGGATCGCGCCGATCGGCCCCGGATAGACCGGGCCGTACGCCCGGCCGCCCGTCCGCTCGTAGACGGGGCACACGTTCATGCAGGCCGAGCAGCGGATGCAGCGCAGCGCTGCGCGTCCGACCTCGTCGGCGAGCGCCCGGGTGCGGCCGTTGTCGAGCAGGACGAGATGGAACTCGCGCGGCCCGTCGCCCGCCGTCACGCCCGCCGACGTCGCGACGTACGGGGTCATCCGGTCACCCGACGACGAACGCGGCAGGAGCTGGAGGAACACCTCCATGTCCGCCCAGGTCGGGACGACCTTGTCGATGCCGGCCACGCTGATCAGCGTGTCGGGGAGGGTGAGGCACATCCGCGCGTTGCCCTCCGACTCCAGGACCACGAGCGTCCCGGTCTCGGCGACCAGGAAGTTCGCGCCGGTGACGGCGACGCGGGCGCGCAGGAACCGCTCGCGGAGATGGGTGCGGACGGCGGCGGCCAGCGCGCCGGGATCGTCGGCCAGGTCGGGCCCGGCGGACGGCATCGTCCGCCGGAACAGCTCCCTGATCTCGGCGCGGTCGCGGTGCAGCGCGGCCGACAGCAGGTGGGACGGCTCGTCGCCGCCGAGCTGGACGACCAGGTCGGCGAACGCGGTCTCGTGGACGGCGACCCCGGCGCGGGCCAGCGCGCCGGTCAGGCCGATCTCCCGGAGGGTCGCCGACGACGCCTTGACGACCTCGTCCGCGCCCGCCGCCCGCACCAGGCCGGTGACGATACGGCACGCCTCGCCGGCGTCCGCCGCCCAGTGCACCGTGCCGCCCGCCTCGGTGACGGCGCGCTCCAGCTCCTCCAGGTGGGCGTCGAGGTCGAGGAGCGTGGCGTCCCCGATGGCGCGGCCGGCCTCGCGGAGGTCGTCCCAGTCGGCGAGCTCGGCGGCAGCGGCGGCCTCCCGCTCACCGGCCGCCGCGGTCGCGACGCGCAGGTTACGGCGGAGGCCGGTATCGGCCAGCGCGGACCGCGCGGCGGCGGCGAACTTCGGCATCGGCAGTGCGACCGTCCCGCCCGTCCCGGGACCCGGCCTCATCCCGGCGGCGGAGGGCGTCGTCCCTTGGGAGGACCCGGTCACGCCGGCCCCGTCTCGGCGAGGATCTCCGCCAGATGCATGGTCCGGACGCCGCCGCGCAGCCGCGACAGCGCCCCGCCGATGTGCGCGAGGCAGGAGTTGTCGACCGCGCAGACCACGTCGGCGCCGGTGTCGCGGATGTGCCGCACCTTGTCGGCCACCATCGCGACCGACACGTCGGAGTTCTTCATCGCGAACGCGCCGCCGAACCCGCAGCACTCTCCGGCCGCGGGCAGTTCGACCAGGTCAAGGCCCTTGACGGCGCGCAGCAGCCGCAACGGACGGTCCGCGACGCCGAGCGTCCGCACCGACTGGCAGGACGGATGGTAGGTCACCCGGTGCGGGAAATAGGCCCCCACATCGGTGACGCCCAGGACGTCGACCAGGAACTCCGTCAGCTCGTAGACGGTCAGGCCTTCCGCCGCGCGGGCCAGGCCGGGGTCACGGGCCGTCCGCGCGATCCGCGGGTAGCCGTCGCGGACGGTGGCCGCGCAGGACGCCGACGGCGCCACCACGACCTCGGCGTTCTCGAAAGCGGCGGTGTAGGCGCGGGCCAGGTCGGCGGCCTCGCGGTGGTAGCCGGTCGTCCAGTGGATCTGCCCGCAGCACGTCTGCCCGGGCGGGTACGCGACCTCGTGTCCGAGCCGTTCCAGCAGGACCGTCGCGGCCTTCCCGGTGCCCGGGAACAGCGCGTCGTCGAAGCAGGCGACGGACAGGGCGACCCGCACCGGCCTCACTCCCCCCACGCCTCGCAAAGCCCGTTCCCGCCGAACATCGTAGGGGCTTCACGCCACGACGGCGTGTCGTTCGCCGTCCGTTAGCGTGCGGAAGGGACGCTGGCCCTGGCACCTCCGAGTGAGACGGGTCACAACCCCCCGTACTCCGGTACCAACGGACAACCGTCCCAACGGGCTATGGCCGGTGAGTGCGAACCGTTCCACACTGAGAGGCGTCAGTAAAGGAAAGCACCACAACCGACCCAGTAGTTGAGACCGGAGGCACCACGATGTGCCCGCACCAGCCACCCTGTCCCTCGCACCACGCACCTGATCGCGACGCCGCCCGGACGCTGGCCTCCCACCCCGAGCAGGGGTGGAGCCTCCTGTGCAACGGCGTCGTGCTCTTCGAGGACACCGGTGAGCTGCTGCCCGACGGGGGAATCATCGCACCGCACCGGCCGACGGATCCGCTGGCTCCGTCCGCCGCCTGAACGACGTCCACGGGGGACTAGTTCAAACGGGTGATCATCCTCGGGGGCACGGCCACCTGCCCACGACCTCCGGGCCCGCCCGCGGGCCCGGAACCGCAGACCGCCACCAGGACCGCTAGGGCCCGCCCGTCCGCACCGGACGGGCCGCCCGCCCTCGCAACCCCGCCCACCTCCGCAACCAGGGCTCCGCCGCCCTCCCGACCGCGGCGGGGTCCCGGTTCAGGTCATGCCGCTCCCCCGCCAGCACCATGACCGCCGTCGCGTCCGCCTCGTCCGGCACGCCGAACGGGTCCCGGTCTCCGTTGACGACGACGACCTCCACGCCCGCCGAACGCAGCTCGTCCACCCGTGTCTTCTCCGGCCTCCCCGGCGGGTGCAGCGGGAACGCCAGCGCGAGGACGCCCGCCGCGCCCGCGTCCTTCGCCGTCCGGCACGCCACCCTGGCGCCGTTGCTCCGCCCGCCCTGCACGAGCGGGACGTCCCCGACCCGCGCCCGCAGCATGCCGACGATCTCCAGCCACGCCCCGTCCTGCTTCGCCGCCGGACCGGGCGCGCGGCGGCCCGCGAACCGGAACGGCTGCGTCACCCGCGCGACCGCGCCGCCGAGCCCGAGCGCGGTCTCCCGGACGGCGAGCAGGTCGGGCGCGTCCACGCTCCCGTTCGAACCGTGCGTCAGGACCAGCAGGAACGCCGGGGCTGCGACCTCGTCCAACGCCACCCCGGCCGGCCCGTGCGCCGTCACGACCTTCACCCGTCCACCGTAGCCCGCCGCCTCAACGATCATCGCGGTGACCTGGGTGAACGGACAGCATGACCGGCGGCGAACGGCGCGGGGCCGGCGGCTAGCGGTCGGGACGGTCGGCGGCGTCCGTTGCGAGGCGGAGCCGCTCGGCGAAGCTCTCCTGGAGAAGCGGGCCCCACGCGTAGTCGCTGGGGACGCGCACGAGATGGTCGCCTTGCCGACCATCTCGTGCGCGCCGCCCGCCCGCCGGTCCTTCGCGGCGTCGGCCTGCCGGACGGCGAGCAGCGCGTACATGTGGTCGAGCGCGCCGAACACCTCGCCGGCGAGGGCGGGGAGCGTCCCGTCCGACACGGCCTGCTCGACGACGGGCTCCCACCACAGGTCGGCGGGGTCGGCGTCGTCCTCGCCGAAGTCGCGGCGGAGCCGCGCCCTGACCTGGCCCGCGGTCGCCGGGTCGGCCAGCCCGCGCCGCCACACCTGCGCCGCCTCGCCGGCGCGGCCGCGCAGCGGCAGCGTCCGCGCCAGCAGCTCGGTCGCCAGCGGCCCGACCTCCGGGTCGGACGGCTCCTCCCCCAGCGCCGCGCCGAACGAGCCGATCGCCTGATCGAGGTAGGCGATGCCCAGCGCGACGGCGAGCCGCGCGTACGCGTACGGGGCGGCGCCGCGGTCGATCAGCTTGAGCCCGGCGGCGAGGATCCGCTGCGCCCGCGCGGGCTCACCGCGCTCCAGGTGCCGCTGCGCGAGGTCGTGCGCGGCGGGCGGGCCGTACTCGGCGTCGCCCGTCGCGATCACCGCCTCCCAGTGGCCGCGCGCGTCGTCGAACTCGCCGGCGTCGTCGGCGATCCGGGCGAGCGCGAGATGCGCGGGCGGCAGGTACGCCGGGTTGCCGAAGTCGACCACGACCCGCCACGCGGGCGCCGCCTCCGCGTGCTCGCCGGCCCGTTCGTGCGTGAGCGCCAGATGGTAGGCGGCGCGCGGGCCGTACTCGGGGTCGCCGGTGGCGATCGCGGCCCGGTCGGCGTCCCGGGCACGCGCCACGTCCCCGGCGTCGTCGAGGACGACCGCAAGCCCGAGCGCGGCCTGCGCCCGCCAGGACGTCTCGCCGAGCTCCAGCACCCTCTCGAACAGCAGCGCCGCACGCCCGGCCTCGCCGTTCTCGGCGAGGTTCCGCGCCTCCTCGCACAACTGCGCCGGGTCGTCGGTCACGGAACTCATCAGCCTCTGCCCTCTGGAGTCGGGGGTCCGGAGAGAGCCTAGCGACCCCCCGACGCGGCGTCTCGCGACGCCGCCGGTCAGTCTCCGAAGCGCCGGTCGGTCTCCGAAGGCCCGGTCAGTCTTCGAAAGCCTCGGGGGGCGGGCAGGAGCAGACGAGGTTGCGGTCGCCGTAGGCCTGGTCGATGCGGCGGACGGGCGGCCAGTACTTGTCCTCGCGGAGGGCCGGGACGGGGTAGGCGGCCTCCGCGCGGGTGTAGGGGTGCTTCCAGTCGTCGGAGATCAGGCTCGCGGCGGTGTGCGGGGCGTTCTTGAGCGGGTTGTCCTCGTGGTCGTAGCCGCCGTCGGCGACCCGCTGGATCTCCCGGCGGATCTCGATCATGGCGTCGCAGAACCGGTCGAGCTCGGCGAGGTCCTCGGACTCGGTCGGCTCGATCATCAGGGTCCCGGCGACGGGGAAGGACAGGGTCGGGGCGTGGAAGCCGTAGTCGATGAGGCGCTTGGCGACGTCCTCGGCGGTGATCCCGGTCTCCTTGGTGATCTTGCGGAGGTCGGCGATGCACTCGTGCGCGACGAGGCCGTTGCGGCCGGTGTAGAGGACCGGATAGTGCGGGGCGAGGCGGGCGGCGAGGTAGTTGGCGGCGACGATGGCGCCCTCGGTGGCGGCGGTCAGGCCGTCCGGGCCCATCATCGCGATGTACGCCCAGGAGATCGGCAGGATGCCCGCCGAGCCCCACGGGGCGGCGGAGATCGGCCCGACGCCGCCCTCCGGCCCGGCTTCGGCGCGCAGCGGGTGGTTCGGGAGGAACGGGGCGAGGTGCTCGCGGACGCCGATCGGGCCGACGCCGGGACCGCCGCCCCCGTGCGGGATGCAGAACGTCTTGTGCAGGTTGAGGTGCGAGACGTCCGAGCCGAACTCGCCGGGACGGGCCAGGCCGACGAGGGCGTTGAGGTTGGCGCCGTCGACGTACACCTGCCCGCCCGCGTCGTGCACGGCCGCGCATACGTCGGTGATCGTCTCCTCGAAGACGCCGTGCGTGGACGGGTACGTCACCATGATCGCGGCGAGCCGGTCGCCATGCTTGCCGATCTTGGCGTGCAGGTCGTCGAGGTCGACGTTGCCGCCGTCGTCGCAGGTCACGACGACGACGCGCATCCCGGCCATGACGGCGCTCGCCGCGTTCGTGCCGTGCGCCGACGACGGGATCAGGCACACGTCCCGGTGCCCGTCCCCGCGCGACGCGTGGTAGCCGCGGATCGCCAGCAGCCCGGCCAGCTCCCCCTGGGAGCCCGCGTTCGGCTGCACGGACACCTTCGCGTATCCGGTGATCTCGGCGAGCGCGTCCTCCAGCTCACCGATCAGCTCGACGTACCCGGCGGCCTGGTCGACGGGCGCGAACGGGTGGATGTCCGCGAACTCCGGCCAGGTGATCGGCTCCATCTCGGCGGTCGCGTTGAGCTTCATCGTGCAGGACCCGAGCGGGATCATCGAGCGGTCGAGCGCGACGTCCCTGTCCTGGAGCCTGCGCAGGTAGCGCAGCATCGCCGTCTCGGAGCGGTGCGCGTGGAAGACGGGGTGGGTCAGGTAGGGGCTCTCGCGGCGCAGCGTGCCGGGCAGCGCCTCAGCCGCCCTGCCGGGCTCGGGGGCGCCGAACGCCTCCAGGACGGCGGTGACGTGCGCGGGCAGCGTCCTCTCGTCGCAGGCGATCCCGACGTGGTCGGCGTCGACGGGCCGCAGGTTGACGCCGCGTTCGAGAGCCGCCTCGGCCACCTGCGCGGCACGTCCGGGCACCCGGGCGAGGACGGTGTCGAAGAACGCGCCGTGCACGACCTCCACGCCGCCCTCGCGCAGCCCGGCGGCGATCTCGGCGGCGCGGCGGTGCGCCCGCTGCGCGATCGCGGCGAGCCCCTCGGGCCCGTGGTAGACGGCGTACATGGCCGCCATGACGGCGAGGAGCACCTGCGCGGTGCAGATGTTGCTGGTGGCCTTCTCCCGGCGGATGTGCTGCTCGCGGGTCTGCAGCGCCAGCCGGTGGGCGGGCGCACCGTCGGCGTCGACGGACACGCCGACGAGCCGTCCGGGGAGCTGCCGCTGGATGCCCTCGCGGACCGCCATGTAGCCGGCATGCGGGCCGCCGAACCCGAGCGGGACGCCGAACCGCTGCGCCGAGCCCACCGCGATGTCGGCGCCGGACTCGCCCGGCGGGCGCAGCAGCGTCAGCGCGAGCAGGTCGGCCGCGACGACCGCCTGCGCGCCGCGCTCGTGCGCCTGCGCGATGACGGGCTCCAGGTCGCGGACGGCGCCCGATGCGCCCGGGTACTGCAACAGCACGCCGAACACGTCGCCCTCGGGCAGCCCGCCGGACAGGTCGGCGACGACCACCTCGATGCCGAGCGGGACGGCCCGCGTCCGGACGACCTCGATCGTCTGCGGGAGCACGTCGGCGTCCACAAGGAACGTTCCCGGCTCCTTGCGCTTGGTCACCCGGTGGGCGAGGGCCATGCCCTCGGCGGCGGCGGTGGCCTCGTCCAGCATGGACGCGTTCGCGACCGGCAGCCCGGTCAGGTCGCTGACGACGGTCTGGAAGTTCAGCAGCGCCTCAAGGCGTCCCTGGGAGATCTCCGGCTGGTACGGGGTGTAGGCGGTGTACCAGCCGGGGTTCTCCAGCACGTTCCGCATGATCACGCCCGGGGTGATCGTCCCGTGGTAGCCGAGGCCGATCATGGACGTGCGGACGGTGTTGCGGGCGGCGAGCTCGCGGAGGCGGTCCAGCGCGGCGGTCTCGCTCAGCGCGGGCGGCAGGTCCAGGGGCCGGGACGTGCGGATCGCGGCCGGGACGGCGGCGTCGATCAGCGCCTCGACGCCCGCGTAGCCGATGGCGGCGAGCATCCTCGCCTGGTCGTCGGGCGACGGGCCGATGTGCCGGTCGGCGAACGCGGCGCGCGGATGCTGCGGCGCCGCCACGGGCGCGAAGAACTGGGCGGTCATGGAGAACCTCCTGGCTGCTGCGGTCGCTCAGGCGGGCCGCCTGGCGCGCGGGCCGGGCGGCCTGTCTCCCCCTCTGTCATCGGCACCTGAGAGCTTCACCCGCGCCGCGGGGTTTCCCCTTCGGTGAGCCGCCTTCCCGGGACGCGGGAATCGACGCCTGCTTTCCAGAGGTGCCTCGCCCGAGCGGTCCTTTTGCCTGAGAGGTTCCGGGGAGGTTGCCCCTTCGGCGCCCCACGCTGGCGGCGTGGGATCTCTCCCGCACAGGGTCGACGGCATGTCCTGCACAAACCCTACCCAAAGATCGGATCCCGTGATCGCACCGGATCGTCGTCAGGCCCGTCCCCGCGCGGGCAGGCGCCGTACCAGCCAGTACGATGTGCATTCCCACCTGGGACGGAACGGGCCACGGGCGACGCGGACGGAGATGGGCTGCGGGGTGAGAGCGCGACGCCGGCGGGCGCCCGCCGTTCGACGGCGCACCACCGGTTCTGGGACGCTGATCGCGATGGCGGATGGGCAGAGCGGCGGTACGGCGTGACGCAGACCCACGACGGCGCGGTGCCCCCGCGGCAGGACGCGCCCGCGGGCGTGCCCGTCGACGAGCCCGCCCAGCCCGACCGGATCCGCCGCCCCGCCGACGCGTTCCGGTTCGCGGCGTCCGTCGTGGGGCTCGCGGCGGTGATGCTGGTGGTGTCCATCGCGCAGCAGACGACGCACGGCCTGCACACCGACATCGCGGAGGGCGCCGCGCACGCGCCGCGGCTGCTGCTGTCGCTGGCGACGCTGGTGTCCAGCTTCGGCGTGCTGGCCGTCCCGATCGCGTTCGGGATCGAGCGGCTGTTCCACAAGGACGGGACGCGCGTCGCGATCGCCCTGCTCGCCGCCATGATCGCGTTCGGGGTCACGGTGGGCCTGGACGACCTGGTGGTGCGGGGCGCGCCCGGCGGCGTCCTGGACTCGCTGATCTGGGGCGGCACGGAGACCGCGCCGGTGCACACCGACATCGCGCCGGTGATCGCGTTCGTCAGCGCGGTCGGGATGGCGGGCCGCGCCCGCTGGCAGACCGCGACCTGGGCGATGATCGGGCTGGCGGCGCTGACGGGCCTCACCGCGTCCTACGCCTCGGTCGCCGCGCTGGCCGCCACCTACTTCCTCGGGCGCGCGATCGGCCTCGGCACCCTGTACGCGGTCGGCACCCCGAACCCGCGCCCGCCGGGGAAGGCGGTGGTGGCGGCGCTCGAACGGCTCGGGCTGCGCCCGGAGCGGGCCGCGCGCCTGGACGAGCCCGACGACGGCGCCGAGGAGACCCGCCGGTACGGGGTCGTCCTCGCGGCCTGTCCGGAGAACGGGCCCGGCGCCCGCGTCCCGGCGGGACGCGGCGCGCACGGCGACTGGGACCTGGAACTGCACGTCCTGGACCGCGACCAGCAGACGGCGGGCCTGCCCTACCGGGTGTGGCGGCTGCTGCGGCTGCGCGCCACGACGACGGGGCGGGCGCTGCGCTCGCTGCGCCGGTCCCTGGAGCAGGAGTCGCTGATGGCGTACGCGGTGGACGCGGCGGGCGTCCGCACCCCGCGCCTGGTCGGGACCTCGGAGGTCGGCACTGAGGCGGCGCTGCTCGCGTACGAGCACGTCCCGGGACGGCGGCTCGCCGACCTCTCCGACGAGGAGATCACCGACGCCCTGCTGACGGACGTGTGGCGGCAGTTCCGCGCCCTCCAGGCGGGACGGCTGGCGCACCGGCGGCTCCAGGACGGCGCGATCCTGATCGGCGACGACGGCGGTGCCTACATCACCGACCTGCGCGCCGGGGAGATCGCGGCGGGCGACCTGGCGCTGCGGCTCGACCTGGCGCAGCTCCTCACGACGCTGGCGCTGCGGACGGGCCCGGAACGGGCCGTCGGCACCGCCGCGGCCGTGCTCGGCGAGGAGGCCCTCGCCGCCGCGGTGCCGCTGCTGCAGCGGGTGGCGCTGTCCCGGGAGACCCGCGCCGCGCTGCGCAACGACCGCGACCTGCTGACCCGCATCAGGGAGCAGATCGTCCGGCTGAAGCCGGAGACGGAGGTCGCGCCCGCCAGGCTGGAACGTTTCCGTCCCCGGACGATCTTCAGCATCGTGGCGCTGTCGGTCGCGGCGTACATCGTCATCCCGCAGGTCGCGAGCCTGGACATCGGGACGATGACGGCCACCGCCAGCTGGTACTGGGTGCTGGTCGCGCTGGGCGCGGCCGCGCTGACCTACGTCGCGGCGGCGCTCATGCTGATGGGGTTCGTCCCAGAGAAGCTGCCGCTCGGGCGCACCGTCCTGGCCCAGCTCGCCGCGTCGTTCGTGAAGCTCGTCGCGCCCGCCGCCGTCGGCGGGGTCGCCGTCAACACCCGCTACCTGCAGCGCTGGGGGATGCGCCCGGGCCAGGCCGTCGCGAGCGTCGGCGCGTCGCAGCTGGTGGGCCTCGTCACGCACATCCTGCTGCTGATCCTCTTCGGGTTCCTCACCGGCTCCACGACGAAGGCGACCCAGGACCTGGCGCCGTCCCGCACGGTCGTCATCGCCGTGCTGTCGCTCGGGCTCCTCGCCGGGCTGGCGCTGACGGTGCCGCGCGTCCGGCGGGAGGTCACGACCCGCCTGAAGAGCATGTTCTCCGGCGTCGTGCCCCGCCTGGTGGACGTCCTGCAGTCCCCGAAGAAACTCACCACCGGCATGGGCGGGACCCTCCTGCTGACGCTCGCGTTCGTGCTGTGCCTGGACGCGTCCATCCGCGCGTTCGGCGGGTCGCTGCCGCTGACGTCCGTCGTGGTGGTCTTCCTCACCGCGAACGCGCTCGGATCCGCCGCGCCGACGCCCGGCGGCCTCGGCGCTGTCGAAGGCGCCCTCACCTTGGCGTTGACGATCTCAGGGCTGTCCGCGGAGACGGCGACGTCCGCCGTCCTGCTCTACCGGCTGCTCACCCTCTGGCTGCCCGTCCTGCCGGGCTGGGGGGCGTTCACCTACCTGCAGCGCAAAGAGGCGCTGTAGTCAAGGGGCGCTCTGGTCGGTGGTGGTGCTGTGGCCGGGTGGCGCTGTCGTCATCCCGTGCGGCGCGCGCGGCGCCGGTTGGCCAGCTCGTCGTGCAGGTGCTCGGAGCCGTCGTCGTCAGCGGCGGCGGCGCGCTCACCGGGAAGTTCCGCGAGGCTGCCCTCCACCTCCTGCCACACCCGTCCGAGCGCGATGCCGAACACGCCCTGCCCGCCCTGCAGAAGATCGACGACCTCGTCGGCCGACGTGCACTCGTACACGCTGACGCCGTCGCTCATCAACGTGATCTGCGCCAGATCCTGCACGCCGCGATCACGCAGATGGCTGACGGCCGTGCGTATCTGCTGCAGCGACACCCCCGTGTCGAGGAGCCGCTTCACGACCTTCAGGACGAGGATGTCGCGGAAGCTGTACAACCGCTGGCTCCCCGACCCGTGCGCCGACCGCACGCTCGGCTCCACCAGCTTCGTCCTGGCCCAGTAGTCCAGCTGCCGGTAGGTGATCCCCGCCGCTGCGCATGCCGTCGGGCCGCGGTAACCGACATCCTCCGGCGGCGCCGACACCCGCGTGTCGAAGAGCAGACCCTGCTCTCCGGCGCGCTGGGACGCCATATGCCTCTCGGGGGTCGCCTTGCCCTCGCCGCTGCTCACCGCCACGCGGACCTCCGGCTCCAAATCATCCCGTGGCGCTTCGTCAAGGGGGTTTGACGAATTACACCACGGGTGTTCCACCAGCACGGTAGGTGCCGGTCAGGGTGGGGTCAACGTTCACCGTCGGCGCGTCGCATGCCCGGATGAACCGGCTTCACGTGGGCAAACGGTGCTTGTCTGCATTTCTCTCCTCCTTCGGCCCTGGAGGGCCTCCATCGTCGAGAAACGCGTGCGATCGCTGCATCGCTCCGGCTCGCCTGGCGGCTCGCTGCGCGATCAGGTTTCTCGCAAGCTCGAAACCTGCCTTCGGACGCGATCGCGACGCCCCAGGTTGTCGCGGGGTTGCGGTGGTGGCTGAGGTGGTCGCACAGGGCAGCCACCGGCAGGCGATCAAGCTCATCTTCAAGAATCCCCAGGAACAGGGATAACAAACCCCACTGCTCGCCCGCGATCGTGGCCCCAGGCTATCTCGCCGCGAGGCCGGTTCCCGGCAGGCTCGCCCTGCGGACGGAAGGCGCACGCTTTGCGCACGCACCTCGCCCGCTGTCAGCCCGCGCGGCCGAAGTCTTCCGGGGAGATGGTGTCGAGGAACTCGCGGAACTTCTCCACCTCGTCCTCTTGTTCGTCCGGGATGGCCACGCCGGCCTCTTCCAGGACGTCCTCGCTGGCGAAGATGGTGGCACCGGTGCGGAGGGCGAGGGCGATGGAGTCGGACGGGCGGGCGCTCACCTCGACGCCGTTGGAGAAGATGAGGTCGGCGAAGAAGATGCCCTCGCGCAGCGCGGTGATGTTGACCGTGCGGAGCTGGACGCTGAGGGCGTCCAGGACGTCGCGGAACAGGTCGTGGGTGAGGGGCCGGGCGGGCAGGACCCCTTGCTGGGCGAAGGCGATCGCGGTCGCTTCGACCGCCCCGATCCAGATGGGCAGGTAGCGGTCGCCCTCCGTCTCCTTCAACAGGACGATGGGCTGATTGGAGGGCATCTCGACCCGGACGCCGACGACCTCCATCTGCTTCACTGCGGCTCCCTGCTGGTTCTCGCTATCTCGATCACCACGTGCAGCGGATCGATTCGTGACCGAACCCTGTAGCCAACGTACACCCCGCTCCGGACACCTCGTGATGCCGTCGGTACGGCAAAATCCTCCGCGGCGCGCATGATCAGCGGTCTAGGCTTTCGCGGAGACCGGCGGTGACCAGCGCGGCGTGCAGCTTGACGGAGAGCGCGGCGATTTCCCGGGCGGTCTCGGCTGCCTCCTCGTGGGCGCCGCGGCTGCGGCGGCGCAGTTGCGGGGCGACCATCTGCTCGATGAGGCCGGCCTGCCGGTCGGCGGCGGCCTTGACGGCGCGCAGGTGGCGGACCTCGAAGCCGTACTCGCCGAGCGCGGCGGCGGCGCGCGCGATGTTCAGGGCGTCGCCCTCGTAGTGGGCGCCGGCGCGGCGGACGAGGCCGTACTCCTCCAGGCGGGCGAGGAGGGCCTCGTCGATGCCGGCGCCGTCGAGGAGCTGGCGGCGGGTGAGGCGGACGGCCGGGTCCTCGGCGGTGGTGTCGGCGGCGACGAGGGTGCGGGGGCGGCGCGGTTCGGGGGCCCCCGCCGTTGAAAGCGCAGGATGCTGGGGGCCGAGGGGCGGGACGTTCTCACCGCGGTCGCGGGCCTGGAGGTGCTGCCTGATGACGCGCAGCGGCAGGTAGTGGTCGCGCTGCGCGGTGAGGACGAAGCGGAGCCGCTCCACGTCGGCGTCGGCGAACTTGCGGTACCCGGACGGGCTGCGCTGCGGTTCCACGAGCCCCTCGGACTCCAGGAACCGGATCTTGGAGATGGTGATGTCGGGGAATTCGGGCCTGAGCAGTCCGAGGACGTCCCCGATCGTCATCAGGGACCGGGCTGGCTGCGGGTTCATGGCCCCTCCCATCGTCGCCCGTCAGGCGTGCGCCGGGTTGGTCAGGAACACCAGCCGGAACTTGCCGATCTGCACCTCGTCGCCGCCCGACAGGCCGGCCTGGTCGATCCGCTGCCGGTTGACGTAGGTGCCGTTGAGGCTGCCGACGTCGCGGACGGAGAACGCGGCGCCCTGGCGGACGAACTCGGCGTGCCGGCGGGACACGGTGACGTCGTCGAGGAAGATGTGGCTCTCGGGGTGCCGGCCCGCGGACGTGCGGTCCTGGTCGAGCAGGAAGCGGCTGCCGGCGTTCGGGCCCCGCTTCACCACGAGCAGCGCGGTCCCCGGGGGGAGCGCCTCCATGGCCATCTGGTCGGGCCCGAGCGACGGCTCCTCGCCGCCCGCGTCGGTGTCCAGCGCCTCGAACCCGCCGATGGAGATCGTGGACGTGGACTCGCCGGGCGACTCCCGGGGAGGCAGCGGGCTCCGGGTGAGCGGGGTTCCGCAGTTCGAGCAGAAGCGGGCATCATCCGGGTTGGCGTGACCGCACTGCGTGCAGTAGACGCTCGGCATCGATCGGCTCGGCCTCCTACCATCGGCGTGCCGCCCGCGGGCGCCCGCCGCAACGGGAGCCGCCTGCGCCACGCGCATCCTTCAACCAACCCACGCCGGGGACCCGCCCCGACCACGGTCCAACTCACCGGCCGCTTACGGGACGGTCGCCGCAACTTACGCGGGTATTACCCGAGGGGTCAACTGGAACGGTGAGCCGGCTGGACCAAACTACATTCGTTGATGATCGCAGGTCTACGCCGCCGCGCGGACGTCCCCCATCGCGACGCCCGAGCCCGGCGTCCGGTTTACGCCTTCCCCGTTCTCCCCTACGGAGACCGTATCGCGTCGACGGCGATTTTCGCGCGCGGGGTGATCGAGACCGTGGCGCCGGTCCCCCGCAGCGTCTTGACCAGCCCGCCGGGGATGTTCAGCGCGGTCGTCATCGTGTGGGGGTCGCCGATGGCCAGGAACCGGTACGGGGCGGCGAGGGGCCTCCCGTCGGCCTGGACGCCGTCGCGGCTGTCCAGGAAGTAGGTGTCGACGCCGGCGCGCACGTCGTTGACCTGGACGACCTCGGCGCCGGCGTCGCGGAGCTCCTGGAGGGCGTCGAGGAGGTTGAGCGCCTTGACGCCGCGGCCCGGGTCGCCGATCAGCAGTTCGATGCCGGGGCCCTCGGCGGGGAGGGTGCCGGCGAGGAGGCCATAGGTGGTCGCCCGCTTGCGCGCCTCCTCCAGGGCGGTTCCGCCCTCGGCGTCCCGTTCGAGCTGGGCCTTGGTGTCCTCCAGCTCGCGCAGGTCGCCGCGCAGGCGCTCGGACCGCTGGCCCAGATCGGACAGGATCCCGACGAGCTCGTCCTGCCGCGCGGTGGCGAACGTGGTGTCGCGCTCGTTCGACTGGATCTGGGCGACGGCCGCGAATCCCAGGACGAGGCAGAGGAGTCCGACGATCAGCTGGCCCACGCTGACTCGCGGTCGCACCAGGTCGGCCAGGCCGCGCAGGCCGGGGGGCTCCGGCGGCCGCTCGCCGGTGGGGTCGGCGGGACGCTCGCCGGCGGGGTCGTTCTCGGGGGCGGTCATGCGCCGAACAGCTTCCGGCGGATGCCCGCCGCGTTGGAGAAGATCCGGATGCCGAGCACGACCACGACGCCGGTGGACAGCTGCGAGCCGACCCCGAGCTTGTCGCCGAGGAAGACGATCAGCGCGGCGATGACGGTGTTGCTCACGAACGACACCACGAACACCTTCTCGTCGAAGATGCCCTCCAGCCGGGCCCTGATCCCGCCGAACATGGCGTCGAGCGCCGCGACGATCGCGATGGGCAGGTACGGCTCCAGCCAGAGCGGGACGTCCGGCTGGAGCAGCAGGCCCAGCGCCACGCCGATCACCAGCCCGATCAGCGCGATCAACGCCGGGCCCTGCCGTTCGGGGAGACGCCCTCCAGACCCCCGGGCCGGAGGCGCGATGATCCCCGCTCCGCTCCCGTCATCGGACCCTGCCCTTCTGGGGGGCGACCCCCAGACCCCCGCGGGGGGAGTCCCGATGATCCTCGCTTCGCTCCGGTCATCGGGTCTCCTCTCCCCCGCTCACCGGCGGGTCCCCTCGCGGGCGTACCGGAGGCTGACGGCGCCCGCCGCGGGCAGGCGCGCGCCGGACGACCGGCGCACGGCGTATCTGATCTCGAAGCGGTCGTGCAGGGCCCGCAGCCGCCGGTCGGCGGCCGAGCCGGTGAACGCGTCCCGGAGGCGGCCGGGGTCGCCGAGCGCCGTCACCTCGTAGGGGCGGCCGAGCGGCCGGTAGTCGACCAGGATCGCCTCGCCCGCGGCGCGGATCGCCGTCGCCGGGGTGAGCCGCTGCCCGTTGACGCCGATGGCCTCGGCGCCCGCCGCCCAGAGCCCGTTCACCAGGACCTGGAGGTCTTGATCATAGACCCGGGCGGCGGCGTCGGCGGGACGCCCGTCCGGGGCGTCGCGCCCGCCGCCGGGAGCGGCGTCGTCCAGCGTGACGACCAGCGCGTCGCCGGTTGCGGGCACGGCGGCCGCGGCGGCGCCCGCGAGGGCGAGGTTCCGGCGGGCGCGGCGGCCCGCCTCGCTGCTGGCGAGCGCGGCCGCGCGGCGCCGCTCCGTCTCGGCCCGCAGCCGGTCGAGGCGGTGCTGGAGGCCGTCGGTCTCGGCGGTGCGGGCGTGGATCTCGCCGACGAGCCGGGAGCGCTGCTCGGCGGCCACGGGCTCGCTCCGGCGCACCTCCGCTCCGGCGACGGCGATCAGCGTCCCGGCGAGGACGAGGACGAGCAGCACGCCGCCGCCGCGGAGCCGTCCCCCGGGCGGGGCGGGGTCGCCGGACGCGGCGCGCCGGGCCGCGGCCTCCGCGTAGCCGTGATCGAGGAGCTTGCCGGCGAACAGGTCGGCGAGAAGCGACATGGACGCGTCGGGCCGCCCCCGGCCCTCGTCGTCCGGCGGGTCGCCGTCCTCTCGTGGTGCGATCACCGGCCCATCATGGCCCAGCCAGGGCGGAAGGCAGGTCAGCGCGGCAGCGTGATCGTGAACACGGCGCCGCCGCCGGGTGCGTCCGCGACGGACGCGCGGCCGCCGTGCGCCTGGGCGACGGCCGCGACGATCGACAGGCCGAGCCCGGAGCCGCCGCGATCGCGGGACCGGGACTCGTCGGCCCGGTAGAAGCGCTCGAACACGCGGGCGCGGTCGTCCGCCGGGATCCCCGGCCCCTCGTCCGCGACCTCCAGGACCGCCCGCCCGCCGCGCTCGGACACGCGGACGGTCGCCGGCGTCGCGGGGGGTGTGTGGCGCCGGACGTTCGCCAGCAGGTTGTCGAGGACCTGGCGGAGCCGCTCGGCGTCGCCGGTGACGACGACGGGGCCGCTCGTCTCCAGGGTGAGGGGGCGGTCCTCGTCGACGACGGCGGCGTCGGCGACCGCGTCGGCGGCGAGGGCGGACAGGTCGACGGGCTCGCGTTCCAGCGGACGGCCCTGGTCCAGCCGGGCGAGCAGCAGCATCTCGTCGACGAGGCGGCCCATCCGCTCGGCCTCCGACTCGATGCGGCGCATCGCCTTGGCGAGGTCCTCGGGGCGGTCCGCGGCGCCGCGGCGGAACAGCTCGGCGTAGCCGCGGACGGTCGCGACCGGGGTGCGCAGCTCGTGGGAGGCGTCGGCGACGAAGCGGCGCAGCCGGTCCCGGGACGCCTCCCGCTCCCGGAACGACGCCTCGATCTGCGCGAGCATGCCGTTCAGCGCCTCGGCGAGCCGTCCCACCTCCGTCTTCGGGCCGTGCACGGCGAGCCGGCGGGCCAGGTCGCCGTCGCCGATCCGCGCGGCGGTGGCGGCGATCTCCTCCAGCGGGCGGGTCGCGCGGCGGACGGCCCGCCACACCAGCAGCCCCACGCCGAGGAGGACCGCGAGCGTGATGAGGGTCATGGTGCCGAGGGTGCGGCCGAAGAACTCGTCCTGCGCGGTGGTGCGGATGGCGGTGACGAGGACGGCCCGCTCGCCGGGCACCCAGGCGGTGCGGACGAGCCAGTCCGGGTCGTCCTCCCCGAACGGGCCGTCGTTGGAGACCTCCATGCGGACGAACCGCTCCCCGTCGGGGTTGCCGCCCGTCGTCGCGCCGGGGTGGAGGTCGTCGGGCAGCGGCGGCTCGCCGACGAACGAGACCGTCTCCACCGCCGTCCCGTCGGGCCGCCGGACCTGGAGGAACAGCGGCAGCCCGCCGCCGTCGCCGGCCGCGCGCCACAGCCGGTCCAGCTCCGAGGTGGACTCCGCGAGCCGCGACCAGCCGCCGCCGGGCCCGCTCTCGGCGAACAGCGCGGCGGCCTCGCGTCCCACGCTGGTCATCCGCTGGTGCTCGCTGTCGTTCTTCCAGTCGTTCAGCGCGGCGAAGCTGGACGCGCCGGCGATCAGCAGGCCGAGCGCCAGCAGCCCGAGCTGGGTCAGCACGATGCGCCTGCGCAGCGACATCAGCCCTCCCGGGGCATGCGGAGGATGTACCCGACGCGCGGGACGGTGTGGATGAGGCGCGGGTCGCGGTCGTCGAGCTTGCGGCGCAGGTAGCTGACGTAGGTCTGGACGACGCCGTCGCCGCCGCCGAAGTCGTACTGCCACACGTGGTCGAGGATCTGCCGTTTCGTCAGCACCCGGCCGGAGTTGAGGAGCAGGTAGCGCAGCAGCTTGAACTCGGTGGGGGTGAGGTCGACGAGGACGCCGCCGCGCCGCACCTCGTAGGTGTCCTCGTCGAGCTCCAGGTCGGCGAACGACAGCCGGGCGCGCTCCCGTCCGGCGGGCCGGGTGCGGCGGAGCACGGCGCGGATCCTGGCGACCAGCTCCTCCAGGCTGAACGGCTTGGTGACGTAGTCGTCGCCGCCGACCGTCAGGCCCTTGATCTTGTCCTCGGTGGCGTCGCGGGCGGTGAGGAACACGACGGGGGCCTGGCAGCCGTCGCGGCGGAGCCGGGCGCAGGCGTCGAGTCCCGAGCCGTCGGGGAGCATCACGTCCAGGACGATCAGGTCGGGGCCGAAGCGCGGGATGCTCGCCAGCGCCTCCGCGCCCGAGCCGGCCACGGCCGTCTCGAAGCCCTCGTAGCGCAGCGCGGTCGCGACGAGGTCGGCGAGGTACGCCTCGTCGTCCACGACCAGGATCTTGGTGGGCGTCACGGGGCCAGTCTGTCCGGTGGCCGTGGCCGGGCGCACTGCGGGCGTCCTGTGGGACGTCTTAGAGAACGCTGTGAAGACCGTTTCACAGGGATCCCCAAGAACGCTCACACGGCGGCCGCAGGGCGGGCCGATGCAGTAGTGCGCATGGACAGATTCTCTGGATTCGTGCTCCGGCACCGGCTCCTGATCGGCCTCGTGTGGCTGGCCGCCGCATGCGCGGGCGCGTTCGCCGCGCTCCAGGTCCCCGACCGTCTCACCGAGGACTTCGCGCCGCCGGGCTCGGCGGCACGGGACGCCAACACGGCGATCGTGCGCGCCTACGGGACGGGCGGCGACGACAACCCCCTCGTCCCGGTGGTGACGCTGCCGTCCGGGACGTCCGCGGAGGCGCCGCAGGCCCGCGACGCCCTGGCGAAGGCGTTCGCGGCGGCCGGGAAGCGGATCGGCGCGCGTGTCGTCTCGTACGGCTCGACCGGCGACACCCGCTTCATCGGCGAGGACGGCCGGACCGTGTACGGCATCGTCTACCCGCACACGGAACTGGGCGCGAGCGAGATCGCGGACGCGCCGGACTCGATCGGCCCGCTCACCGAGGCGATGCGGCCCGAGCTGCCCGCCGGATCGACGCTGCACGTGACGGGCATCGACGAGCTGGCGGACGAGACGGGCGACGAGGGGCCGGGCGTCCTCACCGAGACGCTCATCGGCGGGCTCGGCGCGCTCGTCGTCCTCGCGTTCGTGTTCGGGTCGGTGCTGGCGGTCGTGCCGCTCGTCATCGCGGCCGTGTCGATCCTGACCTCGTTCGGGCTCGTCTACGCCATCACCGGCGTCACCGACGTGAACTTCATGGTGCAGTTCGTGATCGCGCTCATCGGGCTCGGCGTCGCCATCGACTACTCGCTGCTGCTGGTGACGCGGTGGCGGGAGGAGCGGGCGCGGGGCCTGTCCGCCGAGGACGCGACCAGGCGCGCGATGGCCACGGCCGGGCACGCGGTGGTGTTCAGCGGCGCGGCCGTCGCGATCGGGCTCGTCGCCATGGTGGTGGTCCCGGTGGAGTTCCTGCGCAGCGTGGCCTACGGCGGCATGATCATCCCGGCGGTGAGCGCGCTGGTGACGCTGACGCTGCTCCCGGTCATCCTCGTCACGGTGGGACCGGCCCTGGACCGCGTCGCGCCCCGGTGGCGCGGCGACGGCGCGCGCGCCGGCAGGGCCTGGACGGCGTGGACGCGCCGCGTCATCCGGTTCCGGATCCCGGCGGTCCTTGCGGCGCTGGCCGTGCTCGGGGGGCTCGCGCTCACCGCGCTGGGGATGAACCTCGGCGAGCCGAACAGCGGCGCGCTGGCGAAGTCGGGCCCGGCCTACGAGGGGCTGGCCGCGCTGCAGCGCGCCGGGGTGCCGTCCGGCGTGCTGACCCCCTCGGACGTGCTGCTGCCGCCCGGCACGGACCCCGCCGCGGCCGCGTCCGCGCTGCGCGGGGTGGACGGCGTCCACGCCGTCTTGGCGCCCGATGACGGGATGTGGCGGCGGGACGGGTCCGCGCTGGTCACCGTCCTGCCCGCCGACGAGGGCGGGACGGACGCGGGCAAGGACACCGTCGAGGCCGTCCGGGCCGCGGCGCCGCCCGGCGCGCAGGTCGGCGGCTGGACCGTGACCGAGATCGACTTCATCGACAAGGTGTACGGGACGTTCCCGTACATGCTGGGGATCATCTGCGTGCTGACGTTCGTCCTGCTGGCCCGTGCGTTCCGGTCGCTGGTGCTGGCGCTGAAGGCGGTGGTGTTCAACCTGCTGTCGCTGGCGGCCGTGCTCGGCTCGATCGTCCTGGTGTGGCAGGAGGGGCGGGGCAGCGAGCAGATCTGGAACGTCTCCGCGACCGGGTCCGTCTCCGCGTTCATCCCGGCGATGGTCTTCGCGTTCCTGTACGGGCTGTCGATGGACTACGAGGTGTTCATCCTGGCCCGGCTGCGTGAGGAGTACGACCGCACCGGCTCCACCGAGAGCGCCCTCGTCGAGGGCATGGGCAGGACGGGACGGCTGGTGACCAGCGCGGCGCTGATCCTGTTCCTGGCGTTCGCGTCGCTCGCCGCCGCGCCCGTCGTCGAGGTGAAGATCTTCGCGACGGGGCTTGGCCTGGGGATCCTGCTGGACGCGACCGTGGTGCGGGCGCTGCTCGTCCCGGCGGCGGTCGCGATGTTCGGCCGGTGGAACTGGTGGCTGCCGGGGTGGGCGGCGCGCGTGCTGCGCGTCCGTCCTTCGCCCCTCCGGAAGCCGGGGGAAGAGGAGCGCGTCCCGGTCCCGGTCTGACGGCTCCCCTGACGTCCCTGCCTCGGCGGGGACCGCGCCGGCCGCCCGCATTGCCCCACCCCGCCGGCCGTCCCGCGGGGGCGGGCGGTCAGTGGGCGGCGGTGCGGGTGAGCCCCAGGTGGACGGCGAGCCCGGCGAGCGCCGAGCCCATCAGGTAGCGCTGGGCCCGCTGCCAGCCGGGCCGCCGGGCGAGGAACACGGCGATGCCGCCCGCGCCGAGCACGATGAGGGCGTTCACGGTGATCGCGATGGTGATCTGGGTGAGGCTGAGCAGCGCGAGCTGGACGCCGACGTGGCCGCGCTCCGGGTCGGCGAACTGCGGCAGCAGCGACACGTACAGGATCGCGATCTTCGGGTTGAGCAGGTTGGTGACCAGGCCCATGGCGAACAGGCGGCGCGGCGGGTCGGCGGGCAGGTCCTTCGGGGCGAACGCCGTCGTCCCGCCCGGCCGCACCGCCTGCCAGGCGAGCCACAGCAGGTACGCCGCGCCCGCCGCCTTGATCGCCGTGTAGACCTCGGGGACGAGCGTGAACACGGTGGTGACGCCGGCGGTGACGGCCGTGACGTAGACGAGGAACCCGGCGGCGACCCCGGCGAGCGAGATCATTCCGGCGCGGCGGCCCTGCGTCACCGACCGCGACACCAGGTAGATCATGTTGGGGCCCGGGGTGAGCACGAGCCCGAGGGCGAAGACCGCGATGGCCGCCATGGCGCTGGACGAGATCATTGCGCTCCTGACATCGTCGATGTGCTCCGATGCTAGATGCCCGAGTAATCTCAATGCAATAATGAGATTTATCTCGGTGCAATCGGAGGTGCAATGGAGGACTACCGGCGGGTCGCGGACGAAATGGCCGCCGACATCGCCTCGGGACGGCTCCGTCCGGGCGACCGGCTGCCTCCGCAGCGCGCCTTCGCGCGGGAGCGGGGCATCGCGGCCTCGACGGCGGGCCGCGTGTACCGGGAACTGGGCCGGCGCGGTCTCGTGGTCGGCGAGGTGGGGCGGGGGACGTTCGTCCGCGCGGCGGGGCGTCCGGCCGTCCCGGCGCTGGCCGAGCCCGCGGACGCGCGCGTCGACCTGGAGCTCAGCTACCCGGCGGTGCCCGAGCAGACCGCGCTGCTGGCGGCCGGGATGGAGCGGCTGCTGCGCCCGGACGTCCTCGGGACGGCGCTCGCCCCCACCGGCGTCGCGGGCACGGCGGCGGCCCGCGAAGCGGCGGCCGCGCTGCTCGGCGCGCCCGGCTGGCGGCCCGATCCGGCCGGGATCCTGTTCGCGGGGAACGGGCGGCAGGCGATCGCGGGGGCCGTGGCCGCGCTCGTGCCGCCGGGCGGGCGGCTCGCGGTCGAGGCGCTGACCTATCCGGTGATCAAGGGCATCGCGGCGCGGCTCGGCGTGACGCTCGTCGCGATCGCGTGCGACGAGCACGGGCTGGTCCCGGAGGCGCTCGCCGACGCCCACCGCGCCGCGCCGCTCGGCGCGCTGTACGTGCAGCCCACGCTGCACAACCCGTACGGGACGACGATGCCGTGGGTCCGCCGCGCCGAGCTGGCCGGCACCCTGGAGCGGCTCGGCCTCTACGCCATCGAGGACCGCGTGTGGGCGTTCCTCCTTGAGGACGGTCCCGCGCCGCTGGCGTCCCTGGCGACGCGGCGCACGATCCTCGTCGACAGCCTGTCCAAGCGCCTCGCCCCGGGGCTGAGCGTCGGGATCGCCGTCCCGCCCGCCGCGCTGGCCGGGCGCGTCGCCGCCGCGCTGCGCTCCGGCGCGTGGGCGCCGACCGGGTTCGCGCTCGCGGCCGCGTCCGGCTGGATCGCCGACGGCGCCGTCGCGTCGGTGACCCGCGCCAAGCGCGCGGACGCCGCGACCCGCCGCCGGATCGCCGCCGACCGCCTCCCCGCCGCCGCCGAGCCGGGCCCGGCCTCCTATTTCTGCTGGTGGGAGCTGCCTTCCCCGTGGCGCGCCGACACCTTCACGGCCGCGGCGGCGCGGCGCGGGATCGCCGTCACGCCCGCCGCCGCCTTCGCCGCCGGGACGGCCGCCGCGCCCCGCGCCGTCCGCGTCGGCCTCGCGTCGCCGCCGCTGGAGACGCTCGCGCGGGCCCTCGGCGTCCTCGCCGAGATCGCGGCCGGATCCCCCGAGGACGCGCCCGTCGACTGACCGCCCTCGCGACACGGCCGGGTGAGGAGTGCGTGGCTGGACTGTCGGGGTGCGGTCGTTCATCGTGGCTTGTGGGTGCGGTGACCGGCGCGGCGGGCGCGTGGCGCGAGGGGCGGAGGCCCGGGCGGGAGCCAGGCGGATGATCGAGGTGCGGGGGGTGGGGCAGCGCGCCGGCGGCGGGCGCCGCACGCTGCGGGACGTGTCGCTGACGATCGGGTCCGGCGAGCTGGTGGCGATCATCGGGGGGAGCGGGGCGGGCAAGACGACGCTGCTGGACGCGATCGCGGGCGTCCGGCCTCCGGCGGAGGGCGAGGTCAGCTTCAACGGGGCCGGCTTCAACGGGGCCGGCCCCGGCGGGGACGCCGGGTCGTTCAAGGCCGGGTCGTTCGGATACGTGCCGCAGGACGACATCGTCCATCTGGAGATGCCGCTGCGGCGGACGCTGCGGTACGCGGCGGGGCTGCGGCTGCCGTCCGGGACGCCGCCGGAGCGCGCGGAGCGGGCGGTCGACGCCGTCATGGACGCGCTGGCGCTCACCGAACGCGCCGGTCAGCGGGTCGGGTCGCTGAGCGGCGGCGAGCGCAAGCGGGCCAGCATCGCGGTCGAGCTGCTGACGCGTCCCCGCGTGTTCTTCCTCGACGAGCCGACGTCGGGCCTCGACCCGGCCACCGCGGCCGACCTGATGCGGCTGCTGCGCGGCCTGGCCGATTCGGGGACGACGGTCGTGCTCACGACCCACCATCCGCCGGACGTCGCGGTGTGCGACCGGGTGGCGGTCCTGACGCAGGACGGCCGGCTGGCGTTCTACGGCGAGCCGGACAAAGCGCGGGAGGAGTTCCAGGTCGAGGCGATCGACGACATCTATCTGCGGCTCGCGGAAGCGGACCCGCACAATTGGGAGGGACGGTTCGAGGCGGGCCCCGCGCCGGCGGCGGGCCCGGGCGTCGGGGCGTTCGGGCAGTGGGCGCTGCTGGCCCGCCGGAACCTCGACCTGCTGTCGCGGAACCGTCTCACGCTCGCCGTGCTGGCCGGGTCGCCGGTGATGGTGCTGGCGATGTTCGCGGTGCTGTTCCGTCCGGGCGCGTTCGCGCCGGAGTCGCCGAGCCCTGGCGCGACGGTGATGATCCTGTTCTGGATCGCGTTCGGCGGGTTCTTCTTCGGGCTGACGTACGGGCTCCTGCAGATCTGCACGGAGCTGCCCGTGGTGCGGCGCGAGCGGCTGACGGGCCTCCGGGTCGGCCCGTACGTGCTGGCGAAGGTGGCGGTTCTCCTGCCGCTGCTGGCCGTGGTGGACGCGCTGATGCTCGGCGTCCTGCGGGCCCTGGACCGGCTGCCCGCGATGGGCTGGGGCACGTACGCGGAGCTGTTCGTCACGCTGCTGCTGTGCTCGCTGGCCGCGCTGGCGCTGGGCCTTCTGGTGTCGGCGGCGGTGACCGACCCGGCGCAGGCGACGATGGCGCTGCCGATGCTGTGCTTCCCGCAGGTGCTGTTCGTGGGCGCGATCCTGCCCGTCCCGGTGATGGCGGCGCCGGGACGGTGGCTGAGCTACGCCATGTCGAACCGGTGGGCGTTCGAGGGGCTGGGCCGCAGCCTCGGCGTGGAGCGGCTGTGGGGCTCCGGACGTTCGCCGCTGGGCCCGCCGCTGCTCGCCTCGTACGGCGACACGTTCGCGCGGGCGGTGGCCGTGGACTGGGCGGTGCTGGCCGGGTTCGCGGCGCTCTTCCTCGCGGGGACGTGCCTGGTCCTCGCCCGCCGAACCTGACAAACACGCAGTGATCGGCCAATTACGGCCAGAATACCCCCTTGCGGTTGCACTCCCGATTTTGGACCGTTCTGTTATGGATGCGGCTTTATGCATGTGGGGGTGCAGGATGAGCGCTTCATCCGATTTCGACGTCGGCCTGGCCGGTTACGCGGACACCCGGCGGCTGGACGAGCTCCGCGCCACCGAATACCGCCACCTGGACGAGCACGGCCAGACCTACCTCGACTACACCGGGTCGGGCGTGGTCGCCACGGCCCAGCTCCGGGCGCACGTCGAGCGGCTGTCCGGCCGCTGCTACGGCAACCCGCACTCGGAGAACCCGACGTCGAGCGCGTCCACGGTGCTGGTCGAGCGGGCGCGGGAGCGGATCCTGGCGTTCTTCAACGCCTCCCCCGACGAGTACGCGGTCGTGTTCACGCCGAACGCGAGCGGCGCGTGCCGGCTGGTCGGGGAGGCGTACCCGTTCGGGCCCGGGGCCCGGCTCGTCCTGACCGGCGACAACCACAACTCGGTGAACGGGCTCCGCGAGTTCGCGCGGGCGCGCGGCGCCGAGACCGTGCACGTTCCCGTCCGCGGGCCCGACCTGCGGGTCGCGGGCGACGAGGTCGCCGCCGCGCTCGCGGACGGCCGGGGCCTGCTCGTCTTCCCCGCGCAGAGCAACTTCACCGGCGTCCAGCATCCGCGGGCGTGGATCGACCAGGCCCACGCGCACGGCTACGACGTGCTGCTGGACGCGGCCGCGTACGTCCCCGCCAACCGCCTCGACCTGAGCCGGACGCGGCCCGACTTCGTCCCCGTGAGCTGGTACAAGGTGTTCGGGTACCCGACCGGCGTCGGCAGCCTGGTCGCGCGGCGCGAGGCCCTGGCGCGGCTGCGGCGGCCGTGGTTCGCGGGCGGGACGATCCAGGCGGTCAGCGCGCTCGGCGGCTGGCACGTCCTCGCGCCCGACGAGACGGCGTTCGAGGACGGCACCCTGAACTTCCTGTCCATCCCGGACGTCGAGTTCGGCGTCGACTGGGTCGACGGCATCGGCATGGACCTGATCCACCTCCGCGTGAGCTGCCTGACGTCCCTGCTCCTGCGGCGGCTGGCTGGCCTGCGGCACTCCGACGGCTCCCCCGTGATCCGGCTGTACGGGCCGGAGACCACGGACCGGCGCGGCGGCACGGTCGCGTTCAACGTCCTCGACGTGCGGGGCGGGATCGTCGACGAGCGGATCATCGCCCGCGACACGGCCGCCGCGGGGATCTCCGTCCGCACGGGCTGCTTCTGCAACCCCGGCGCCGGCGAGGGCGCGTTCGAGATCTCCGAGCGGGCGCTGCGCCTCACCGCGCACCGGCGGATGCGGACGCTCGACGACTACCTCGGCGTCCTCGGCCTGCCCAGCGGCGGCGCCGTCCGCGCGTCCCTCGGGCTGGTCTCGAACATCGCGGACGTGGAACGCCTCGTCGGCTTCCTCGGCGCCGCCTACGCCGACCGCGAACCGGACGCCACCGGCCTCAAACCCCGCGAACGCTGCTGACGCGCCACGCGAAACCTCAGGTGCCGGCGCGTTCGACGACGACGGCCCATTCCTCCAGGAGCGCCTGGGCCGCGTCCGCGTCCGGGCCTTCGGCCCACAGGTGCGTGACCGCCTCCGCCGGGTCGGGCAGCACGAGGGCCCAGCGGCCGTCGTCCTCGACCACGCGGACGCCGTCCGTGGTGTCGATCGTCCGGTCGCCGGCGGCCTCCACGACGTGCCGCATCACGCTGCCCTTCGCGGCCCACGGCGTCGGGACGGACCGGCGCAGCAGGTGCGCGTCCGGGATGCGGCGGTCGATCTGCGACAGCGTCAACCGGGTGCGGGCGACCAGGCCGACGAGGCGGACGAACGCCGCGATCCCGTCCACGGTGCCGCTGAACTCGGGCATCAGGAACCCGCCGCGGCCGTCCCCCGCGAAGATCACGCCGCGCTGCGCGGCGGCCTTGGTGAGCACGTCCTGGGACGTCGACGTCCACTCGACCTCGACACCGTGGAACCGGCACACCTGCTCGGCGACCCGCGTCGTCGTCACCGGCAGCGCGACCCGGGCCCGCTCCTGACGCGCGCCCCGCTCGGCCGCGACCAGGTCCAGCATGACGAGCAGCGCCCGGTCGTCGCCGACCAGCTCGCCGTTCTCGTCCACGAGGGAGATCCGCTCCCCGACCGGGTCGAACCGGACGCCGAACGCGGCCCGCGACGACGACACCAGCTCGCCGAGCCGCTCCAGGTCGCGCATCCGCTCGGCGAGCGTCTCGGTCGGGTTGGCCTCGTCGAGCCCGGCGTTGCGGGTGAGGACCTCCACCCCGGTGCCGAGCAGGTTCGGCAGGACGAGCGACGCGACGCCGCCCGCGCAGTCCAGGACGAGCTTCAGCCCGGCCTCGCGCACCCCGCTGACGTCGACGCGGCGCAGCAGGTCGCGGGTGTAGGTCTCGACGACGCGCGGCGGATAGGTCAGCTCGGCGATCTCGCCGGGGAACGCGCGCCGGTACTCCTGCCGCCCGAAGACGCGCTCCAGCTTGCGCTGCGCGGCCTGCGACAGGTCGGCGCCGTCGGGGTCGAGGAAGATGATGTCGACGCCCTGCGGGTCGCCGAGCGTGGTGCGGATGTAGATGCCGCCGACGGCGTCCCGGCGGCCGGTCTCGAACCGGGCGACGGTCAGCGGCGTCGCCTCCAGGTCGCTGACGTTGATCGCGCTGGCGGTGAGGGCGCTGTTCACGGCGCGTTTGAGGGTGCGGGCGGCGCGGGAGACGTCCCGTCCGGTGACGACGGTCGTGCCCTTCTTCAGCGTCGTCGCGTACGCGCTGGCGAGCCGCACCGCCAGCTCCGGCGTGATCTCGACGTTGACCAGCCCGGACACGCCGCGCGGCCCGAACAGGTTGCGCTGCCCCCGCGACTCCCAGATCACGCTGGTGTTGACGACCGCGCCCGCCTCGATCGTCTTGAACGGGTACACCTTCACCCCGGACGAGACGTACGCCTCCGCCTCGATCACGCACTCATCGCCGATGACCGCGCCCTCCTCGACGCGGGCGCCCGCCATGATGTCGGTGTTCTTGCCGACGACGCAGCCGCGCAGGTTCGTCGACGGCGCGACGAACACGTTGTCGTGGACGATCGCGCGGTGCAGGAACGCGCCCTCCTTCACCACCACGTTGCTGCCGAGGACGGTGTACTCGCGCAGCTCGACGCCCGCCTCGACCTTGGCGTAGTCGCCGATGTAGAGCGGGCCCTTGAGGACGGCCTCCGCGTCCACCTCGGCGCCTTCGGCGACCCACACGCCCGGTGAGACCTCGAAGCCGTCCAGGTCGATGCCGACCTGCCCGGACAGCATGTCGGCCTGGGCCTTGAGGTAGCTCTCGTGGGTGCCGACGTCCTCCCAGTAGCAGTCGGCGACGTACCCGAACAGCGGGGCGCCCTCGGCGAGCAGCGCGGGGAACACGTCCCCGGACCAGTCGACCGGCTCCCCCGCCGCGACGTGTTCCAGGACCTCCGGCTCCATCACGTAGATGCCGGTGTTGACGGTGTCGGAGAACACCTGCCCCCAGGTCGGCTTCTCCAGGAACCGCTGCACGCGGCCCTCGTCGTCCACGATGATGATCCCGAATTCGAGCGGGTTCGGGACGCGCTTGAGACCGATCGTGACGAGCGCGCCGTTGCGCTCGTGGAACCGCACCATGTCGGTCAGGTCGATGTCGGTGAGCGCGTCCCCGGAGATCACCAGGAAGCGGTCGTCGCGGAGCGCCTCCTCGGCGTTCTTGACGCTGCCGGCGGTGCCGAGCGGGATCTCCTCCGTCGCGTAGCTCAGCGCCATGCCGAGCTCCTCGCCGTCGCCGAAGTAGTTGCGGATCAGCGCGGCCAGGAACTGGACGGTGACGACGGTCTCGGTGAACCCGTGCGCCTTCAGCAGCCGCAGCACATGCTCCATGATCGGCCGGTTGACGAGCGGGAGCAGCGGCTTCGGCTGGTTGGCGGTCATCGGGCGCAGCCGCGTCCCCTCGCCGCCCGCCATCACGACGGCCTTCATGCGGCGGGCTCCCGTCCGGCGGGCTCCCGTCCTTCGACCACGAGCTGGCGCGTCTGCGTCCAGTACAGGACGGCCGCCCACCAGTACAGGCCCGCGCCCCAGACGGCGAACGACCAGCCGACGACCTTCGCCGTCGTCGCGGCCGCGCCGTCGTGGTCGCCCAGCAGCAGCAGCGGGAACGCGTACAGCAGGCAGAGCGTGCCCGCCTTGCCGATGAAATGGACGGGAAGCGTCCCGCTGTACCCGAGCCGCCGGACGATCGGCGCGATCGGCACGATCGCCAGCTCGCGCGCGACGAGCAGCACCACCAGCCACAGCGGGATGATGTCGCGGATCGTGAGCCCGACGAGCGTCGCCAGGATGTAGAGCCGGTCGGCGGCCGGGTCGAGCATCGCCCCGAGCCTGCTGGTCTGGTTCAGGACCCGCGCCAGTTTGCCGTCCAGCCAGTCGGACAGGCCCGCGAACACCAGCAGGCCGAGCGCCCACCAGTCCGCCTCGATCAGCACGAGCCACAGGAACAGCGGGACGCCGACCAGCCGGGCCAGGCTCAGGCTGTTGGGCACCGTGAAGATCCGGTCCTGCGGGGCTGTCCGCTCTGTGCTCACCGACGCGCTCGCCTCCCTGGTCCCTTGATCCTGACCCTACCGGTAAGGATTCTGAAAGCCCCCGTTGGCGTCGCGGGTCCGGATACGGTCCGTCCCGGCCGAATGCCAACAAAATCCGTCCCGGCGGCGTCATCCTCTCCGGGAAGATCTCTCCGGACGCCCCGCTCGGCCGGGGCCCCCAGAAAGGGTGTCGCGTTGGGTCCCCTTCAGGCTGATGATCCGCGCGCCGTGGGCGGGTACGTGCTCTCGGCGCGGCTGGGCGGCGGCGGCATGGGCCAGGTGTTCCTCGGCCGCTCCCCCGGCGGGCGGCCGGTGGCGGTGAAGCTCGTCCGTCCCGAGTTCGGCGACGACCCGCACTTCAGGCGGCGGTTCGCGGCCGAGGTCGAGGCGGCGCGCCGGGTCGGCGGGTTCTTCACCGCGCAGGTCGTCGACGCCGACCCGCACGCGGACCGCCCGTGGCTGGTCACCGCCTACGTGCCGGGTCCCTCGCTGCAGGCGGCGGTGGACGAGCAGGGGCCGCTGCCCGTGCACGCGGTGCGCGTCCTCGGGGCGGGGCTGGCGGAGGGGCTCGCGGCCGTCCACGGCTGCGGGCTGGTGCACCGCGACCTCAAGCCGGGCAACGTGATCCTGGCCCCGGACGGGCCGCGGGTGATCGACTTCGGGATCGTCCGGGCGCTGGAGGCCGCGTCCGGCACCGCCACCGGCGCGATCACCGGGACCGTCGCGTACATGTCGCCCGAGCAGGCCCGCGGGGACCGGGACATCGGGCCCACCGCGGACGTGTTCGCGCTCGGCTCGGTGCTGGCGTTCGCGTCCACCGGAGCACCCCCGTTCGGGCAGGGCCGGGCGCACACGGTGCTGTACCGGATCGTCCGGGAGGAGCCCGGCCTGGACGCGGTTCCCGCCGAGCTGCGCGACCTCGTCAGGGCATGCCTGGCCAAGGACCCCGCCGGCCGTCCCGCCCTGGCGGACGTGCTGGAACGGTGCGCGGGCGCGGGCGCGGCGGCCGACGGCTGGCTGCCGCCCGCCGTCCTCGCCATGGCCACCACGATGGCCCCGCCCGCGCCCGGCGGGCAGCCGAGCGGGCAGCCGACCGATCTCGACGCGCCCGTACCGCCGGTTCCGCCGGTTCCGCCGGTTCCGCCGGTTCCGCCCGCGGAGAACCCGATGCCGCCCGGCGGCCTGCCCCCTGCCGCGCCGCCGCCCGCGGGGCCGCCGCCCGCGGTTCCCGGGGGCCATGCCGTGACCGCTCCCGCGCCCCCGCGGCCGCGCCGCCGGTCCGGGTGGGTCCTCGGCGGCGTCGCGGGCGCCGTGGCCGTGGCGCTGCTGGTGACCGGGGTCGTCCTGGCGCTGAACCGGGACGGCGACGACGGGAAGGGCCGGTCCGCCGCGTCGCCGCCCGCGTCCCAGCGGAAGCAGCCCGTCTCGCCGGTGGTGGGACGGATCCAGGACGCGCAGGCCGGTTTCTCCTACGCCCGGCTGGGCGCGCCGTGGGTGACGGCGGGCGGCGCCTGGAAGAAGCCGGGGATGTTCACCAGCGGGCAGATCAGTCCGCTCCAGCAGCGCAACGGCGACTCCACCTTCAACGCGACGTCCCTGGCCGGGCTGCCCAGGCCCGCCGAGAGCAGCGGCTACACCGGCCCCCGGGACCTCGGCACCGTCGCGGCCCGCGTGAAGACCCGCCTCATCAGCGAGCTGTTCACCGTCCAGCACGCCGAGACGACGCTCAGGTCAGGTCCCGTCGACGTGGGCGGCGCGGGCAAGGGCTGGCTGGAACAGGCCCGCTTCGACTTCACGCAGGCCGGTGCCAACGGCTGGCCGGTCACCGGCGACACGATGGCGCTCCTGGTCGTCGACGGGGACGGTGCGGACGGCGGGCTGCCGGGGCTGCTGCTGGTGTCCGTCCCCAGCGCCTTCGCCGCGCGGGGCGACCTGGACCAGATCCTCGCGTCGGTCCGCACGTCCTGAGCCGGGGCCGGTCCGGTCACTGCGGGGCGACGGCGTCCGCGGTGGGGAGGACGGCGGTGACGACGAACCCGCCGCCGTCGCCGGGGCCCGCGTCCAGCGTGCCGCCGACGCTCCGCGCCCGCTCGATCATGCCGAGGATCCCGAAGCCGCCCGATGCCTGGCTCTCCTGTGCGGGGACGCTCCCCCGCACACCCCGGAACGGCCCGATCCCGTCGTCGGCGACCCGCACGACGAGCCCGCCGCCGTCCCGGGACAGCGTGACCGCGACGCGCTCCGCCGCCGCGTGCTTGACGACGTTGGTCAGCGCCTCCTGGACGATCCGGTACGCCGCGACGCCGACCTCGGGCGGCAGCGGCAGCGGCCCGGCGCCCGAGTCGTCGAGCTCGACCTCGATCCCGGCGCCGCGCGCGGCCTGCACGAGGTCGGCGATGCCGTCCGGGCCGGGCAGCGTCCCGGTCGTCTCGACGTCGGTGCCGCGCAGGACCTGCAGCGTGCCGCGCAGCTCCGCTCGGGCGTCGCGGCACGTGTCGGCGATCGAGGAGAGCGCCTCCGCCAGCTCCGTCCGGTCGACGGGCCGGTCCCCGCGGACGAGATGCGCGGCCGCCCCCGCCTGGACGCCGATGACCGTGATGCTGTGCGCGAGGAGGTCGTGCAGGTCGCGGGCGATCCGCAGCCGCTCCTCGGCGACGCGGCGCCGCGCCTCCTCCTCCCGCGTGCGCTCGGCCCGCTCGGCCCGCTCGGTGATCGTCGCCAGCCGCGCCCGGTGCACCCGCCACACCTGGACGGCGATCACGACGGAGACGACGGCCTCGATCACGGCGATCTGCTCGCGGACCGACGCGCCGCCCACCCGCAGCGACATCCCGATCACGCACACGAACAGCAGCACGCCCGCCGCGGTGAGGACGACCCGGACCCGCCGCCCGAGCACCGCGTACGCGAACAGCGCGATCACCTCGGCGGGCACCAGCGCGTGATGCTGGTACTGGAGCAGGTGGTAGGGCAGCGCCAGCATCAGCAGGGCCACCAGGCCCGGCGTCGGCCACCGCCTGATCACCGCGAGCGGCGCGTGCGCGGCGACCAGCAGCAGCGCTCCGGCCGCGTCCAGGTCGCGGACGCCCGGCCACATCACCGCCACGACGGCCGCGACGCACGCCAGCGGCGCCGCGAACGCGGCGTCTCGCGCCGTCACACCGCTCCGGGGCACCGTCACCACCCGACCATTTTCTCCAAGCCCGACGATCTACGCACATCGCCCCGCCTCCGGCGCGATTCAGTACGCTCCGCCCATGCAGATCCCCGTTTCTGCAGACGCCATCACGAAGGGCTGACAGTGTCCGTCGCTCCCCCGACCGTCCCCCCGGAACTGCGGATCACGCTCGGCCGGGGCGCCTACCGGTGGCCGTTGCGGGTGTGCCTGGCCGCGCTGGCGGCCGGCCTCCTCGTCCCGCTGTCCATGCGCGCCGGCGGCGGGGCGTGGGAGCCCGATGAGGCCCGCAGGGTCATCGCCCTGTACGGCGGGGGCGGCGCGCTCGTCGCCGTGGCCGCCGTTCTCTGGGCCCTCGTGATCTTCCGTAACCGGCTCGTCGTGACCATCGGGGAGAAGGGTCTCGTCCTGCGCCGCGGCAAGCGGAGGGCGGTCGTCCCGGCCGCGGCGGTGGACGCGGTCGGGATCGTGTGGCCGGTCGCCGACCCGGTCTGGACGGTCTGGTTCGACCCCGAGGCGGCGCCGGAGGTCGGCGACGTCGCGAAGGTGGAAGGCGGCGCGGCCACGCTGCTCCGGGACCGGTCGCTCCCCTCCGGCTGGCTCCCGGCCGTGCGCGCCGCGGCGACGGAGAGCCTCGGCGTCCGCTGGCGCGTCCTCGACGACGAGGGCGAGGAGGTCGCGCGGCCGCCGGCGGACGCGCTGGCCAGGGCCGACCGCGTCCTGGTGGACGGCAAGGGCCGCTACCGCGACCAGGGCGGCGGCGCCCTCGTCGCCGTCCCGTGCGGGCGGCTCGCCAGGCGCGCGGCGGGCGAGGGCCGCTTCCGCCGCGAGCCCGGCCGGGGCCGGGGCCGGGGCCGCCGGACGATCGTCCTGCGCGACCCCCACGCGGGCAGGCTGCTCGCCTTCAAGAAGACGTCCTGGCTGACCGGCGGCCGCATGCGCGTGTACGGCGCGGACGGACGGCTCATCGGCGTGATCAACGGGTCGCGCGAGCCGTCCTTCCACACGGCCGGCGGGATGCTCCTCGGCACCACCCGGCAGGACGGCGACCGGCACGTCGTCACCGGGATCGACGGGCGCGAGTCCGCGTCGCTGCGGACGGGGAGCGGCGCCGACGACGGCGGCATGTGGCTGGAGCGCTCGCGGTCCGCACCGGACCCGCTGCGCACCCTCACCCTGGCGCTGCCGATGGTGGTGCGGCTCGCGCGCCAGCCCTCCTGACCCGCCCACTGGCCCGACCCTCCGGCGCCCCGCCTGCCGACCCGGGCGGTCACCGCGGCCTTATCCCATGGACGGCGGTTGCCGCAACCGGGGTGCGCCGGGTTAGCGTCGAGTACGACAGATCGCGGGGGCCCGGCGAACCGGGCTGAGATAGCGGCTGGGACGGCCGCTGACCGCATGAACCTGACCGGGTAATGCCGGCGTAGGGAGAGATCGAGTCGTCATGACCGAACCTTTGGTTCCAGCCGCCCGCAAGACGTACCTGCGGGGCTCGCGCCCCGACATCCGCGTCCCGATGCGGGACGTGCCACTGACCAGCGGCGACAGCGTCGTCCTATACGACACGTCCGGGCCGTACACCGATCCGGCGGCGGAGACCGACGTCCGCAGGGGGCTGCCCGCGCTGCGGGAGCCGTGGATCGCCGGGCGCGGCGACACCGCGCCGTACGAGGGCCGGGCTGCCCGCCCCGAGGACGACGGCCGCAAGGCGTCGTCCCGATCACAAGCGGTCCAGGATGATTTCCTGCCGCGGCGGCCGCGCCGGGCGTCCGGCGGCGCGGTGACGCAGCGCGCGTACGCGCGGCGGGGCGAGATCACGCCGGAGATGGAGTTCGCGGCGCTGCGCGAGGGCGTGCGGCCGGAGTTCGTCCGGGACGAGCTGGCCGCGGGCCGCGCGGTGCTGCCCGCCAACGTCAACCACCCCGAGACCGAGCCGATGATCATCGGCCGGAACTTCCTGGTGAAGGTGAACGCCAACATCGGGAACTCGGCGGTGGCGTCGTCCATCGAGGACGAGGTCGAGAAGATGACGTGGGCGACCCGCTGGGGCGCCGACACGATCATGGACCTGTCGACGGGCAGGGACATCCACACCACCCGCGAGTGGATCCTGCGGAACTCGCCGGTGCCGGTCGGAACGGTCCCGCTGTACCAGGCGGTGGAGAAGGTCGGCGGCGACCCCGCCGAGCTGACCTTCGACGTGTTCCGCGACACGGTGATCGAGCAGGCCGAGCAGGGCGTGGACTACATGACCGTCCACGCCGGGGTGCTGCTGCCGTACGTGCCGCTGACGGCCCGGCGCAAGACCGGGATCGTGTCCCGCGGCGGGTCGATCATGGCGGCGTGGTGCCTGGCGCATCACGAGGAGAACTTCCTGTACACGCGCTTCAGGGAGCTGTGCGAGATCTTCGCCGCGTACGACGTCACGTGGTCGCTCGGGGACGGCCTGCGCCCCGGCTCGATCGCCGACGCCAACGACGAGGCGCAGTTCGCCGAGCTGCGCACCCAGGGCGAGCTCACCAGGATCGCCGCCGAGTTCGACAACCAGGTGATGAACGAGGGCCCGGGCCACGTCCCGATGCACAAGATCAAGGAGAACGTCGACCTGCAGCAGGAGTGGTGCGACGGCGCGCCGTTCTACACGCTCGGCCCGCTGACGACCGACATCGCGCCCGGCTACGACCACATCACCTCGGCGATCGGCGCGGCGATGATCGGCTGGCACGGCACCGCGATGCTCTGCTACGTCACGCCGAAGGAGCATCTCGGGCTGCCGGACCGCGACGACGTCAAGGCCGGCGTCATCGCCTACAAGATCGCCGCGCACGCCGCCGACCTGGCGAAGGGGCATCCGGGCGCGCAGGCGTGGGACGACGCGCTGTCGGACGCGCGGTTCGACTTCCGGTGGGAGGACCAGTTCAACCTGTCCCTCGACCCGGACACCGCCCGCGCCTTCCACGACGCGACGCTCCCGGCCGCCCCGGCGAAGACGGCGCATTTCTGCTCGATGTGCGGGCCGCACTTCTGCTCGATGAAGATCACCCGGGACGTCCGCCGGTACGCCGACGAGCACGGCCTCGCCGAGGAGGACGCCCTCGCGGCGGGCCTGCGCGAGAAGGCGGACGAGTTCAAGGCCGCGGGCGGCCGCGTCTACCTGCCGCTGTCCCCCGGCGGCGGCTGACCAGGCGGCGCGGGCGGGCCTGAGGCCCACCCGCCCCAGGGGCCGGAGGCCCGCCGCGGACGGCGCCGCGGCGGGCCTCTCCGCTTCCCGGCGAGGCCGGCGACCCGGCGACGGCGCCGCGCCGCTACTATCGAGGGACCGTTCCAACGCCGCGGATCCCCCGGATCGCCGCCGGCCCTCCGGGAAGGACCGACGACTCAGGTGACCAGCGACGACACGCCGAAGACCGCCCCGGCCAGGGCGATGCGCGCCGACGTGCGCCGCAACCGCGCCCGGCTCCTGGCCGCGGCCAGGGAGATGTTCCAGCGCGACGGGGCCGGCGCCTCCCTGGAGGCCGTCGCGCGGCTGGCGGGCGTCGGCATCGGGACGCTCTACCGGCACTTCCCGGCACGCCAGGACCTCCTGGAGGCACTGCTCGCCGACGGCTACGACGCGCTGGCGGCGACGGGACGCGAGCTCCTGGTCTGGCCCGCGCCCGGGGAGGCGCTGACGGCGTGGCTGCGCGCGTTCATCGCGCAGACCACGGCGTTCCGCGGGATGGCGGCCTCCGCCGTGGCGTCGCTGCGGGACGACCGGACCGAGCCGTCCGAGGCGTGCCGGGCGATGCGCGACGCGGGCGAGGCGCTGTTCCGGCGCGCCCAGGACGCCGGGGACGTGCCGGCGGACGCCGTGTTCGCCGACGCCCTGCGGCTCGCGGGCGCGATCGCGATCGTCACCGAGGGGGAGCCGGACGCGGCCGACCGGCTGCTGGCCGTCGCCATCGCCGGGCTGGTCCCCGGCAAGACGCGGTAGCGGTTCCAAAGAGCGGTAGGGGTTGTCAGGGTTCCACGGCGATCGCGGTGGCGATCAGGCCGTTTCCCGCCGTCCAGCGGCCGTCGAGCGAGGCGAACGGGGCGTCGCGGACGAGCAGCCGGGCCGTGAACGTCCCGGCGGGGTCGAAGGCGAGGGCGGCGTCCTCGAAGCCGAGCCACCTGCGGGTGACCGGGAACCACGCCTTGTAGACGGCCTCCTTCGCGCAGAAGAGCAGCCGGTCCCAGTGGACGCCGGGGGACGCGCGGCGTAACCCGTCCAGGTGCGGCAGCTCCTCGGCGCGGGCGATCGCGTCGAGGACGCCGTCGGGCAGCGGGGCGTGCGGCTCGGCGTCGATGCCGAGCGACGCCAGCTCGCGGGCGCGGGCGACGGCGGCGGCGCGGTAGCCGTCGCAGTGCGTCATGCTGCCGACGACGCCGTCCGGCCAGCACGGCGCGCCCCGCTCCCCGCGCGGGATCGGCGCGGGCGGGACGCCCAGCTCGGCCAGCGCGCGGCGGGCGCACCAGCGGACGGTCGTGAACTCCAGCCGCCGCTTCTCCACGGCCCGCGCCACCGCGTCCTCCTCCCCGGGCAGCAGCGCGGCCTCCGGCGGGTCGGCGTAGGCGGCGGCGGTGGCGACGCACGCCGGGAGGATGCGCTCGATCATTCCGTCTCCGGCACGGGCAGGACGCGGCGGGGGCCGCGCGGCGCGCCGCCCTTCCGTTTGCGCCATTCGCGGGGATAGCCGACCGACACCTCGATGTGCGGGACGTCGCCGGTCCAGACCGTCCGGGGGATGTGGAGGTGCCCGTACACGACCGACACCGCGCCGAACCGGTCGTGCCAGTCGGCGGTGCGCACCGTGCCGCACCACTGCGCGAACTCGGGGTACCACATGACGCGGGTGGGTTCCCGGACGAGCGGCCAGTGGTTGACCAGCACCGTCCGCGTCCCCGGTTCCAGGGCGGCCAGGCGTTCCTCGCTGTAGGCGATCCGCGCGTCACACCAGGCCTCGCGGGTGGGGTGCGGATCAGGGTGGAGGTAGATCTCGTCGGTGCACACGACGCCCGCCTCGTGCGCGACCTCCAGGGCCTCCTCCTTGGTGAACGTCCCCTCCGGCCGGAACGTGTAGTCGTACAGGAGGAACAGCGGCGCGATGGTCACGGGCCCGCCCTCGCCGTCCCACACGGGGTACGGGTCCTCGGGGGTCAGCACGCCGTGGCGCCGGCACATGTCGACGAGCGCGCGGTAGCGGGCCTCGCCGCGCAGCCGCACCGGGTCGTTCTTCACGGTCCACAATTCGTGGTTGCCGGGCGTCCAGATGACGGTGGCGAAGCGTTCGCGCAGCGTGCGGAGCGTCCACTCGACGTCGGAGACGAGCTCGGCGACGTCGCCGGCCACGATCAGCCAGTCGTCGCCGGACGCGGGCCGCAGCCGCTCGACGAACGCACGGTTCTCGGGAAACCCGACGTGCAGGTCGCTGATCGCGAAGACACCGCTCATCCAAAGATCGTAAGCCTCCAGAACGGGCTTCGCTCCTCACCGGCGGGCATTGGGACGGGTCGTTCTCTGAACTGCGAGAGCATGGGGACGCGGCCCAGGCTCCGGGCGGAGCGTGGGCCGCGTTTCCGTGGGGCGCGTTTCCGTGGGGCGGGCGGTGTCAGTCGTTCTTGCCCCAGTAGTAGACGCCGAGGCTCATCGCGAGGAGGCTCGCCCAGCTGAAGACGGCGCGGACGTGGTTCCAGGCCGTCCAGCGGCCGGTGTAGTCCGACCAGACCTTCGCGGCCTCGGCCGCGTCCTTCGGGATCGTCGCGGCGTCCAGGTCGTTGTTCAGCGGGATGTTCACCGCGAAGCTCGGGACGAGCGCGCCCACGAAGTACACGCCCGCGGCGACGAAGAACAGGATGGCCGCGGACTTCTGGTCCAGCGTCAGCAGCAGCACCCCGGCCGCGACCGCCAGCACCGGCACCAGCAGGAACATCGCGATGAACAGCGGGTTCTGGATCTTCTGGTTGATGCCCTGCATGGCGTCGATCGCCGACGACGGCTTGGCCGCGTTCAGGCCCGGCATCACGCCGGTGGAGAAGCCGAAGAACGTCCCGGCCATGCCGGCCGCCATGATGATCGAGAGGGTCACCGAGACCCCGGCGAGTGCGGATTTCATCGTCGTGCTCCATTTCTCGTAACGGTGCGGGTCAGCTGGACCAGATGCCGCTGGCCGCGGTCTGCCGGGCGTAGTCGGCGAAGTCCTTCGGGTCGCGGCCCAGCGCCCGGCGGACGCCGTCGGCGGGCTGCGAGTTGCGGCCGTCCAGGACGGTGCCGAACAGGTAGGTGAGGAACTCGACGAGGTCGTCGGGCAGTCCCTGCCGCCTGAGCTCGGCCGCGTAGTCGTCCAGGGGGACGGCGACGAACGGGACGTCGCGTCCGGCGGCGCGGCCGATCTCGGCGACGGCCTCGGCGAAGGTGAGCGCGCGGGGGCCGGACACCTCGTAGACCTCGCCGGCGTGCCCGTTCTGGGTGAGGGCCGCGACGGCGACGTCCGCGATGTCGTCGGCGTCCACGAACGGCTCGGGCACGTCGCCCGCCGGGAGGACGACCTCGCCCGCGCGGACGGGGTCGAGCAGGTAGTCCTCGCTGAAGTTCTGCGCGAACCAGTTCGCCCGGACGACCGTCCACACGAGGCCGGACGCCTGGACGATCCGCTCGCACTCCTGCGCCTCGTCCTCGCCGCGCCCTGAGAGCAGGACCACCTGCCGGACTCCGGCGTCGACCGCCGCGGCCGTGAAGGAGCGGACGGCGTCGACCGCGCCGGGCGCGGCCAGGTCCGGGTAGTAGGACAGGTAGACCTTCTCGACGTCCTGGAGGACGGCCGGCCAGGTGGACTCGTCCGTCCATTCGAAGGCCGGGGACGCCGACCGCGAGCCCATGCGGACGGGGACGTCCAGCGCCTCCAGCCGCTCGACGACGCGGCGGCCGGTCTTGCCGGTCCCGCCGAGGACGAGGGTGAGGCCGTTCTCGATGAGGTTCTGCGCGTTGTTCGTCATGCCCTTGAGTCAACAGCCGGGCGGTTCCGGCCACCATCGTTGAGAAGCTCGCCCGCATACGCCAGCGTCTACGCTGGTCCCATGGACGCGCTCACCGATCTTCTGGACGGGCCGCGGGCGCGCGGGGCGTTCATGCTCCGCGCATCCCTGAATCCGCCCTGGTCGGTCCGGATCCAGGACGAGGCCCCGATCACGCTGATGTCCATGGTGCGGGACGACGCCTGGCTGATCCCGGACGACGGCGAACCCCGGCGCGTCTCCCCCGGCGACATGGTGATCTTCCGGGGGCCCGACCACTACGCGGTCGCCGACGACCCGGCGACCGAGCCGCAGATCGTCATCCATCCCGGGCAGCACTGCACCACCCCGGACGGGACGAGCCTGTCCGAGGCGATGGACCTCGGCATCCGCGCCTGGGGCGACGCCCCCGACGGGTCGGCGGTCATGCTGATCGGCGCGTACCAGATGCGCGGCGCGGTCACGCAGCGGCTGCTGGCCGCGCTGCCGCCGATCGCGATCGTGCGCGGCGACACCTGGAAGTCGCCGCTCGTCGACGTGCTCGGCGAGGAGATCGGCAAGGACGAGCCCGGGCAGGACGTCGTCCTCGACCGGCTCCTCGACCTGCTGCTGATCGCGACGCTCCGCGCCTGGTTCTCCCGCCCGGACGCCGAGACGCCCGGCTGGTACCGCGCGCACGGCGACGCCGTCGTGGGCCCGGCGCTGCGGCTCCTGCACGACGACCTGTCCCACCCGTGGACGGTCGCCGACCTGGCGTCCAAGGTCGGCGCGTCCCGCGCGGCGCTCGCGCAGCGGTTCGCGAAGCTGATCGGCGAGCCGCCCATGGCGTACTTGACCGGCGTCCGCCTCGCGCAGGCCGCCGACCTGCTGCGGGAGAGCGACGCGACGCTGGAGGCGGTGGCGCGGCAGGTCGGCTACGGCAACGCGTTCGCGCTAAGCACCGCGTTCAAGCGAGAGCACGGCGTCAGCCCGCAGGAGTACCGCACCTCCTAGCCCAGGAGGGCGACCCCCTGGAACCCCCGTCGCGGGCGGTGAACCGTTTCCCGAGCCGCTGGCGCGTCTCGTGAAACGGTCCTCCGCCCGTCGGGTCGTGCGACCTCCGGCGCTGGGCGCCTCCGGCCGCACGACCCGTGACCCCGGTTGAGGTCTGGTCGGATGAGGTCTGGTCGGATGAGGTCCGGTCGGATGAGGTCCGGTCGGATGACGTCGATTCGTCTACCGCTCCTTGCGGAGGGTGGGTTCGGCGCGGACGACCGTCTCGTCCGCGGCGGCCGGGATGAACGGGATCACGAACGCGTAGTCGGCGAGGACGGCGTCGGGCACCTCGCCCGACTCGCCGAACGCGGCGATCTCGCCCCAGCAGGGCGAGCCGAGCGAGCCGCTGCGGTGCCGCACCGACAGCCCGGCGCACAGGTTCGCGAACCGGAGCCGCTCGGCGAACGGGAGCCCGGCGAGGGTCGCGAACACGAAACCGGCGGCGAACACGTCGCCCGCGCCGGTCGGGTCGAGCGCCTCGACCGGCAGCGCGCCGACCTCGGCCCGTTCCCCCGTCGCGGAGTCGACGGCGATGGCGCCGTCGCCGCCGCGCTTGACGACGACCACGGGGACACCGCGCTCCGCCAGCGCGTCGGCGGCGTCGGACGGGGTGCCCGTGCGCGTGTAGGCCATAGCCTCGGCGGCGTTCGGGAGGAACACGTCCACGTGGTCGAGGCGGTCGAGGACCTCGGCGGACCAGGCGCCGGTCTGGTCCCAGCCGAGGTCGCCGAAGACGAGCGCGCCGTGCTCGCGCATGGCGGGCGCCCACGGCGGCAGCGGCCGGTCGACGTCGACGAAGCAGGCCCGCGTGGGCGGCGGCGGCACGTCCGGCGGGCCGTCCGCTCCGGGGACGGGACGCGCGTACGTCACCATGCTGCGATCGGAGTCGTAGGCCATCGACACCGTCACCGGCGTGGACCAGCCCGGCACGCGCCGGGACAGCCCGAGGTCGACGCCCTCCTGCTCGGCGAGCGTCCGCCACAGGTAGGCGCCGAACAGGTCGTCGCCGAACTCCGCGGCGAGCCCGACCCGGAGCCCGAGCCTGCTCATCGCGATGGCGATGTTGGCGACGCCGCCGGGCGCCGAGCCGAGCCCGTCGGTGACGATCTCGGTGCCGGGCGGCGGCAGGCCCGGCAGCCCGGTGAAGATCATGTCCATGAAGACCCGGCCGGACAGGAACACGTCCAGCGCCGGGGCCGGGCCCGGACCGCCGCCGCGCAGCCGCTCCCCCGCCGGCTCCCGTTCGGCGCAGGGGTCGGCGAGGGACGGCTCGGGCGGCACGCCCGCCGCGGTCGTCGGCGCGGTTATCGGCTTGGTCGCGGTGGTCGAGGTTGACGGCTTGGTCGCGGTCTTCGCGGTCGTCTGCGGAATCACTGTGTCCGCCGAATCACGGGGCCCCCATAGCACGGCTTGGCACGTTCCCACGGAACCTAGCCGACGCCACCGACAATTACTCCGGGACGTAGAGGCGAATATCGTCGACCTTCGCCGAACCCTCGTAGAAATTCATGTGCGGGTCGCCGATCATGAACCGGTCCGGGTAGGCGGACCCGGCGGGCCAGGTGTCGCGATCGGTGAGCGTGCCGCCGGGGCCCTTCCACGTCCAGTCGGCGTTGAACCGGCCGTCGTACTCGTCCGGACGCTGGTTGTAGTGCCAGATGGGCTCCCCGTCCTGGACGAACGACCGCGTGTACCGGTACGTGGCCCGTCCCACGTGCGCGAACACGCCGGACATCTCCATCGTGTAGGCGCCGTCGCGCCGCTCGACCGCGAACCTGTACGGCTCTTGCGGCAGCAGTTCGGGCTTGAGGTCGACGGTCGAGACGATCGCGCCGCCCTTCTTGAGCCCGCATTCGCTCTGCATCAGGTACTCGGTGCCGGGCATCGTCGGGTACCGGCGGTCGTCGGTCATGAAGATGGCGTTGACGCCGTTGCCCGTCCCGGCGGAGTACGGCTCGTACTGCTTGGTGAGCGGGTTGCAGTTCAGCAGTCCGGAACCGGTGTACTTGTAGCGGTTGTAGCCGTCCATGGCGACCTTGCGGTGGCCGTGGATGAACGTGTTGTTGTGCGGCGCCACCTGCCGGTAATCCATGATCGACATGTAGTAGAAGCCGTTGGAGTCGGTGCGGACGTTCGCCCACTCGCACTCCGGCCTGGCGAAGTCGCCGCCGGACGCCCAGGGGAAGTTGGTCTTGCAGCCGTCCGGGGAGTAGCCGTTGATCCGGCCGTCCGGGTAGTCCCACGAGCCGTTCCGCTGCCCGCCGAAGTCGAGGCCGCGCAGCGTCATCTCGACCCGGTACTCGGCGGGCAGGTCGCGGGTGGAGCGGATGACGACGCCCGCCTGGTGGGCCGGCTCCTTCAGGTCCGCGACGCCTCCGCGGGACGTGAGCGTCGGCGGGGCGTCCGGGCGGCCGTCGCCGTCGGCGTCGCGGGCGGCGAGCTCGGCGGTGAGCCAGCCGCGCTTCCCGAACGTGAACGACTTCCGGTACGTCTTCATCTTCGCGAGCTGCTGCCGGAACGCAGGGCCGCCCATGGTGTCGAAGAAGGCGCCGTCGTTGTCGTAGACGTCGACGTCGTAGGGGCTGGACGGGCCGTCGCCGTCCGGTCTCCAGGGGGCCTTCCGGTCGTCCAGGTGCCGGGTGAACGGCTCGGCCGCGACCAGGCGCCAGCCCTCCCGGACGGCGGGCGGGTCCGCATGGGCGGGCGCCGCGCACAGCGCCGCCGGCAGGACCAGCGGAAGCGTCAGCGCCAGGGCGCCGCGTGTGAGGTTCCTCATGCCGCGACCGTAGGACGGGCCCCCGCGCCACGACCACGGCAAACATCGACAAAGTGGTATTGACCAGTCGCCATATTGGGACATACGGTGTGCAACAGCAGGAAGAGCATCGAAGGGGGTGAACGGCGTGACATCCACCGGCGAGTCCCGGTCTGGGAACACGAAACGGCAGGCCGTGCGCCGCGAGCTGCTCACGATGCTGGACGGCCTGGACGTCGGCGACGCCCTGCCGTCCGAGCGCCGGCTGGCCGCCGAACTCGGCGTGTCGCGGCCCACGCTGCGCCAGGCCATCGACGGTCTCGTCGCCGAAGGCCTGCTCGACCGGCGGCACGGGAGCGGCACCTACGTGGCCGAACCCCGGATCGCCGTCTCGCTGACCATGACCTCGTTCACCGAGGACATGATCAGGCGCGGGATGAAGCCGGGCGGCCGGGTCCTGTCGTTCCGCACGGAAGCCGCGGGGGCGCGGATCGGCAGGCGGCTGGCCCTGTCGCCCATGGAAGAGGTATTTACCATTCGGCGGCTGCGGCTCGCCGACGGCACCACCATGGCGATCGAGACGCTCTACCTGCCGCGGTCGCTGCTGCCCGGCCTGCGCCGGCAGGACCTGGAGGGCGGGTCGTTCTACGACCTGCTGCGCGCCGGCGGCGTCGAGATCGCGTCCGGCACCGAGACGATCGAGCCGACCGTGACCACCGCCGAGGAGGCCGCCGAGCTCGGCGTCCCGGTGCACATGCCGGCGTTCCTGTTCGAGCGGATCACCAAGGACCAGGACGGGCGGCCGCTGGAATACGTCCGGTCCCTCTACCGCGGCGACAGGTACCGCCTGGAGCTCGACCTGAGACCACCGAACCACTGAGCCACTGAGCCACTGAGCCACCGATTCACCGACTTCCGACCGCTGACCGGCCCGGGCGCGCCGCCCGGGATCCACGGCCGTCCAACCGCGCTGACGGGGGCGACAGCGCACCACCCCACCCCCGGAGAAGTGAGGCGACTTCACCATGGACGTCATCAAGGACATCCTCACCTTCCTGGCCGACAACGTGTTCGGCCAGGTGCCCATCCTGATCGGCCTCATCACCCTGATCGGGTTGATCCTGCAGCGCAAACGGTTCGAGGACGTCTTCGCCGGCGCCCTGCGCGCCACGATCGGCGTGGTCATCCTGTTCATCGGCGTGGAGGTGTTCACCGGCGGGCTGACCAGCTTCCAGAACGTCCTCGCCAGCGCCATGGGCACGACGCCGCCGAAGGCCGACCGGACGCTGACCGACTTCCTCGGCGACCAGGGCGGGACGATCGCGCTGGTCATCACGGTCGCGTTCCTCGTCCACGTGCTGATCGTGCGGCTGTTCCCGGCGGCCAGGTACCTGTACCTGACCGGGCACCTGATGTTCTGGGTCAGCACGGTCACGGTCGCGTCGCTGGTGACGATCGCGCCGGGCGCCGACCAGCTCACGCTGGTCCTGTGCGGGGCCGGGTTCGTCGCCGCGTACTGGACCGTCCAGCCGCTGTGGATGCGGCCGCTGATGCGCCGCGTCATGCCGGACGACCGGTTCGGCTTCGCGCACACCAGCTCGCTCGCCTGCCTGATCACCGGGTACGCGGCGCGCCCGCTGGGCAGCCGGGAGAAGCACGACACCGAGAAGCTGAAGCTGCCGCGCCAGCTGTCGTTCTTCAAGGACGTCAACGTCAGCACCGCGCTGATCATCTCCGTGATCATGCTGATCGGGGTCGCGCTCGCCGACGACGGCGTGGTGTCGAAGGCCGCGACGGAGATGGACCCCAAACTGTCCCCATGGGTGTGGGCGCTGCTGGTCGGCCTGCGGTTCGCGGGCGGCATCGCGATCCTGCTGTTCGGGGTGCGGATGTTCCTCGGCGAGATCGTCCCGGCGTTCAAGGGGTTCAGCGACAAGGTCATCCCGGGGACCCGTCCCGCGCTGGACGCGCCGACCGTGTTCCCCGTCGCGCCGACCGCCGTCATGGTCGGGTTCGTGGCGTCCACGGGCGTGTTCCTGATCTGCCTCGGCGTGTTCGCCGGCGCCGGCTGGTTCACCCTCGCCCCGCCCATGATCATGCTGTTCTTCGTGGGCGGCGCGGCCGGGCTGTTCGGCAACGTGGTGGCGGGGTGGCGCGGCGCCGTCCTCGGCGGCGTGATCACCGGCCTGATCCTCGCGATCGGGCAGGCCGTCACCTGGGACCTGTACGAGAAGACCGCGCCGGAGCTCGCCACCCTCGCCGACCCGGACTGGTACGCGATCGCCTGGCTGCTGGAGGCCGTCGACCCGGTCGTCGGCGAGGGCTCGGTCTGGGCCGTGCCCGCCGTCGCGCTCGCCGCGACGGTCGCGACGCTGCTGGTCCTCGGCCGCGCCGAGAAGCGCCGCGACGCGGCGGCGGACCCGGCGCCCGAGGGCAAGTCCGTCGCGAAGGCCTGACCACCGTCACAAGGGGAGAAGGACCGACATGGCAATCGACCGGCAACTGGAGATCCTCGCGGTCTGCGGCGTCGGCATGGGCTCCAGCCTGATGCTCAAGATGACCGCCGAGGACGCGCTCCGCTCGCTCGGCGTGGACGCCCGGGTCGAGAACACCGACGTGTCCACGGCGCGCGGGATGACGCCCGACGTGGTGATCGGGCAGGGCATGCACACCAGCGAGATCTCCGACCTCGCGCCCGTCGTCATCACGATCAGCGACTTCCTCGACAAGGAGGGCCTGGAGGAGCAGCTCCGGGAGCGCCTGACCGCACAGGGCTGGCTCTCATGACGTCTCATTCTGAGGGGACGACCCCCCAAACCCCCCGGCAACAGCCTTTGGTCACCGCAACCGACGACGTGAACGCTGAAGACTGGCGGGAGGCCGTGCGGAAGGCGGCGTCCGCGCTGGTCGACGCGGGCGCGGCCGGTGAGGGGTACCCGGACGCGTGCGTCCGGGTGGTCGAGGAGAACGGGCCGTACATCGTGCTGACGAAAGGGCTCGCGCTCGTCCACGCCCGTCCCGAGGAGGGCGGGCTGGCGGTCGGCGTGGGCGTGACCCGGCTGGCCGCGCCCGTCGAGTTCGGCCACCCCGACAACGACCCGGTCGACCTGCTGCTCGCGTTCTGCACCCCCGACCCGGACGCGCACGTCGGCACGCTGTCCGGCCTGGCCCGCGCCCTGTCGGCCGGGCTGGCCGACCGGCTCCGCGCCGCGTCCGGCCAGGACGACCTGACCCGGACTCTGAAGGAGGCCCTCCCCCATGATTGAAGCCCGGCCGCAGCTCCCCGACCGGGTGCGCACGCTGATGGACGACCTGGACGCCGCGTCCGGCGAGGCGATCGACGAGGCCGCCGGGCTGCTGCTGGCCTCGGTCCAGGCGGACGGGATCGTGCACGTCGCCGGCGCGGGGCATTCGCTGGCGATGGTGCTGGAGACGTTCTACCGGGCGGGCGGGCTCGCCGCCGTCCGCCCGATCTGGGACCCGGGGGTGTTCCCGCTCGACGACGCCGTGCGGAGCACCCGCGTCGAGCGGGAGACCGGTGTCGGGCGCGCCGTGGTCGAGGAGATCGCGCCGGCCCCGCCCGACGTGGCCGTGGTGTTCTCCACCAGCGGCCGCAACCCGTACCCGGTCGAGGTCGCCGAGGCGTGCGCCGCGCGGGGCGTGCCGGTGATCGCGGTGACCTCGGCGCGGGCGTCGGAGGGCGCGGCGGCGCGGACGGCGACGACGCTCGCCGACCACGCCTCGATCGTGCTCGACACCCGCGTCCCGCCCGGCGACGTCGCGCACCCGGCGGCGGCGCCGCGCACGGCCGCGGTCTCCACGATCCTCGCCGCGTACATGTGGGCGCGGGTCCTCGCCGCCGTGGACGACGTCGCGGCGGCGCGCGGCGTGGACCTGCTCCGCTGGACGAGCGCGAACGTCCCCGGCGCCGACGAGGTCAACGTCGCGCTGCTGGAGCGGTACCGGCACCGCGTCCCCGAGCTGACCGGGGACGGGCCGTCCGGCCCCCGCCCGGGCCCCGGCCCTGTGGCATGATGCGGACACCTGACCGTCCTCCAGCCCCCGCCCACCACCAATCAACGGACGAGCTCCGCTCGGCGACCGGATCGAGGAGCGAGATGACGACCAGACCGACCGGGGACGACCTCCACACCGTGTTCACGCGCGCGGACCTCGGCGGCGACCAGAGGCTCGACCTGATGGAGTTCACCCTCGTCCTGGAGGACCTCGGGCTGTCCTGGAACCGCGCCGAGACGCAGGACAGGTTCGAGAAGGCCGACGGCAACCTCGACGGGTTCATCTCGTTCGAGGAGTTCCGCGCCGTCATGGAGGAGCAGGGCCTGGCCCCGCGCCCCGACCCCGCCTAGACCGCGCTCAGACCTTCCGGCCGCGCATCGCGCGGTAGGCGCGGACGAGCGCCGCCGTGGACGCGTCCGGCGCGTCCGGCGGCGGCTCCGCCGACGTGAGCGCGGGAGCGAGGTCCATCGCCATGACCTTGCCGAGCTCGACGCCCCACTGGTCGAAGGAGTCGATGCCCCAGACCGTCCCCTCGACGAACACGATGTGCTCGTAGAGGGCGACGAGCGAGCCGAGCGTCTTCGGGGTGAGCTTCGGCGCCAGGATCGTGCTCGTCGGCCGGTTGCCCGGCATGACCTTGTGCGGGACGACCGCGGCGGGCGTCCCCTCGGCGGCGATCTCCTCGGCGGTCTTGCCGAACGCGAGCGCCGACGTCTGCGCGAGCATGTTGGCGGTGAGCAGGTCGTGCATGCCCGCGCGGTCCTCGAAGGGCTCGGCGAAGCCGATGAAGTCGGCGGGGACGAGCCGCGTGCCCTGGTGCAGCAGCTGGTAGAAGGCGTGCTGGCCGTTGGTGCCCGGCTCGCCCCAGAAGATCTCGCCGGTCTGCGCGACGACGGGCGCCCCGTCGTCCCGGACCGACTTGCCGTTCGACTCCATCGTGAGCTGCTGCAGGTAGGCGGGGAACCGGGCGAGGCGCTGGCTGTAGGGCAGCACGGCCCGGGTCTGCGCGCCGAAGAAGTCGGTGTACCAGACGCCGAGCAGCCCCATCAGGACGGGCATGTTCGCGTCGAACGGCGCGGTGCGGAAGTGCTCGTCGAGCTCGCGGAACCCGGCGAGCATCTCGCGGAACGCCTCCCCGCCGATCGCGATCATCAGCGCGAGGCCGATGGCGCCGTCGAAGGAGTAGCGGCCGCCGACCCAGTCCCAGAAGCCGAACATGTTGGCGGTGTCGATGCCGAACTCGGCGACCCGGCCGGCGTTGGTCGACACGGCGACGAAGTGCCGGGACACGGCCTTGTCGTCGCCGAGCCCGTCGACCAGCCACTGGCGGGCGACCTTGGCGTTGGTGAGGGTCTCCAGCGTCCCGAACGTCTTGGACGCGACGACGAAGAGGGTCTGCTCGGGGTCGAGGCCGGCGAGCTTCCCGACGATGTCGGCCGGGTCGATGTTCGAGACGAACCGGCAGGAGATCCCTGCGTCGGCGTAGTCGTGGAGGGCCTCGTAGGCCATGGCGGGGCCGAGGTCGGAGCCGCCGATGCCGATGTTGACGACGGTGGTGATGGGCTTGCCGGTGAAGCCCGTCCACTCGCCGGAGCGGACGCGTCCGGCGAACTCGGCCATCCCGTCCAGGACGGCGTGGACGTCGGCGGCGACGTCCTGGCCGTCCACCGTCAGGGCCTCACCGGGCGGGAGCCGCAGCGCCGTGTGCAGGACGGCGCGGTCCTCGCTGACGTTGATGCGCTCCCCGGAGAACATCGCGTCGATCCGGCGGCGCAGCCCGGCCCGCTCGGCGAGCGCCACCAGCAGCCGCATCGTCTCGGCGGTGACGCGGTGCTTGGAGTAGTCCAGGCGGAGCTCCCCCGCTGTCACGGTCATGCGGCCGACGCGCCCCGGATCGTCGGCGAAGAGCCCGCGCAGGTGCCGCCCGGCGAGCGCCGCCTGGTGCTCGGCCAGCGCGGACCACTCGGGCGACTCGGTGATATCTGCCATTGCCTCTCTCATCTCCTTGGCGGGTGAGGCGCGCGCCGACGTCCCCCGCGGCGCCGCCCGTCCCCCACCGGCGATCATAGGTCGACCGCGCGCGACCGTATCAGGGCTCTCCCCGCCCCCGCAGCGAACCGGGCGCACGGGCGGGGCTAGGCTGGCGCGAATGAGCGAGCGGGCGTTCTGGGTCGGCACGTACACGGGCGAGGCCGGGAACGGCTCCGGCGTCTACCGGGTGACGCGGCGGGCCGACGGCGGCTTCACGGGGCTTGAGCTCGCCGCCGAGGCGGTGAGCCCGTCCTATCTGGCCGTGCATCCGGGCAAGGACGTCCTCTACGCGGTGCGTGAGGAGGACGAGGGCGGTGTGGTCGCCTTCGACGCGTCCGGCGGGCGGCTGCGGGAGATCGGGGCGTGCGCGGCGGGGGCGCTGCCGTGCCACCTGTCGGTGACGCCCGACGGCGGGCGGCTGATCGTCGCCGACTACGGGTCGGGGACGGTCAGGGCCGTGCCGCTGGGTCCGGACGGCGGGTTCGCCGGTGACGCCGACGTGGCGGAGGGCCACGGGAGCGGGCCGGTGACCGACCGGCAGGAGGGCCCGCACGCGCACGCGAGCGCGAGCGCCCCGGACGGGACGATCCTGACGACCGACCTGGGCGCCGACCTGATCCGCTCCTTCCGGATCGAGGACGGGACTCTGCGGCTCGTCGGGGAGACGCAGCTTCCGGCCGGATGCGGGCCGCGGCATCTGGTCGTCCATCCGGGCGGGTACGTGCACGTGGTGGCGGAGCTGGCGGCGTCCATGCTGGTGCTGCGGCCGCTGGACGGGTACGCGCGCCTGGAGGTCGCGGCGGAGTCGTCCGCGACGGCGGAGCCGGCGGACGACCGCGCCCAGTGCGCGGCGATCAAGCTCGGCGACGGCGGCCGGCACGTCTACACGTCCACGCGGGGAACGGACGTCGTGACCGCCCACCGGGTGCTGGACGGCGGCGCGGCGCTCACGCCGGTCGCGGACGTCCCCTCCGGCGGCGACTGGCCCCGCGACCTGCACGTGGACGGCGCGTGGCTGCACGTGGCCAACGAGCACAGCGACACGATCGCGACGTTCCGCATCGGCGCGGACGGCGTCCCGGAACCGGCGGGGGCGCCGCTGCGGGCGCCGTCCCCCGTGTGCGTGATCCCCGCCTGAGGGGCCGCGCGGCGGGTGTTTCCGGCCCGGTCCCCCGGGCAGTCCCCGGGACATGACGACGATCGCCACGACCAATCCCGCGACGGGCGAGGTCGAGAAGACCTTCGACGCGCTGACCGACGAGGAGGTCGACCGGCGCGTCGCGCGTGCCGCGGACACGTTCGCCTCCTACCGGACGACCCACGTCGCGCAGCGCGCGGAATGGATGGACGCGGCCGCGGACGTCCTCAACCGGGAGTCCGAGCAGGTCGCCGCGATGATGACGACGGAGATGGGCAAGACCCTCAAGGCCGCCGGCGCGGAGGTGAAGAAGTGCGCGAAGGCGTGCCGGTTCTACGCCGCGCACGCCGCGGAGTTCCTCGCCGACCGCCGTCCCGCCGACGCGGAGGCGGTGGGCGCACGGGACGCCTACGTCCGGTACCAGCCGCTCGGGCCGGTCCTGGCGGTGATGCCGTGGAACTTCCCGCTCTGGCAGGTGATCAGATTCGCGGCGCCGGGGCTGATGGCGGGCAACGTGGGGCTGCTGAAGCACTCGTCGAACGTCCCGCAGACGGCGCTGTTCCTGGAGGACCTGTTCCGCCGCGCCGGGTTCCCAGAGGGCGCGTTCCAGACGCTGCTCATCGGGTCGTCGAAGGTCGAGCGGGTGCTGCGCGACCCGCGGGTGAAGGCCGCGACGCTCACCGGCAGCGAGCCCGCGGGACGGTCCGTCGCGTCGATCGCGGGCAGTGAGGTCAAACCGTCCGTGCTGGAGCTGGGCGGCAGCGACCCGTTCGTGGTGATGCCGTCCGCCGACGTCGAGGCGGCGGCGCGGACCGCCGCCGAGTCGCGGTGCCTCAACAACGGGCAGAGCTGCATTTCCGCGAAGCGCTTCATCGTCGACATCGGCTGCGCGGACGAGTTCGAGCGCCTGTTCGCGGAGAACATGCGCGCGAAGCGGATGGGCGACCCGATGGACGACGCCACCGACATCGGCCCGCTCGTCAGCGAGGAGGGGCGCGCCGAGGTCGAGGAGCAGGTCGCGGACGCGGTCGGCAGGGGCGCGACGGTGCTGTGCGGCGGCGAGCGCCCGGACGGCCCCGGCTGGTTCTACCCGCCGACCGTGATCTCCGGTGTGACGCCGGACATGCGGATGTACCACGAGGAGGTCTTCGCGCCGGTCGCGTCGGTGTTCCGCGTCCGCGGGGTGTCGGAGGCGGTGGAGGTCGCGAACGCGACGGGCTTCGGGCTCGGCTCCAACGCGTGGACGCGCGACGACGCCGAGCGGGAGCGGTTCGTCCGGGAGCTGGACGCCGGGCAGGTGTTCGTCAACGGGATGGTGACGTCGTATCCGGAACTGCCGTTCGGCGGGACGAAGCGCTCCGGCTACGGGCGGGAGCTGTCGGCAGAGGGCATGCACGCCTTCTGCAACGCCAAGACGGTGTGGGTCGGCTGAGCCCTCCCGCTCAAACGGGCCGCCGCTCCAGACGACGCCCCAGTCGGCGTCGGGCCGGGTGGGCTGCTGGAGGATGGCGCCGCTCATCGCGGAGTGGCCGCGCGGCTCGTCCATCAGGAAGCGGCGCAGGCCGTCCAGGTGCTCGATCGCGTGGCGGCGCTTCGCGGCCATGGTGTCGCCGGGGATCGGCGCGACGCCGCCGGTGACGATGCGCGCGGGGTTGCCCTCGGCGTAGGAGTCGACGGCGGTGATCGTCCGGATCGAGCGCATCAGGCGGCCCTCCGCCGTTCCAACGCCGTGATCGCGCGGTTCGTGTCGGCGGTGACGGCGGCGCGGTGCTCGGCGGTGAGGGGGCCGCGAGGCGGGCGTCCGGGAGCGCGCCGAGGATCCGCGGCCACAGCCGCAGGGACAGCTTCGCGAGTTCGAGCTCCGGGCCCGGCTCCTTGTCGGAGACGAGGACGTCGCCCTCGCCGTGCGCGGTCGTCGCGGCGGCGGGGCGGGCGCGGTCGACGACGGTGACCGCGCACCCGGCCAGGGCCAGCTCGCGGGCGCAGGCGGCGCCGGCGATCCCGGCGCCGACCACCACGACCCGCGTCATCGGCCCTCCGCTCACGTTCGCTAAACCGAACGTTTCGAGGCTAGGGCCGCCGCTCGCGGGATGTCAACGCTCCGCCGGATGCGGCGGCCCCGAGGGCGCGGTGTGAAGCCGCTGGCCGGAGCCGTACTGCAGGAGCAGGACGGACCGGACGGGCCCGTCGGGCGCCGTGTAGGCGTGCGGCAGCCGCGCGTCGAAGCCCACGTAGTCGCCGGGCCCGAGTTCCAGGTCCCGGCCGTCCACCCGGACGCCGAGCCGCCCCGCCTGGACGATCGTGTGCTCCGTCCCGCCGTGGCCGAGCGAGTCCTGCCGCGACCCGGCCCTGACCTGCTGGTCGTACACCTCGAAGATCGCGCCGCCGGACTCGATGCCGCGCAGCGGCCGCAGGTCGACGCCCTCGCCGCGCAGCACCTCCACCTCAGCGGCGCGCACGACGGTCGGCCCGGACGGCTCCCGGTGGTCGAGCAGGTCGGAGATGGCGACGTCCAGCGCGCGCGACAGGCTGAACACCGTCTCGATCGTGGGGTTCCCGGCCCCGGCCTCCAGCTGCGACAGCGTGGCCTTGCCGATCTTCGACCGGCGGGACAGCTCGGACAGCGACAGCCCGCGCTCCCGCCGCGCGCGGCGCAGGTTCCCCGACAGGACGTCCCGCACCGATTCCCCTGCCGCGTCCACGTTCCGCCCTCTCGTCCGGCCGCCGGCCCGTCCGGCCGTCAGCGTTCGGTTTATCGAACGCAGTGTAGCGGGCGCGGGGTCAGAGTTCCGCGAGCCTTCCCGCGCCGGACGCGCGCGCCCGCTCGACGATGACGGACGCCGCCGCCGTGTCCTGCACGCCGACCCCGACGCTGTTGTAGAAGACGACGTCGTCCGCGGACTCGCGCCCGGCGGCGAGGCCCGCGACGATCGGCCCGAGGGGCCGCACCCGCTCCGGGCTGAGGTGCCCCGAACGGATCGCGGCGACGACCGGCCCCGCGTGCTCCAGCGCGGCCGGCACGTCGTCCACCACGATCGAGGCCGCCCGGGTGAGGACGCCGTCGTCCACCTCGGCCCGGTCCGGGGCGAACGAGCCGACGCTCACGACCGTGCAGCCCGGGTCGAGCCACTCGCCGAACACGACCGGATCCGCGCTGGTCGTGGCGGTGACGACGATCTGCGCGCCCTCGACCGCCGCGCGGGCGGACGCCGCCTCCACCCGCATCCCGAGCTCGTCCGCCAGCCCGGCGGCGACGCCGCACGTCTCCGGACGGCGGCACGCCATCGTCACCCGACCGATCGGCCGGACCTCCGCCATCGCCCGGACGTGCGCCCGCCCCTGGACGCCGCAGCCGATCACCGCGAGCCGGGACGCGTCCGGGACCGCCAGGTGATCGGCGGCCACCGCGCTCGCCGCCGAGGTCCGCAGCGTCGTCACCGACTCGCCCTCGATGATCGCGACGGGCCGTCCGTCCACCGGGTCCTGGACGGTCACCAGCGCCGCCACGGTCGGCAGCCCCCGCTCCGCGTTGCCCGGCGTGACGCTGCCGAACTTGGAGACCGCGCCGGTGCCGGGCAGGCGGGACACGTAGCAGAACGCGACGCCGCCGTCCGGGCCGTCCAGCAGGAGCCGCGGCGCGAGCCGCGCCTCCCGGCGGCCGAGCGCCCCGAACGCGGCCCGCTGCGAGGCGATCGCCGCCGGAAGGTCGAACACCGCGCGCACGTCGGCGGCGGAAAGCAGCAGGACATCGGCCATGCTGCGATCCTCGCGAGCCCGTTCCCGCGCTGTCGAGGCCGAAAGGGCAAGCGGTTCTTATCGATCACTACATGAGATCGCATGCTTGCCCGTCTCGACGGCCGTCCCCCGAGGTTTCAGGCTTTCACCATCCCGCCCACGAGCGACGGAGAGGCGCCGATGACTCGATCGACATCCCGGGACCGCCGACGCGGGTTCCGACTCCTCACCGTGACCGGCGCCGGGCTGCTGCTCGCGCCGCTCGCCGCGGCCTGCGGGTCCGGCGACGACTCCGGCGGGTCGGGCGCCATCAAGATCGGCGTCCCGGCGCCGCTGAGCGGCGACTCCGCGTCCGCCGGGCAGGACATCCTCGCCGCCGCCAAGGTCGCCGCCGCCGAGATCAACAAGGCGGGCGGCGTGGACGGGCGCGACGTCCAGATCGTCGAGGCGGACGACCAGTGCAGCGCCCAGCAGGGCGCGCAGGCCGCGCAGAAGCTCCTCAACAGCAAGGTCGTGGCGGTCGCCGGCGGGTACTGCTCGGGCGCGGCCGTGCCCGCGATCCCGATCTACGGGCGGCGGAGCGTGCCGTTCGTGCTGGACGCGTCCACGAACCCGTCCCTCACCGACACCGGGAAGGGCAAGGTGTTCCGCACCTGCGGGCGCGACGACAACCAGGGGCTCGTCGCGGCCAAGTTCATGACCGGGCAGCTCGGCGCCAAGCGCATCGCGCTCCTGCACGACAACACCACCTACGCCAAGGGCCTCGCGGACGCGGCGGCGAACTCGGCGAAGCAGGCGGGCGGGCAGGTCGTGTACCAGGACGCGCTGCAGCCCGGCCAGTCCGACTACAGCCCGGTCCTGACCAAGGTGGCGTCGACGAAGCCGGACGTCCTGTACTTCACCGGCTACTTCGCCGAGGCGGGCCTGCTGATGAAGCAGCGCAAGCAGCTCGGGCTGAAGTTCACGCTGATGGGCGGGGACGCGACGACCGACTCGACCGTGCTGAAGACGGCGGGCTCGGCGGCCGACGGCTACATCGCCACCACCGCGCCGCTCGCCAAGGACCTGCCCGCCGCAGCCAAGTTCGTCACGGCGTACAAGGCCGCGAACAACGCCGACCCCGGCCCGTTCTCGGTGTACGAGTACGACGCGGTGAAGGTCGTCGCGAAGGCGATCGACGACGCCGGGTCCACCGAGGGCAAGGACATCACCGACGCCCTCCACAAGATCAAGGACTTCCCGGGCATCACCGGGCCGATCACCTTCGACGACAAGGGCGACCGGACCGACCCGCTGTACATCACCGTCCGCGTCCAGGGCGGCGCGTTCACCGCCTACAAGAAGCTCGACAAGTCCGGCGGCACGTGGGTCGACGCCAAGACCTCATGAACGAGCTATGAGCGAATTCGTCCAGTACCTCGTCAACGGGCTGACGATCGGGGCGTTCCTCGCGCTGATCGCGCTGGGCTACTCGATGATCTACGGCGTGGTCCGGCTGATCAACTTCGCGCACGGGGACGTGTTCATGATCGGCGCGTTCGCCGGGTTCGGGACGCTCACCACGCTCGGCGCGAGCGGCGGGATGGCGCTGCCCGCCATCGCCGCCGCCGTGCTCATCGGCGCGCTGACGACCGGCGTCGTCGGCACCGGGATCGCGAGGGCCGCCTACGTCCCGCTGCTGGCGTCGCCGCGGCTCGCGCTGCTCATCGCCGCGATCGGGGTGTCGCTGGCGCTGGAGGAGGGCGTGAAGGTGCTCACCGACGCGCGGTTCAAGTCGTACCCGAACACGCTGGACGGCGGGCAGATCTTCAGCGGCGCCGTCCGCGTCACGTGGGGGCAGCTCGCGCTGGTCGTGCTGTCGGTGGCGCTGATGGCCGGGCTGTGGCTGTTCGTGACCCGGACGGTGACGGGCACGGCGATGCGCGCCCTCGCGATGGACCGGGACGCCGCCCGGCTCCAGGGCATCAACGTCGAGCGGCTCATCCTCATGACGTTCTTCATCGGCTCCCTGCTGGCGGGCGCGGCGGGCGTCATGTACGGGCTGTACTACGTGCAGATCAGCTTCGGCATGGGGTTCCTCATCGGGCTGCGCGCGTTCACCGCCGCCGTGCTCGGCGGCATCGGGAACCTGCCGGGGACGATGGTCGCGGGCGTGGCGATCGGGCTCGTCCAGTCGTTCTCCGCCGGGTACGTCTCGTCCCGCTGGACGGACGTGATCATCTTCGGGCTGCTCATCGGCGTGCTGGCGCTGAGACCCACCGGCCTGTTCGGCGAACGCGTCGTGGAGCGCGCATGAACGCCCGTGTAGGCATGAGGGCCCGCCTGATGGAGCGCGTGCCCGGCCTCGGACGCTGGGAGCGGCCCGTCCGGTACGGGGGCTGGCCGCTGCTGGTCGTGGCGGCGCTCATCGCCGGCCAGACGATGGACGACTACGGCCTGACCGTCGGCGCGACGATCCTGATCTACGCGGTCCTCGGCCTCGGCATCAACATCGTCGTCGGGTACGCGGGCCTGCTGGACCTCGGCTTCGCCGCGTTCTTCGCGATCGGCGCGTACACGGCGGGCCTGCTGATGGTGGAGCTGGAGTGGAACTTCTGGCTCACGCTGCCCGCCGCCGTGGCCGCCGCCGCGGTCGCCGGGGTCGTGATCGGGTACCCGACGCTGCGGCTGCGCAGCGACTACCTCGCCATCGTCACGCTCGGCTTCGGCGAGATCATCCGGATCACGGTGATCAACCTGGAGATCACCGGCGGGCCGAACGGGCTGACCGGCATCCCGCCGGTCACGCTCGGCGGCCGCGAGCTCGTCATGCCGAAGGACTTCTACCACCTGACGCTGGCGTTCTTCGTCGTCGTGCTGGCGTTGACGGCGCTGCTCGCCCGGTCGCGGCTCGCGTACGCGTGGCGGGCGATCCGGTCGGACGACACCGCGGCCGAGGCGGTCGGGGTCCCGGCGCGGCGGGTGAAGCTGCTCGCGTACGTCCTCGGCGCGATGACCGGGGCGGTCGCGGGGCCGCTGAACGCGGCTCAGCTCGGCACCGTCGACCCGTCCAGCTTCACGTTCCTGACCTCGCTGATGATCCTGCTCGTGGTGATCATCGGCGGGATGGGCAGCCGGCCCGGCGTGATGATCGGCGCCGTGGTGATCATCGCGCTGCCGGAGGTGCTGCGGAGCGTCCAGGAGTACCGGGGGCTGTTCTTCGCGCTGCTGCTGATCCTGATCGTCCTTCTGCGCCCGCAGGGCGTGTGGCCCTACCGGCCCCGCCGCTTCCGCCTCCCCGCGACGGCCGGGCCCGCGCCCGAGCTCCCGTCCGCGAAGGGCACGCTGCTGGAGGTCGGCGGGCTGACCCGCAGGTTCGGCGGCGTCACGGCCGTGGACGGGCTCGGGCTCCGCGCGGACGCCGGGCAGGTCGTCAGCGTGATCGGCCCGAACGGCGCGGGCAAGACCACCGCGTTCAACTGCATCACCGGGATGATCCCGCCGTCCGCCGGGACCGTCGTGCTCGCCGGGCGGAACGTCCGCGGCCACGCCCCGCACCGGGTCGCCGCCGCCGGGCTCGCCCGCACGTTCCAGAGCATCCGGCTGTTCGACGAGATGACCGTCGCGGAGAACGTCCTGATCGGCCGGTTCGCCCGCGACCGGGGGCTGCTGCGCCCGCTGTCGCGCGAGGACGCCGACACCGTCCGCCGCTGCCTGGACTTCGTCGGCCTGCTCGACGCCGCCGACCGCCCGGCGGGCGGCCTCGCCTACGGCGACCGCCGCCGCCTGGAGATCGCCCGCGCCCTCGCCGGCGACCCCCGCGTCCTGCTGCTGGACGAGCCCGCCGCCGGCGCGAACCCCACCGAGAAGCGGGCGCTGATGGACCTGATCGCCCGGATCAGCGCGCTCGGCGCCGCGGTCGTGCTGATCGAGCACGACGTCGCGCTCGTCATGTCGATCTCCGACCGCGTGACCGTGCTGGAGTACGGCCGGACGATCGCCGAGGGCCCGCCCGCCGAGATCCAGGAGGACCAGCGGGTCATCGCCGCCTACCTCGGCGTCCCCGACGACCCGGAGACCGACCTCGTCACGGAGGTGCTGCGGTGAGCGCGGGCGGGCGGGCGCTGCTGAGGGTGAGCGACCTGCGCAGCCGGTACGGGCAGGTCGAGGCGCTGGCCGGGATCTCGTTCGAGGTCGGCGAGGGCGAGATCGTCGCGCTGCTCGGCAGCAACGGCGCGGGCAAGACGACCACGCTCCGCACGGTCACCGGGCTGCACCGGACCCGGTCCGGACGCGTCGAGTTCGACGGCCGCGACATCACCCGGCTCGACGCGCACAAGGTCGTCGCGGCCGGGCTCGGGCACGTCCCGGAGGGGCGGCGCGTGTTCCCGGCGCTGAGCGTCGCCGAGAACCTGCTGCTCGGCGGCTATCTCCGGCGCCGCGACCGCGCCGCCGTCGCGGCCCGCCGGGAGGAGGTGTACGAGATGTTCCCCCGGCTCGGGGAGCGGCGCGGCCAGCTCGCCGGGCTGCTGTCGGGCGGCGAGCAGCAGATGCTCGCGATCGGCCGCGCGCTCATGCTGCGGCCCCGCCTCCTCGCCCTGGACGAGCCGACGATGGGCCTCGCGCCGCAGACGGCGCAGCAGGTGCTGCGGGTCGTCCGGGAGATCCGCGAGCAGGGCGCCACGATCCTGATCGTCGAGCAGAACGCCCACCAGACGCTCCGCCTCGCCGACCGCGCGTACGTCCTGGAGACGGGCCGGATCGTGCTGTCCGGCCGCGCCTCCGAGCTCGCGCAGGACGACCGCGTGAAGGCCGCCTACCTCGGCGGCGACCCCGTCATCGAGTCCCGGTGAGGAGGCGTTCCGCCGCCTCCTCGATCGCGGTCTCCGAGAGAAGGACGTGGTGGGCGGCGTCGCCGAGGGGGATGAAGCTGTCCTCGCTGGTGACCCTGGCCGTCCGGCCCTGGAAGCCTCCGTCGGCGAGGGCGGTGAGGACGGCCTCGGACACGCCGCCGGTGCGGCGCGTCTCGTCCGCGATCAGGACGGCCCCGGTCGCGCGCGCCTCGCGGAGCAGGTCGCCGGTGGGCAGCGGGGCCAGCCAGCGCAGGTCGAGGACGCGGCACCGGACACCGCGGGCCTCCAGACGGCGGGCGGCGCGCAGGCTCATCAGCAGCCCGTTCGCGAAGGTCACGAGGGTGAGGTCGCGGCCGTTCCCGTAGGTGCGGGCCCGGCCGATCGGCACGGTCCCGCCGGACGGCGCGAGCCAGCCGCCGTCGCCGTCCTCGTGCAGGTCGCGGGCGTGGTAGAGCGCGATCGGCTCCAGGAACACGCAGACGCGTCCGTCCGACTGGGCGGCGTCCGCGCAGGCGCGGAGCATGCCCGCGGCGTCGTCGGGCCGCGCCGGCGAGGCGAGGACGAGGCCCGGGATGTCGCGCAGCGCGGCGACGGCGTTGTCGTTGTGGAAGTGGCCGCCGAACCCCTTCTGGTAGGCGTAGCCGGGGACGCGGACCACCATCGGGTTGCGGTACCGGCCCGACGAGAAGAACCGCATCGTCGCCGCCTCGCCGCGGATCTGGTCGGCGGCGTTGTGCAGGTACGCGAGGTACTGGATCTCCGGGACGGGCAGCATCCCGGCCAGGCCGAACCCGAGCGCGAGGCCGAGGATCGACTGCTCGTCCAGGATCGTGTCGAACACCCGCGCCGCCCCGGCCCGTTTCAGCAGGCCGCGCGTGACGCCGTAGACGCCGCCCTTGCGCGCCACGTCCTCGCCGAAGACGACCAGGCCGGGGCGTTCGTCGAGCAGGTCGCCGAGCGTCCGGTTGATGGCCTGCGCGACCGTCACGGGCTCCCCGGACGGCGGCGCCGCGTCCCCGGGGGCCGCGGAGCGGTGGAGGGGGGCCATCACCTCGGCCGACGATGAGAGGCGTCGCGCGCCGGTGACCTTCGCCGCGAGGGCCATGACCTCGGCGCGCTTCGCCTCGTAGCGGTCGACGATCTCGGCGGGCGTCGCCGCGCCCGTGTCGACGAGCAGGCGCGCCGTCTGGAGGAGGGGGTCGCGGTCGAGGTCGGCGGCCAGTTCGACGGGGGTGCGGTAGGACGACTCGACGTCGGAGCCCGCGTGGCCCATCAGCCGGACGGTCCGCAGGTGCAGGAAGGCGGGGCGGCGGTGCTCCCGCACCCAGGCCGCGGCCTGCGACGCGACGGCGTGGGCGTCGGCGAGGTCGCAGCCGTCGGCGTGGAAGTAGGCGAGCCCTGGACGCGACCCGTAGGCGGCGTGGATCCAGCCGGGCGGCGTGCGGACGCTGATCCCGATGCCGTTGTCCTCGCAGACGAGCAGCAGCGGCAGCGGCAGGCCCTGGAACCCGGTGTTGACGGCGGCGTTGATCGCGCCCGTGGCCGTGGAGTGGTTGGCGGACGCGTCGCCGAAGCTGCACACGGCCAAGGCGTCGCGCGGCCAGGGGGCGTCGACGCCGAGCCGGGCCGCGCGTTCGATCGCGAAGGCGACGCCGAGCGCGCGCGGGAGGTGTGACGCGATCGTGGACGTCTGCGGGATGACGTGCAGGCGGTGGCTGCCGAACACCTTGTGGCGTCCGCCGGCGATGGGCTCCTCGGCGGCGGCGACCAGGCCCAGGAGGACGTCGCGGAGCGGCTCCCCGCCGGGCGCCTGGCGTGCCCGCTCCAGGAAGAACGCGCCTGACCTGTAGTGCAGCAGCGCCGGGTCGTCCGGGCGGAGCGCGGCGGCGACGGCGGCGTTCCCCTCGTGGCCGGACGACCCGATCGTGTAGTAGCCGCGGCCCTCGGAGCGGAGCCACCGGGCGGCGAGGTCGAGGTGCCTGCTGCCGAGCTGGGCGTCGAACAGCTCCAGGAGGCGCTCGCCGCTCAGCCGCCCTGCCGGGACGGGCGCGTCCGGCGGCCTGAGGGCGGCGGCCCCCTCCAGGAAGTGGACGTCGGCGGGCTCCGGCTCGGCCATGCGGTCTCCTGCGTGGGAATGGGCGCGGTTCGAGCATCGGACGCGGCCGGGGCTCGGGTCGACCGCGCAAGGCCGCGAACAGGTTGGCGGTTGGCCAAGGAACGCTTAACGGCCGCGCAGGGGCCGCGCTGGACGACCGCGCTGGACGGCCGTCCGGGGAAAGCCTCAGCCGGGCTTGGCCTCGCGGTAAGGAAGCCGCGCTCTGCCCGATCTTGGCGCGAGGGGCCCGGTTTGTTCACGCTGGACTCGTGCTCTCCTCCGTCATCGGCGGCGCCCGGCTTCCGGCGGGCCCGCGCCCGTACCGTTCCACCGACCCGTCCCGCACGGCCGACGTGGTCGCCGAGGTGTCCCTCGCGGACGCGGGCGGCCTCGTCCGGGCCTGCGCGGCCGCGCGCGAGGCGCAGGACGCCTGGCGGGACGTCCCGCCGCCCGTCCGCGGGCAGGTCATCGCCGCCATCGGCCGCCTCGTCGAGGCCAACAAGGAGGCCCTCGCCCGCGTCGTCACCCGCGAGGTCGGCAAGCCGTACGCCGAGGCGCTCGGCGAGGTCCAGGAGATCGCCGACACGTGCGCGTTCTTCCTCGGGGAGGGACGGCGGCTGTACGGGCAGACGGTGCCGTCGGAGATGCCGGACAAGCAGCTGTTCACGTTCCGCGACCCGGTCGGCGTCGTCACGGTGATCACGGCGGGGAACTTCCCGGTGGCGGTGCCGTCCTGGTACATCGTCCCGGCGCTGCTGTGCGGGAACACGGTGGTGTGGAAGCCCGCCGAGTACGCGGCCGCGTGCGCGGAGGCGTTCTACCAGCTGTTCGCGCACGCCGGTCTGCCGGACGGCGTCCTCAACGTCGTCTACGCGGACGGCCCGGAAACCTATCAGGGGCTGGAGCGGGCCCTCGGCCAGGGGCTGGTCGACAAGGTCGGCTTCACCGGGTCCACCGAGGTCGGGTCGCGGATCGGCGAGCTGTGCGGGCGCCACCTCCAGTCGCCGTGCCTGGAGCTGGGCGGCAAGAACCCGATGGTCGTCACCGAGGACGCCGACCTGCCGCTGGCCGTCGAGGGCGCGCTGTTCTCCGGGTTCGGGACGGCCGGGCAGCGCTGCACGTCGCTCGGGACGGCGATCGTCCACGAGTCGGTGCACGGCGAGTTCGTCCGACTGCTGGACGAGGCGACGCGCGCCGCCGTCGTCGGCGACCCGGCGGGCGACGTCCTGTACGGGCCGCTGATCAACGAGCGGTTCGCGGACGGGTTCGAGAAGGTCCTCGGCTGGATCGGCCCGCACCACACCGTGCACGGCTCGTCCGCGACCGGCCGGATCACGGCGGCCGCTCCGCGCGACGGCTTCACCGGCGACGCCGAGGCGGGCCTCTACTACCACCCCGTGATCGTGGACGGCGTCGCCCCCGGCGACGAGCTGTTCATGCACGAGACGTTCGGCCCGATCATCGGCGTCGCCTCATACCGGACGCTGGACGAGGCGGTCTCCCTCGCCAACGCGCCCGGCTACGGCCTGTCGGCGTCGATCTACACCACGGACCCGGCCAAGGTCTTCGCGTTCCGGCGGCGGATCTCCGCCGGGATGGTGAGCGTGAACAACTCCACGTCCGGCGCGGAGGCGCACCTGCCGTTCGGCGGCAACGGGCGCTCCGGGAACGGCAGCCGCCAGTCGGGCGTGTGGGTGCTGGACCAGTTCACCCGCTGGCAGTCGATGAACTGGGACCACTCGGGACGTCTCCAGAAGGCGCAGATGGACGTCCTGGAGATCAGCCCCGACCTCGGCTTCCGGCTCTAGGCGGCCGCGGTGCTGTCCGAGGCCGAGGTCGTCGTCGTCGGCGGCGGCGTCATGGGGACGAGCATCGCGTTCCACCTCGCGGAGGCCGGGGTGCGGCGCGTGGTGCTGGTCGAGCGCGACGAGCTGGGGTCCGGTTCGACGTGCAAGGCGGCGGGCGGGGTGCGGGCGCAGTTCTCCGACGAGGTGAACGTCCGGCTCGGGGCCCGCAGCCTGGAGGCGTTCACGCGGTTCGGCGAACGTCCGGGCCAGGAGATCGACCTCCATCAGGTCGGCTACCTGTTCCTGCTGTCGCGGCCGGAGGACGTGGCGGAGTTCGAGCGGAGCGTGGCCCTCCAGGACGACCTGGGCGTGCCCAGCCGGATGATCTCGGCGGCGGAGGCGCGGCGGCTCTCCCCCCTGATCGACACGGACGGGCTGCTGGCCGCGGCCTTCTCTCCCGACGACGGGCACTGCACGCCCGAGTCGGTCGTCCTCGGGTACGCGACCGGCGCGCGGCGGCACGGCGCGACGATCCTGACCCGCTGCGAGGTCCTCGGCATCGAGACCGAGGGCGGCGAGGTCAAGGCCGTCGAGACGAGCCGGGGCCGCGTCGCGACGTCCGCGGTCGTGTGCGCGGCCGGGGCGTGGTCGGCGGCGGTCGGGCGGATGGCGGGCGTCGAGCTGCCGGTGGAGCCGCTGCGCCGCCAGCTCGTGTTCACCGAGCCGATCCCCGGCCTGCCGCGTCCCGTCCCGATGACGATCGACTTCGCGACGTCGTTCTACTTCCACGGCGAGGGCGAGGGCCTGATGCTCGGGATGTCCGACCCGGAGGAGCGGCCCGGGTTCCGCCTCGATCGCACGGACGCCTGGCTGCCCCGCCTCACCGAGGCGATCGGGTCACGCGCGCCGCGGCTGCTCGACGTCGGGCTGACCGGCGGCTGGGCGGGCCTGTACGAGGTCACGCCCGACCACAACGCGCTTATCGGGGAGGACGCGTCCGTGTCCCGGTTCCTGTACGCGACGGGCTTCTCCGGCCACGGGTTCTTGCAGGGCCCGGCGGTCGGCGAGGTCGTCCGCGACCTGTACCTGGGCCGCGAGCCGTTCGCCGACGTGTCCCCGCTCAGCGCCGCCCGGTTCGCCGGGGACGGCCTCCGCCCGGAGCTGAACCGTGTCTGACGTGCTCACGCTGATGGACGAGTGGGGCCCGGAACGCGTCGTCTGCGTGTCCGACTCCCGGACCGGGATGCGCGGCGTCCTGGTCATCGACAACACGGCCCGCGGGATGGGCAAGGGCGGCATGCGGATGAGCGCGTCGCTGACGGTCGCGGAGGTGGCGCGGCTGGCGCGGGTGATGACGTACAAGTGGGCGGGCGTCGACCTGTTCTTCGGCGGCGCGAAGGCCGGGATCATGGCCGACCCCGGCTCGCCGGACCGGGAGGCGATCCTGCGGGCGTTCGTCCGGGCGCTGTCGCAGGAGATCCCCCGGCAGTACGTCGCGGGCCTGGACATGGGCCTGACGGAGCGGGACGCGGCGATCGTCCAGGACGAACTGGCCGACCGGGGCGCGGCGGTCGGCACCCCGCACGTGCTCGGCGGGATGCCGTACGACGAGCTGGGCGTGACCGGCTACGGCGTCGCGGAGGCCGCCGACGCCGCCGCCCGGCACGCCGGCTCGTCGCTGCGGGGCGCGCGGGTCGTGGTGCAGGGGTTCGGCGCGGTCGGGCACGCGGCGGCGCGCCGCCTCGCCGAGCTGGGCGCGACCGTCGTGGCGGTCTCGACCGTGCACGGCGCGCTGCACGACCCCGAAGGACTGGACGTCGACCGCCTCCTCGACCTGCGGGCCGAGGCGGGCGACGCGGTCGTGAAGGAGTACGGCGGCGGACGGCTGCTCGACGTCGGCGCGGAGCTGCTCGTCCCCGCGGACGTCCTCGTCCCGGCCGCGCTGCAGGACGTCATCGACGCGGACGTGGCCGCGAACGTCCAGGCAGGCATCGTGGTGGAGGGCGCGAACCTGCCGACCGGACCGGCGGCGCAGCGGGTCCTCGCCGCGCGCGGGATCACCGTCGTGCCGGACTTCGTCGCGAACGCGGGCGGCGTCGTCGCGGCGGGCTTCGCGATGGACGCCCGCTACTCCGCCTTCCGCCCCGAGCCGGACGCCGTGTTCGCCGCCGTGTCGGCCAAGATGCGGGAGAACACCGGGACGGTCCTCGCGGCGGCCCGCGCGCAGGGCACGACCACGCACCAGGCGGCGCTCGCGCTCGCGCAGGACCGGGTCAGGGCGGCGATGGAGCTCAAGGGCCGGTTGCGCCGCTGATCTCGGCCTCGACGCCGCGGGCGACCTCGGTCAGGCCGCGCATCGCGTCCTTGACGAGCGGGTTGGTGTTGGTGACGCGGCGCAGGACGGTGACGTGCCGCTGCGGGGTGCGGCGGCTGAGCCGCAGCATCCGCAGGCCGGGCGCGGGCACGCAGCCGAGCGCCGGGACGAGCGCGATCCCGAGCCCGCAGCCGACGAGCCCGCACACCACCGCGTAGTCGTTGCTGCGGAACGCGATGTTCGGCGTGAACCCGGCGGTGCTGCACAACCGCAGCAGCGCCTGCGAGCCGGAGCTCTCCGGACGGCTCGCGATCCACGTCTCCGACCGCAGCTCCCGGAGCCTGACGGTCCGGCCGCGCGCCAGCGGATGCTCCTCCGGCACGCACAGGACGAGGTTCTCGTCCATGACCGGCGTCTCGACGATCTGGTCGGGCCAGGTGCGCGGGAACAGGTCGTACCGGTAGACGAGCTGGAGGTCGAGGTCGCCGTCGAGGAGCTCGGGGAGCAGCTCGTCCGGCTCGCCCTCCGACAGCTTGATCTCGATGCCGGGCCGGACCCGGGACAGCTCCGCCAGCACCCGCGGCAGGATGCGGGCGCTGGCCGTCGGGAAGCTGCCGAGCTGCAGCGCGCCGCGCTCGCCGCTCGCGACCGTGCGCAGCTCGCGCTCCAGGGTGTCGAGCGCCGACAGCACGTCGTTGCCCTTGCTGACCATGAGGAACGCGGCGCTGGTCGGCCGGACGCTGCGCGCCCGGCGCTCGAACAGCACCAGCCCGCAGGCGCGCTCTAACGCGGCGATCTGCTGGGAGACGGCGGACGCGGTGTACCCGAGGTTGCGGGCGGCGTCCGCGAACGACCCGGTGCGCACGACCTCGCGCACCGTCTGGATGTGCAGGGGACTGATCATCTGATTGCGCACCCCGTTCGCCGGTGACCGGGCGGCGTCTCCCCCTGACGCCCTGTCCAATGATTAGTCGTGTTTGGGCCTCTTGGCCACCAGCGTCAGCACGTCGTACTTGGCGACGGAGGCGCCCTCCTGGTTCGTGACGTCGGTGTCCCACCGGACCTCGCCGTAGTCGGCGCCGTCGCGCGGCGTGATCTGCTTGGCGGTGAGCGTGACCGACAACTCGTCGCCCGGCTTGACCGGTGTGAGGAACCGCAGGTTCTCCAGCCCGTAGTTCGCGAGGACGGGCCCTGGCGCGGGATCCACGAACAGCCCGGCCGCGAACGACACGACGAGGTAGCCGTGCGCGACGCGTCCGCCGAAGAACGGGTTGGCGCGGGCGGCGTCCTCGTCCATGTGGGCGTAGAAGGCGTCGCCGGTGAACTCGGCGAAGTGCTCCACGTCGTCGAGGGTGACGACGCGGGGGCCTCCGGCGGCGGTGTCGCCGACGCGCAGGTCCTCCAGATGCTTGCGGAACGGGTGCTCGTCGGTGACCGTCCGGTCGGTGCCGGGGACCCACCGCCCGGTGATCGCGGTGAGCATCGCGGGCCCGGCCTGGACGGCGGTGCGCCGCATGTGGTGGACGACCCCGCGGATCCCGCCCAGCTCCTCGCCGCCTCCGGCGCGTCCGGGACCGCCGTGGACGAGCGCGGGCAGCGGCGAGCCGTGCCCGGTCGACTCCCGCGCGTCCTCGGAGTTCAAGATCAGGAGCCGTCCGTGCCAGGGCGCGGTGCCGAGGACGACGCGGCGCGCGAAGTCGGCGTCCGCCGTGACGATCGACCCGGCGAGGCTGCCCCGCCCCCGGACGGCCAGCCCGACCGCCTGCTCGGCGGTGCCGTCGTAGGGCAGCAGCGTGCTGACCGGCCCGAACGCCTCGACCTCGTGGGGCTCGGCGCGTCCGGGGTCGTCGGCGCGCAGCAGGATGGGCGACAGGAACGCGCCGCGCTCGGCGTCCGCGCCGACGACGTCGACGTGCTCCGGGTCGCCGAAGACGGGCTGGCTCGCGTCCAGCAGCGCCTTCAGGGAGCGGCGCACCTCCTCGCGCTGGTCGAGCCCGGCGAGCGCGCCCATCCGCACGTCCGGGTCGGCGGGGTTCCCGACCGTGACCTTCGACAGCCGTTCCCGCGCGGCCTCGGCGACGTCGCCGATCACCGCGGCGGGCACCAGGGCGCGGCGGATGGCGGTGCACTTCTGGCCCGCCTTGACGGTCATCTCCGCGACGAGCTGCTCGACGTACAGGTCGAACTCCCGCGTGCCGGGCGCCGCGTCCGGGCCGAGGACGGAGCAGTTCAGCGAGTCGGCCTCCGCGTTGAACCGGACGGCGTTCCCGACGATCGCCGGATGGGTGCGCAGCAGCCGCGCCGTGGACGCCGACCCGGTGAACGCGACGATGTCCTGCTCGGTGAGATGGTCGAACAGGTCACGAGGGTCACCGCAGACCATCTGCACGGACCCCTCCGGCAGGATGCCGGACTCGACGATCAGCTCGACCAGCCGGGCGGTCAGGTACGCGGTCTGGCTGGCGGGCTTGATCAGGCTCGGCACCCCGGCGAGGAACGCGGGGGCGAGCTTCTCCAGCGGCCCCCACACCGGGAAGTTGAACGCGTTGATCTGCACCGCGACGCCGTGCGACGGCGTGCACAGGTGCTGCCCGACGAACGTGCCGCCCTTGCCGAGCGGCTCGACGCTCCCCTCGACCAGCACGGTGTCGTTCGGCAGTTCCCGCCTGCCCTTGCTCGCGTAGCCGAACAGGACGCCGATGCCGCCGTCCACGTCGAACGTCGAGTCGCCGAGGGTCGCGCCGGTGCGCGCCGACAGCGCGTACAGCTCCTCGCGATGCTCCCGCAGGTGCGAGGCGAGCGCCTTCAGCAGCGCCGCGCGCTGGTGGAAGGTCAGCTCCCGCAGCACGGGGCCGCCGGTCGTCCGCCCGTACCGGAGCGCGGCCCCCAGGTCGATCCCCGCCGAGGAGATACGGGCGACCTCCTCCCCCGTGACGGCGTCGCGCAGCGGCGCGCCCTCGTCGCCCGGGCCCTGCCAGGAACCCGACACATAGCTGCGCAGCGCGACCACTGGGACCTCCTCGTCCAAGTATCTCTTGGTCTTCTTGCCACCTTCGGCGCCCGTTCACGCATGGCGGAGGTGACGGCGTGACCCGCGGCCCGGCGCTGAAATACTCGTGGCCATGACCTACGCGGCGGACAGCGGACGATACGAGCGGATCCCCTACCGGCGGTGCGGGCGCAGCGGGCTGCGGCTCCCGGCGATCTCGCTGGGGCTGTGGCACAACTTCGGCGACGATCGCCCGCTGGACGTCCAGCGGGCGATCCTGCGCCGCGCGTTCGACCTCGGCGTCACGCACTTCGACCTCGCCAACAACTACGGCCCACCGTACGGGTCCGCCGAGTCCAACTTCGGCCGGATCCTGCGGGACGACCTCGCGCCCTACCGGGACGAGATCGTCGTCTCCACCAAGGCCGGGTACGACATGTGGCCCGGTCCGTACGGCGAGTGGGGGTCGCGCAAGTACCTGCTCGCCAGCCTCGACCAGTCGCTGCGCCGGATGGGCATCGACTACGTCGACGTCTTCTACAGCCACCGCTTCGACCCCGACACGCCGCTGGAGGAGACGATGGGGGCGCTGGACCGGGCCGTCCGGTCCGGGAAGGCCCTGTACGCGGGGATCTCGTCGTACTCCGCCGAGCGCACCGCCGAGGCCGCGGCGATCCTGCGGGAGATGGGCACGCCGCTGCTGATCCACCAGCCGTCCTACTCCATGCTCAACCGGTGGATCGAGGGCGGGCTGCTCGACACGCTCGACCGGGTGGGCGCGGGCTGCATCGCGTTCTCGCCGCTGGCGCAGGGGATGCTGACCGGCAAGTACCTCGACGGCGTCCCGGACGGGTCGCGGGCCAGCAGGGGGACGTCGTTCTCGGCGAGCCTGCTGACCGAGGAGAACGTCCGGCACGTCCGGACCCTCAACGAGATCGCCAAGGCCCGCGGGCAGACGCTGGCGCAGCTCGCGCTGGCCTGGTCGCTGCGGGACGGGCGGGTCACGTCCGCGCTGATCGGCGCGAGCAGCGTCGCGCAATTGGAGGAGAACCTCGCCGCGCTCGACCGGCTCGATTTCACCGCGGACGAGCTCGCCGCCATCGACCGGGACGCCGTCGAGGCGGGCATCAACATCTGGGCGGCGTCCAGCGCCCACTGATCGCCGCGCGGCCGCATCGACCGGGCGTGACCGGGCACGACCAGCGCATGTATCGAGACGGCCCCGGTTCGCGCGGCCCGCGGCGGCGCCGGCGGCCGGAGGGCCGGGAGCCGCTGGACGCGCGCAGCCCGCTGCGGCTGCGGGCGGTCCTGGCCGGGGTCGCGCTGGTCGGGACCGCCGCGGGGGCCGTCGTGTTCGCCGTGGCCGCGCTGCGCGGCGACGACGACGGCGCGTGGGCCGCGGCGGCGGTCTGCGCGGCCGTCGCCGTCATCGCCGCGATCGACCTGATCGTGATCGCCCGGCGGGCCCGATCCTGACGGCGGTCAGTGCTCGTGGTCGGGGGCGGCGGCCTCGGGGTGGGCGAGCAGCCAGGCGACGCGCTCGCGGCTCTCCTCGTCGGACGGCGTGTAGATGATCAGCCGCAGGTCAGGGGACGCGGTGATGTCCATGTTCACGGTGCGCGTCCGGATCACCCCGACGGCCGGATGCCGGAAGTCCTTGGGCGCCGGACCCGCCAGCGCGACGTCGTGCGCGGCCCACAGTCGGGCGAACTCGGGGCTCGCCGCCTGGAGCCGCCGGACGAACTCCTTCCAGCCCGGCTCACCCAGGTGTTTGCTGTAGCGGTGCCGGAAGACCGCGACGTGCGCAGGCGCCGCCGCCTCCAGGTTCTCGACCGGGTTGCAGCAGGGCGGCAGCGTGAACACCATCCACATGGAGTTGCGCTCCGCGGGCGGCGCCGCCACGAGACGCGGGAAGAGCGCCGCGTAGGCGGCGTTCCACATGAGGACGTCGGAGCGTCCGTTGCCCACCGCCGCGGGCAGGGGGCTCAGCGCGTCCAGGATCCCCTGGACGTCCTCGGGCAGGCAGTGCGCCTCCCCCACCGCGGCGGCGGCGGGGATCTCGGCCAGCCGGTACAGGTGCTCGCGTTCGGCGCCGTCCAGCCGCAGCGTGCGCGCGACCGCGTTCAGCACCTGCGCGCTGGCGTTGATCGGGCGGCCCTGCTCCAGCCACGTGTACCAGGTGACGCCGACCCCGGCGAGCTGCGCGACCTCCTCGCGGCGCAGGCCGGGCGTGCGGCGGCGCGGGCCCGGCGGCATGCCCACGTCCTCGGGCGTGATGCGCGCCCGCCTGCTGCGCAGGAACGCCGCCAGCTCCGTGCGGCGGCGCGGCGAAGCCTTCGTGGCCTCACTGGACATCGTCACGTCCCCCAGCCTGCCCCCGGTCGGCCGATCTTGCCAGGTGCTGTCGGTACCGGTATCGGCAGGCTCTCGTTACCGGTATCCGAATCACCGCAAGCTTCTCCATATGACACAGACAACCGAGGTGCGGGGAGTTGTTCCCGGACGGGGGTCTCGGAACGGGTCAGGCGGCCTCGCGCTCGCCGTCATCCTGCTCGGCACGTTCATGAGCATCCTCGACACCAACATCGTCAACGTCGCCCTGCCGACGCTGCGGGCCGACCTGGACGCGTCGGGCGCCGGGCTCCAGCTGGTGGTGGCCGGATACATCATCTCCTTCGCGGTGCTGCTGATCACGGGGGCGCGGCTCGGCGACCTCGCCGGGTACCGCCGCATGTACCTCGCGGGCCTGGCGGCGTTCACCGTGGCGTCCCTGGCGTGCGGGCTGGCGCCGTCCACCTGGACGCTCGTCGCGTTCCGGTTCCTGCAGGGCGCGGCGGCGGCGCTGCTGACACCGCAGGTGATGTCCATGATCCAGCGGAACTTCGCCGGCGCGGCCCGGGCGCGGGCGCTCGGGATCTACGCGGCCGTCATCGCGGGCGGTGTCGTCATCGGCCAGGTGGCCGGGGGGCTGCTGGTCGACGCGGACCTGTTCGGCACGGGCTGGCGGCCGGTCTTCCTGGTGAACGTGCCGATCGGGGTGGCGCTGCTGCTCGCCGGGCCGCGCGTCCTGCCGCGCGACGGGGGCCGCGACGGGAGTTCACGCCGCGATCTGGACGTGCCCGGCGTCCTGACGCTGACCCCGGCGGTGCTGCTGTTCGTCGTCCCGCTGGTCATGGGCCATGAGCTGGGCTGGCCGGTGTGGGGCTGGGCGTCGCTGGCGGGGAGCGCGCTGTTCGCGGCCGCGTTCGTCCTGGTGGAGCGGCGGGTCGCGGCGGCGGGCCGGCGGCCGCTGATCTCGGTGCGGGTGCTGCGCGCGCCGCTGCTGGTTCCGGCCCTGGCCGCGATCCTGTTCGGGCCGGCGAGCTGGGCGACGTTCCTGTTCACCACGACCCTGCACCTGCAGGGCGAGCTGCGCATGTCGCCGGTGGAGTCGGGGCTGGCGTTCGTGCCGTGCGTCCTGGCGTTCGGCCTGGTCGGGCTGAACTGGCAGCGGCTGCCCGCGCGGCTGCACCGCCGCACTATCCCGGCCGGGTTCGCCGTCGCGGCGGCGGCCTACGTGTGGCTCGGCCCGCTCGCGGGCGGCGGCGTCGCCTACGAGGTGCTGACGGGGATCATCGGGTTCGGTCTCGGCATCATGCCGATCATCATGACGGTCGCGCTGAGGCACGTCCCGGCGGCGGACGCGGCCGACGCGAGCGGGCTGCTGCTCACCGTGATGCAGCTCGCGCAGGTGATCGGGATCGCCACCGCCGGGACGCTGTTCCTGACGCTGGCCGAGTCCAGCGGCTCGACCCGGCACGCCGAGTACGGCACCGGCTGGGCGCTCGCCGGGATGGCGCTGCTCGGCGCCGTGGCGGGCCTCCTCGTGGCCCGCGGCCGCGCCCCCGCGCCCCGCGACGCCGGGTAGCGCGCCCCGCGACGCCGGGTGGCGCGCCCGGCGGGCGTTTAGGGCCCCGGTTATCGGCAATGTCGAAGGCACCTTCAGGGGATTTGTCCAGGCAAGACGCCCAGGGCGGATGTCTACGACGAGGGCATCGCCGACCCGCCGAACGCTGCGCCGGAACGGGGCTCACATGCGCGTGCTCGGAACCAACGCGATCCTCCACGGCCGATGAGGGTCCTCGTCTCCCGGCAGGACGGCCTCGGCGGCGTGCTCCTCGCCGGGCCCGCCCTGCGGGCGGTGGCCGCCCGCGCCGACGAGGTCGTGCTGCTGTGCGGCCCGCGCGGGCGCGCCGCCGCCGACCTGCTGCCCGGCGTCGACCGCGTCATCGAGTGGCGCGCCCCGTGGATCGACCCCGCGCCCGTCCCGGTCAGGCGCGGCGAGATCGACGGGCTGACGCGCAGGCTCCGCGGCTTCGACCGCGCGCTGATCCTGACCTCGTCCCAGCAGTCGCCGCTGCCGCTGGCGCTGCTGCTGCGCCTCGCCGGGACGCCGTGGATCGGCGGGATCAGCGAGGACTGCCCAGGCTCCCTGCTCGACCTGCGGCACCGTCCAGGCGAGGACATGCCGGAGCCGCTGCGGATGCTCGCGCTGGCCGAGGACGCCGGGTTCCCGTCCCCGGACGACGCCCGCCTGCGGATCCGCGACCCGCTGCCCGGCACCGGACACCTCACCGGCGGGCCGGGGTACGTCGTCGTCCATCCGGGGGCGTCCGTGCCCGCGCGGGCGTGGCCGCCGGGGCACTGCGCCGACGCCGTGCGGCTGCTGCGCGCGGCCGGGCACCGCGTCGTCGTCACCGGCGGCGGGGACGAGAAGGACCTGACCGCGCTCGTCGCCGGGGAGGACGGCGTGGACCTCGGCGGGCGCACGACGCTGGCGGAGCTCGCGTCCGTGCTGGCGGGCGCCCGCGCGGTCGTGGCCGGCAACACCGGTCCCGCGCATCTGGCCGCGGCCGTGGGCACGCCCGTCGTGTCGCTGTTCGCGCCGACCGTGCCGGCGGCCAGGTGGGCGCCGTTCGGCGTCCCGATGGCGCTGCTGGGCGACCAGCAGGCGCCGTGCAAGGACACCCGCGCCCGCGAGTGCCCGGTCGACGGCCACCCCTGCCTGTCGTCCGTCGGCGCGGACGAGGTCGCCGCGGCCCTGGAGATCGTGATGACGCGGGAGGCCGCGCCGAAGCGGAAGGCCGCGACGGCGCGGGAGGCAGGAACGACGGGGAAGGCAGGAACGACGCGGGAGGCCGCTCTCCAGGAGGTGACGCGATGAGGATAGCCATGATCTCCGAGCACGCCGGGCAGGGCGTGTTCGTCGCGGAGCTGGCGACCGAGCTCGGCAGGCAGGGCCACTACGTCACCGTCTACACGCGGCGGCGCTCCCCCGCCCCGCGGGAGCGGGTCCGGCTCGCGCCGGGCGTGACCGTCGAGCACGTCCCCGCCGGGCCGGCCGAGCACATCGACAGGGACGCCCTGCTGCCGTGGATGCACGACTTCGGCCGCCACCTGGAGCGGCGGTGGGCGGCCGACCCGCCCGACGTCGCGCACGCCCACTTCTGGATGAGCGGCCTCGCCGCGATCCAGGCCGCGCAGTCCCCGGCGGCGCGGCGCGTGCCGGTGGTGCTGAGCTACCACGCGCTCGGCACCGTCATGCGCCGCCACCGGGGCGCCGAGGACACCAGCCCGGCGTCGCGGGTCCGGCTGGAGCGCGCGATCGGGCACGCCGCCGACATCGTGGTCGCCGCCTGCGCGGACGAGGTCGCCGAGCTGGCCGCGATGGGCGTCCCCAGCGACCGCGTCCGCGTCGTCCCGTACGGCGTCGACCCGGCCCTGTTCACCCCGGAGGGCCCGCACACGCGGGAGGGCGGCGGGGGCCGTGACCGGCACCGGCTGGTGGTCCTGTCGCGGCTCGTCGAGCGCAAGGGCGTGGACACCGCGATCAGGGCCCTCGCCCACCTGCCGGACGCGGAGCTGGTCGTCGCCGGCGGCCCGGCGCACGGCGGCCCGGACGACGCGCCCGAGATCCGCAGGCTGCGGACGGTGGCGCGGGACGCGGGCGTCGCCGGCCGCGTGGAGTTCCTCGGCCGGCTCCCCCGCGCCGACGTGCCCGCACTGCTCAGGTCGGCGAGTGTGGTCGTCACGCTGCCCCGGTACGAGCCGTTCGGGATGGTGCCGCTGGAGGCGATGGCCTGCGGCGTGCCCGTGGTCGCGAGCGCCGTCGGCGGGCACCTCGACACGGTCGCCGACGGCGTCACCGGCGTCCTCGTCCCGCCCCGCGACCCGGACGCGGCGGCCAGGGCGATCCGCGCCCTGCTGGACGACCCGGCGCGGCGGGCCGCGATGGGCCTCGCGGGAAGCGAGCGGGCGCGCGACCGCTACTCGTGGGCCCGCGTCGCCGCCGAGACCACCGGCGTCTACCGCCGGGCCGCCGCGGTGAACGAGGTGGCCGCATGACGCACCCGACGACGACATGACGTACTCGACGACGAAAGGACCGGTTCCATGAACGTTCTCATCACGGGCGGCGCGTCCGGTCTGGGCGCGGCCGTCGCGCGGCGGGTCGCCGACGACGGCGGCCGCCCGCTCGTCCTCGACCGGCACCCGCCGAAGGACGACGTCGAGCACATGCAGGCCGACCTGGCCGACCGCCGGTGCGCCGAACGCGCCGTGCACGGCCTCGCCCGCGCCGCCGGCGGCCTGAACGCCGTCGTCACCGCGGCGGGCATCGACGCGCGCGGGACGCTGTGCGACGTCCCCGCCGAGGACTGGGAGCGGGTCGTCCAGGTGAACCTGCTCGGCACCGCCGCCGTCGTCCGCGCCGCGCTCCCCTACCTGGAGAACGAGCCGGCCGGGCGGGTCGTCACCGTCGCGTCCACGCTGGGGTTCCGGGCCGTGCGCGACGCGACCGCGTACTGCGCGTCGGAGTTCGGCCTCGTCGGGTTCACCCGGGCCCTCGGCGCGGAGCTGGCCGGGAAGGTCGCGGTCACGATGGTCGTGCCCGGCGGCATGGACACCGCGTTCTTCGACGACCGCGCCGAGCGGTACAGGCCGGGCCCGGACGCTGAGCTGAACCGGCCGGGCGACGTGGCCGCGACCGTCGCGTTCGCGCTGGCCCAGCCCTCGGGCTGCGAGGTGCGGGAGATGGTCGTCTGCCCGTCGCGGGAACCGTCGTGGCCGTGACCCGCGACCGCCGCCGCCCGTGACCGTCCGGCCCCTGTCCCCACGCCGTGACAGTTGAGACACCTACCGGTTTACCGAAACGACCGGATGGGCACAGTCACGTGGCGGCCCACTCGTCGGCTCGGAGCACGTGCTCCGAACTGCGAGCCTGGGCCGCACCACATGCCATCACATGCCACCACCTGACGCGGCGCCACCGCGTCGGGTGGCTCACGCTGTGACGGCCTGGGCGACGACCATTCCGCAGTAGGCCGCGCCGAGCCCAGCGAGGACGCTGGCCACGGCGTTCAGGACGGCGTAGAAGCGCGCTCCTTCCTCGACCAGCCGGACGGTCTCATACCCGAACGTGGAGTACGTGCTGAGCGCGCCGCAGAAGCCCGTCCCGGCGACGTCCATCACCCCGTCGTGGGCGGGCCAGGCCACCAGGAGGCCGAGGACGAACGACCCGGCGACGTTGACGGTGAGCGTCCCCCACGGGAACACCGAGTCGTGCCGCGCCTGCACGGCGCGGTCGGTGAGATAGCGCAGCGGGGCCCCGAGCGCGGCGCCCAGCGCGATCAGCAGGACCGTCACTCGCCGTCCCCCTCCGCGGGCCGCCGGAGCAGGGCCCGGGCGAGCGCCCGCGTGAGGCGCGTCCCCGCGACGACGGCGGCGAGCGCCGCGACCAGCGTCAGCGCGAGGTACGCGAGCCCCACCCGGGGCGCGCCGCCGTCCACCGCCCGCTGGATGTCGACGGCGTAGGTGGAGAACGTGGTGAACCCGCCGAGGATCCCCACCCCGAGGAACGGGCGGACGAGCCGGTGCGCCCGCCACGTCTCGGTGATCAGCACCATGAGCACGCCGATCAGCAGGCAGCCCGAGACGTTTATCCAGAACACCGCCCAGGGGAAGTCGCCGGGACCGTACGGGAACGCGGTGGTCAGCCCGTACCGCGCGAGCGCGCCGAGGACGCCGCCCGCCGACACGGCCGCGAGCGTCTCCCACGGGGCGCGCCGCAGCTCCTGCCGCTGCCGCGGCACGCGCAGATCGACGTCGGGGTCGACGGGACGATCGGCCGCGGCCATGGGCACCACTCCCTACCAGGCAGGGGCGACCCGCAAGTCTACCGGCGTCCCCCAGGTCACGGCCTGGGAGGACGCGTCGCCCGGCCGCTGCGGGCGCCCGTGTCATGTGCCGTTCGCCGGGTAAAGGGACTGGACCGAGCGATCGAGCCTCCGCCCCCGGCGACCGCTCACGGAGGGAGACGACACGCATGACGCTTGCGCGGTCCACCACCCGGCCCGACGACGGACAGACCGAGACGCTGCTCGCCGAGATGAACCGGCTGCCGGAGGACGATCCACGGCGGGAACGGCTGCGGGCGCGCATCGTCGACCTGCACGCCGGTCTCGTCCGGGGCGTGGCGCGCCGGTACGCCAACCGCGGGGAGCCGCTCGACGACCTCCAGCAGGTCGCCTACCTGGGCCTGGTCAAGGCCATCAACCGGTTCGACCCCGGGATCGGCGACCGGTTCGTCACCTACGCCTACCCGGTGGTGACCGGGGAGGTGAAGCGGCACTTCCGCGACAAGACGTGGGGCGTGCGGGTGTCGCGCCGCCTCCAGGAGCTGCGGCCGGTGCTGCAGCAGACCGTCCAGGAGTTCACCCGCGAGCGCGGCCGCTCCCCCACGACCGCGGAGATCGCCGCGCTGATGGAGATCAGCCAGGAGGAGACCGTCGAGGTCATCGTCGCCTGCGACGCCTACCGCCCGCTGTCCCTTGAGGCGCCGGCGGACGGGTCGGCGTCCGGCGACAACGGTACCGTCGGCGAGTACCTCGGGTCGGACGACCCGGCGCTGGACGCCCTCATCGACGGCCACGCCCTGGCCCCGCTGATCGACGAACTGCCCGAGCGCGAACGGACGATCCTGCTCCTGCGGTTCTTCGGCAACAAGACGCAGACGCAGATCGCCGAGCAGATCGGCCTCTCCCAGATGCACGTCTCGCGGCTGCTCCGCGGCACGCTGGACCGGCTCCGCGCCGGGCTGCTGGCGGAGCGGTGACCCGGCGGCCCCGCGCCGTCGCCTTCGACGTGATGGAGACGATGATGCGGCTGGAGCCGCTGCGCGCCCGCTTCGAGGACGCCGGCCTGCCCGGCGCCGCGGTGGACACCTGGTACGCGCGGACGCTGCGCGACGGCACGGCGCTGACGGCCACCGGCGACTTCGAGCCGTTCCGCCGGGTCGCCGAGGGGGCGCTGCGCGCCGTCGCCGGGCCGCGCGCGGACGACGCGGCCGTCGCCCGCGTGCTGGACGGCCTCGCCGGGCTCCCCGCCCACCCGGACGTGGAGCCCGCGCTGCGGCGGCTCGCGGCGGCGGACGTCCCCGCCGTGTGCCTCACCAACGGGGCCGGCGCCACGACCATGGCGTTCCTCGACCGCGCGGGCCTCACCGACCTGGTCGACCGGGTCATCAGCATCGAGGAGGTGCGGCGGTGGAAGCCGTCCGCCGCCGTGTACCGGCACGGCGCCGCCGTGACGGGCGTGCCCGCCGACCGGCTCGCGCTGGTGGCGGCGCACGCCTGGGACTGCCACGGCGCCGCGCGCGCCGGTCTGGTCACCGGCTGGGTCGGACGTCTCGAAGGCCGCTACGGCGACGTCTTCGCACCGCCGGACGTGACCGGCGACGACCTCGTCGAGGTGGTGGACCGGCTCCTCGCCCTCGACGGCGCCTGACCCGCGTCCGGCGTCGCGTCACGGGCGGGGCAGGGCGCACGCGCCGCCCAGCACGACATCGTTGTCCTCGCCGAGGCAGCGGGCGAGCAGGTACGTCTGCTGGCCGTAGTGGATGCCGCGGCGGACGGTGACGTTCCCGTCGCGGTCGACCTCGCAGGGGTTGTTGAGCGTGCAGCGCTCGCCGTCGTCGTTGCCGGTGTTGTTGACCCCGACGACGTGGCGCGTCCGGACGTCCACGACCGGCGACCCGGACGTGCCGTGGATCGTCTCGCATTCCGGCGTGTAGCGGATGGAGTCCTTCCACGTCCAGCCGGCCTCGCGGAGCCGGTGCACGGTCGTGTCGATCTTGCAGCCGTAGATCTTCCTCCAGTAGCCCGACACGACGCGGATCCCGGTTCCGTCGTGGGGCCTGGCGGTCGACAGGCGCAGCGCGGGAACGCCGTACCGCCGCTGGATGGCGGCGTAGGTGGCGTCCAGCCGGTACAGGGTGACGTCCGTGTCGGTCATCGTGGCGTACTCGATCCTGGTGGCGCGGAGGGTGCCGAGGTCGTTCTCGCCCGTCCGGTCGAGGAGGGTGAACGTCCTGGACGACTCCTTGTCCACGATGACCTCGCCGCCCTCCGGCATCCCCGACTCCAGGCAGTGGCCGTTGGTCATGACCAGCGCCGCGTCGCCGTCGCGGGACCGCGGCCCGCGCACGAGCGATCCCGAGCAGTTGCTGAGCGCGACGATCCCGGTGAAGTCGACCTCCGCCTTCCGGTTCTGCGGGGCGTGCTGCTGGACGGTCCCGGCCTGCGCGGCGCCGGTGGCGGTGAGCGTCCCGGCTCCCGCGACGGCGGTCATGGCGATGGCGGCGGCGAGGCGTGCGGTCATGCGGATCCTTTCGGTCAGTCGACGTCGACCCAGCCGTAGGTGCGTTCGACGGCCTTCTTCCAGCCGGCGTAGCCGTGGTGGCGTTGGTCGTCGGTCCAGGTGGGTTCCCAGCGGCGGTCTTCGTTCCAATTCCTGCGGAGTTCTTGGGTGGTGGTCCAGAAGCCGACGGCGAGGCCGGCGGCGTAGGCGGCGCCCAGGGCGGTGGTTTCGGCGACGACGGGGCGGGAGACGGGGACGCCGAGGATGTCGGCTTGGAGTTGCATGCACAGTTCGTTGGCGGTGACGCCGCCGTCGACTTTGAGGACGTCCAGGGCGACGCCGGAGTCTTCGCGCATGGCTTCGACGACGTCGCGGGATTGGTAGCAGATGGCTTCCAGGGTGGCGCGGGCGAGGTGGGCGTTGGTGTTGTAGCGGGACAGGCCGACGATGGCGCCGCGTGCGTCGGCGCGCCAGTAGGGGGCGAACAGGCCGGAGAAGGCGGGCACGAAGTAGACGCCGCCGTTGTCGTCGACCTGCCGGGCGAGGGCTTCGCTTTGCGCGGCGCCGGAGATGATGCCGAGCTGGTCGCGCAGCCATTGCACCGCCGACCCGGTCACCGCGATCGACCCCTCCAACGCGTACACAGGCTTTTCCTGGCCGAACTGGTAGCACACCGTCGTCAGAAGGCCCTGCGAGGACCTGACCAGTTCCTCACCGGTGTTGAGCAGCAGGAAGTTGCCGGTGCCGTAGGTGTTCTTGGCCTCGCCGGGCGCGAAGCACACCTGCCCCACCGTCGCCGCCTGCTGGTCACCCAGGATGCCGGTCAGCGGGACCTCGCCGCCCAGCGGGCCGTCCGCCCGGGTCGTCCCGTACGGCTCAGGCGCGGACGACGGTTTGATCTGCGGCAGCATCTGGCGGGGGATGCCGAAGAACGACAGGAGCTGGTCGTCCCAGGTGAGGGTCTCCAGGTCCATCAGCATGGTGCGGCTGGCGTTGGTGGGGTCGGTGACGTGGACGCCGCCGTCCGTCCCGCCGGTCAGGTTCCACAGCACCCACGTGTCGATGTTCCCGAAGATCGCCTCGCCGTTCTCGGCGGCCGCGCGGACGCCGTCGACGTTCTCCAGAATCCACTGGATCTTGCCGCCGGAAAAGTACGTCGCGGGCGGCAGCCCGGCGCGATGCCGGATCGTCTCGCCCTTGCCGTCGCGTTCCAGGGCGGAGGCGATGCGGTCGGTGCGGGTGTCCTGCCAGACGATCGCGTTGTAGTACGGGCGCCCGGTCCGGCGGTTCCACACCACCGTCGTCTCACGCTGGTTGGTGATCCCGAACGCGGCCAGGTCGCGGTACGTCAGGTGCGCCTTGTTCAGGGTGGTCTGGATGGCGGCGCGGGTGCGTTCCCAGATCTCGGTGGGGTTGTGCTCGACCCATCCGGCCTGGGGCAGGATCTGCTCGTGTTCGAGCTGGTGGCGGGCGACCTCGCTGCCGCCGTGGTCGAAGATCATGAATCGGGTGCTGGTGGTGCCCTGGTCGAGTGCTCCGACGAAGTCGGCCATGGGCTCTCCCCTTTCTGCGTGTGGGGCGGACCCCGTCAGGTGACGTCGTACTCCGGCTCGGGCCCGGTGGGCAGGGTCTCCTCGCCGTCGCGCGGGATGTTGCGTCCGATCAGCAGGATGTAGAGGCCCGCGCCGACCACGGCGCCGATCAGCGGCGCGACGAGGGGGACCCAGAAGTACAGGTCCCCGTACTGATCCCGCCATGCGTCCGATCCATAGCCGGTGAGCCATTGGGCGAGGCGGGGGCCGAGGTCGCGGGCCGGGTTGATCGCGTAGCCGGCGGCGGAGCCGAACGCCATCCCGATCGCCACGACGATGAGCCCGATGATGAGCGGCGCCAGGTTCGCCAGCGGCGGCGCGTTGCGCAGGTCGGTGAGGGCGAGGACGAGGAACAGCAGGATCGCGGTCCCGATCACCTGGTCGCGGAACGCTCCCCACGTCCCGATCGGCAGCGTCCCGTTGCCGGGCAGGGTGGAGAAGACGAGGTGCGACTTGACCGTCAGGCCGGGGTCGAACTTCTGCAGGATCTCGCTGTAGTTCCACCGGACGATCAGCGCCGCCGCGAACGCGCCGAGCACCTGCGCGAACCAGAACGGCAGCACCTTGCGCCACGGGAAGCCCTTGAAGACCGCGAGCGCGAAGGTGACGGCCGGGTTGATGTGCCCGCCGCTCAGGCGCGCCGACACGTACACGCCGAGGGTCACCCCGATGCCCCAGGCCCAGGCGATGCTGTCGTGGCCGCCGAGGCTCTGCGGATCGCCGAGGCCGCTGCCCGCGACCGCCTGGGCGACGACGCCGACGCCGAACAGGATCAGGATCATCGTCCCGGCGAACTCCGCGGCCATCTCCGCGGCGAGCTGGGGAACCTTCGGCCCTCGCGTCATCTCTCTACCTCCGGGGCGTGTGACGGCAGGCATGGTCGCCGCGAACACGGGGTCGCCCGGCGGACCATGACCTCATGGTTCCCAAGAGTGGTCAGAAAAACACGGTCAGTGACCGAGGAACGCCTCTTCCAGCCACCAGGCGGGCCGTCCGCGCGTGATCTTGGCGTCCACGACCAGCGGGCGGTCGCGCGGGCCGGCGAGCCAGTCCGCCACGGCGGCGAGGTCGCCGGGGCGGCGGACGGTCGCCGCGGCGCAGCCGAACCCGCGCCCGATCGCGGCGAGGTCGGCGGGCGGGAACGTGACGGTGTCCAGGGGGTGCCCGCCGGGCCCGAAGTGGTGCAGCTCGGCGCCGTACGCCTCGTCGTCGTAGACGACCACGAGCAGCCCGAGGCCCAGCCGGACGGCCGTCTCCAGCTCGGCGACCGCCATCAGCGCGCCGCCGTCGCCGAGCGCGGCGACGGTGAGCCGGTCGGGGCGGGCGACGGCGGCGCCGATGGCGGTGGCGAGGCCGAGCCCGACCGACTGGAACGCCTGGGTGAACACCAGGCCGTCGGCGTCGGGGACGTCCAGGAACATGGCGGGGTAGCCCATGAAGTTGCCGGAGTCGACGGCGACGGTGCGTTCGGGGGGCAGCATCCGGTCGAGGGCGATCGTCAGGGTGCGCGGGTCGATGCGGGGCCCGCCGATGGCGTCCCCGGCCTGTCCTGGCTGGTCGTCGCCGGAGGGATGCTCCTCGTACGGGACGTCCTGCCAGCGTCCCTCGCGGGCGAGCCGCTCCGCGACGTCGGGCGTGCGGTAGCCGGACGCGGCGTGCCCGCGGGCTTCCAGCTCGGCGTCGACGGCCCGCGCCGTCTCGGCCGCGTCGCCGATCAGGCCGAGGTCGACGGAGCGGTGCGCGCCGAGCGCCCTGGCGTCCACGTCGACCTGCACGACCGTCGCGTCCTTCGCGATGAGCGCGCCGTGCCGGGTCGTCCACATGTTCAGCGCGCAGCCCCAGCCCACGATCAGGTCGGCGCCGCCGATCAGCTCGGCGGCGGCGGGCGTGGCGAACCCGCCGCTGACGTCGAGGCCGAAGGGGTCGCCGGTGAACAGGCCGCGGGCGACGGCGGACGTCGCGGTGAGCGCGCCGCAGCGCGCGGCCAGCTCCAGGAGCGGCCCGGCCGCGCCGGACAGCCGCGCGCCCCGGCCGGCGATGAACACCGGCCGCCGCGCCGCCTGCAGGACGTCGGCCAGCCCGGAGATCGCGGCGGCGGGCGGCACAGGCAGCGCCGGCACCTGGGCGAAGCGCGGACCGGACGGCGCGGACCGCCCCGCCGGGCCGGGGTGCTCGGCGGCCTGGATGTCCAGGGGCAGGCCGAGCAGGACGGTGCGGCGCTCGGCGACCGCGGTGCGGCAGGCGCGTGTCACGTCCGCCAGCGCGGTCCGCGGGGAGTGGACGCGCTCGGGGACGGCGCCGACCGCCGCGGCGATCGCCGCCTGGTCGACGCGGAAGTTGGAGCGGACCGCGGCGGCGGCGACCTCGCCCGCGACGACCAGCAGCGGCGTGCGGCTCTTGGCGGCCTCCGCGATGCCGGTGAGGGCGTTGGTGAGGCCGGGCCCCTGGTGGACCGACACCACCCCGAGGCCGCCGCCGACCCGCGCGTAGGCGTCGGCCATCGTGGCGGCCCCGCCCTCGTGCCGGGCGGCGACGAACCGGGCCCCGTTCGCGATCATCGCGTTGGTGACGTGGAAGTTGCCGCTGCCGACGACCCCGAAGACGGTGTCGGCGCCGAGCCGCGCGAGGGCCCCGCCGACGGCCTCCGCGACGTTCATCGCTCGATCAGCGCGAGCACGCGGGCGGGGCTGCCGGAGCCGCCGACGATCGGGAGCGGCGAGGCGAGCAGCACGGCCCCGCGGGCGGGCAGCCGGTCGAGGTTGCGGAGCTGGGTGAGGCCGTACTTGCCGGCGCCGAGGAAGTAGGAGTGGCACGGGAACGGCGGGTCGAACCCGTGCGCGGCGCCGGCGTCGGTGCCGACGGTCTCCACGCCGAGGCCGAGGACGGGCGTCTCCTCGGCGAGCCACCGGGCGCACTCGGGCGAGATCCCGGGCGTGTGGGGGCCGTCCCGGTCGGCGTTGAGGAAGGTGTCCTGGTCGCCGGACAGGGCGTCCCAGCCGGTGCGGTAGAGGAGCCAGCCGCCGTCGGGCAGCGGGCCGTGCGCCGCCTCCCAGGCCCGGACGTGCTCGATCTCCAGCAGGAAGTCGGGATCGGCGGCGGCGTGCGCGGACGCGTCCAGCACCGCGGCGGGCGCGACGAGCCGCCGGGGCGGGACCCGCGCGACGTCCTCGCCGTCGCGTCCGGTGGCCCAGTGGACGGGCGCGTCGAAGTGGGTGCCGACGTGCTCGCCGGTCTCGATGTCGTTCCAGTACCAGGCGGGGCCGCGGTCGTCGTACCGGCTGATCTCCTTGAGCCGGAACGGCACCGTGTTGGCGAACGGCTCCGGCAGCTGGAGGATCGGCGTGCGCTCCGACAGCGGCGCGGTCAGGTCGACGATCTCCACCGTGCCGTCGTCGACGGCGGTGAGCAACTGGGCGAGAACGGACATCGTTCCTCCGTGCGGCGCGGGCGGCGTCGGGGGCGCGCGGGCCCCACGAACGTACCGCAGATGCGCCTGTTCGGAGGGTCACCCGGCGCAGGCCGTCCACCCCCTGTTCACCCGCGCGCCCGGCGGCCGCGCCGGCCCGCCGGACCGCGGTGGGACAATCCGGACGGGCGGCAGGTTAGGCTTGCCTAAGTATCGTCATCGGGAGCATCGGAGGGCTGCATGGCGACGGAACCGGCGCGCAAGGGGCGCAGGCTGAACCGGGGGACGGTGCTGCGCACCGAGCGGCTCACCCCGCACATGATCCGCGTGGTCATCGGCGGTGAGGACCTCGCCGGGTTCGGGGCGGGAGAGTTCACCGACCACTACGTGAAACTGCTGTTCACGCGGCCGGGCGTCGCCTACCCCGAGCCGTTCGACATGGAGCGGATCCGCGCGGAGCTGCCGCGGGAGCACTGGCCGTCCACGCGGACCTACACCGTCCGGGCGTGGGACCCCGAGGCCGTCGAGCTGACGATCGACTTCGTCCACCACGGCGACAAGGGGATCGCGGGGCCGTGGGCGGCGAGCGTCCGTCCCGGCGAGGAGATCCACTTCATGGGGCCGGGCGGCGCCTACGCGCCGCGCGCCGACGCCGGCTGGCACCTGCTGGTCGGCGACGAGAGCGCGCTGCCGGCGATCGCCGCCTCGCTGGAGCGGATCCCGGCGGACGCGCCCGTCCGCGTGTTCGTCGAGGTCGCCGGGCCCGAGGAGGAGCAGGACCTGCCGACCCCGGGCGACGCGGACATCGTCTGGCTGCACCGGGGCGGCGCCCGTGTGGGGGATCTGCTGGTCGACGCCGTCCAGAAGTTGGAGTTCCCGGACGGCGAGGTGCACGCGTTCGTCCACGGCGAGGCCACCTTCGTCAAGGCGCTGCGGCGGCACCTGCGGATCGACCGGGGGCTGCCGATGGAGCGGCTGTCCATCTCGGGGTACTGGCGGCGCGGCCGCGACGAGGACGGCTGGCAGTCCAGCAAGCGCGAGTGGAACCAGCAGGTGGAGGAAGAGGAGGCGCGGGCCCTCTCCTGAAAGCGGGCGGCGCCCTCCACTCGCCGCACTCGCTCCGGTCGCCGCGAATCCGCCGTCCCCGCCCGTTTCGGGACGTCAGGCGGTGGCCTGGGTTTGGTCGTCGTCGAGGTGGGGGCCGTCGTCGGCGGCGAAGCCGGGGAGCCAGCGTTCGGCCTCGGCGCGGAACTCGCCCTCGGCCTCCAGCTGGCAGAGGACGCCGCCGCATCCGGACAAGGCACGGCTGACGGCCAGGTACTGGGGCGGCAGCCGGAACTGGCGGGCGAGCGCGCCGGGACGCATGTCGGACGCGAGGCCGAGCCCGCGGGCCGTCTGCTCGCGCAGCCATTCGCGGGAGTAGCGGAAGCGCTCCACGGCGAAGGGGGCGGCGTGCGGCGCGACGAGCGCGGCGACCTCCTCCGGGTCGACGTCGGCGTCCGGCGCGAGGAAGCCCTCCTCGCGCAGCGCGTCGACGATGTCATCGGGGTCGCCGAGCGTGCCGATGCGCAGCAGGCGGCCGATCGACCACTGCAGCTCGGCGGGGACGCGGGCGGCGCCGCCGAAGTCCATGACGCCGAGGCGGCCGTCGTCCAGCAGCCGGAAGTTGCCCGGGTGCGGGTCGATGTGGATCATCTCGCAGCGGTCGGGTCCGGAGAGCAGGAAGCGGAACAGCAGCAGGCCCGCGCGGTCGCGCCGGTCCTGCGGGCCGTCGGCGATGACCTTGGCGAGCGGGGTGCCGTCCAGCCATTCGGTGACGAGCACGTTGCCCGACTGGGCGACCACGGCGGGGACGACGAAGTCGGGGTCGCCGTCGTAGGCGTCGTGGAAGGCGGTCTGGGCGCGGGCCTCGTCGACGTAGTCGAGCTCCTTCTCCAGCCGGCGCTTGAGGTCCGCGATCACGGGCTTGACCTCGACGCCGGGGAACAGCGGTGTGAAGAGCCTGCTGAGGCGGGAGATCTGGTTGAAGTCGCTCATCACGGCCTGCGCGGCGCCGGGGTACTGGACCTTGACGGCGACCGTCCGGCCGTCGTGCCAGACCGCCTTGTGGACCTGCCCGATGGACGCCGCGGCGGCGGGCCGGTCGTCGAACGCGTCGAACAGGTCGCGCCAGTCGCCGCCGAGACCTTCGGCGAGGACGCGGTGGGTGGTCGCGGCGGGCATCGGGGGCGCGGACTCCTGCAGCCTGGTCAGGCTGGCGCGGAACGGCCCGGCGATCTCCTCGGGCAGCCCCGCCTCGAAGATCGACAGCAGCTGGCCGACCTTCATGGCGCCGCCCTTGAGCTCGCCGAGCACGGCGAACAGCTGGTCGGCGGTGCGGCGCTGGACCTCGAGCGCGACGGCCTCGGCGGGGCGTCCGAACGTCCGCTTGCCGAACCCGAGCGCGGTGCGGCCGGCGAAGCCGAGCGGCAGGGACGCCAGCTTGGCGGTCCGCGTCACGGCGCGGCGGGGGATGTCACTCACGGCCCGACCGTCCCTTGTTCGACGATGCGTCCAATGCCTGTCAGCCTCTCACGGCGAGGTAATGCCACAAAACGGTCATTACCCGCCCAAAAGATTCAGCGTTCGGGAGGGCCCGAAGATTCCCCGCACGGCCGCAGCAGCAGCTCGATGACCTCCAGGGCCTGGTCGATCTCCGGCCGGTTCCCGCCCAGGTAGTGCGCGTACATGAACGAGTCGGCGACGCGCACGATCGCCTGCGCGAGCGTCCTGGTCGGCAGCGCGATGCTCAGCTCGCCACGGTCGATCTCCGCCTGCAGCTCCCCGGTCAGCAGCTCGGCGGCGCGGTCCTCGATGGTGCCTGGCATGGTGGCCAGCCGGATGAACAGCCTGGTCTCCCGCTCGGTGAACGCCTTCAGCGGCTCGGCGTCCACCACGGCGCGCATGAACCGGTCGAGCACCTTGATGATCCGCTCCGCGCCGGCGCCGCCGACGCCGCGCGCGGCGACGCGGTAGGTGCGCTCGGTCATCTCCGCGAGGACGGCGCCGAGGAGGCGCTCCCGGCTGCCGACCCACCGGTACAGCGTGGCGCGGCCCACGCCCAGCTCGGCGGCCAGCGCGGACATCTCGATCGGCTCCCCGCGCAGGTAGTGCTCGGACGCGGCGGCGAGCGCCATGGCGGGCCCGGCCGGACGGTCGGACCGGGGCCGGGCGGGGGCGTCCGGTGGAACGGGGCGGCCGCTCATCCGGACAGCATGGCACAGGCCCGGGACGCTCCACCGGCCGAACGCGCGGACCACCGGCCGCCGGCCGCCGGGCGGCTTCCGGCGCGGCCCCGGGCGCTCTTCGCAATTGAGCGACTACCAGCAGTTATCAGGGGTAGCAAGCCGGTGTGAAAGAGAAACTCGGGGGCGCCGGACGCAAGGGCCGGCTGCTGATCATCGGTGGGGCGGAGAACCGGACCTGCGGGTCCGGGGCGCTGGAGACGTTCGTCGTGCTGGCGGGCGGCGAGGACGCGCGGATCGTGGTCGTGACGACGGCGACCGAGGTGCCGGAGGAGGTCGCCGACGAGTACACCGCCGTGTTCGGGCGGCTCGGCGTGACCTCGGTGCGGGAGCTGCGGCTGCTGGGCCGGGCCGCGGCCGACGACGCGGCGACGCTGCGGGCCCTGGACGCGGCGACCGGCGTACTGTTCAGCGGCGGCGACCAGTCGCGGATCCGGACCCTGGTGGGCTCGAAGACCAACGAGCTGCTGAAGCGGCGGCTCGACCAGGAGGGCCTCGTGATCGCCGGGACGAGCGCCGGCGCCACCGCCATGGGCCACTGGATGATCCTGGGCGGGCACGGCCACGAGGTCGCCGCGTCCAGCGTGAAGGTCGGGCCGGGGCTCGCGCTGCTCGACAACGTGCTGATCGACATGCATTTCAACGAGCGCGGACGGCTGCCGAGGCTGATGAGCGGCATCGCGCTCGACACGCGGCTGCTGGGCGTCGGCATCGACGAGGACACGGCGATCGTCGTCGGCGACGGCCAGTTCGACGTCGTCGGGACGGGCGTCGTCACGGTCGTGGACGCCGGCCAGTCCACCATCGCCTACGCCGCCTCGGACGACGAGCCGATGGCGATGCTCGACGTATCGCTGCACCTGCTGCCGGCCGGATGCGCGTTCCAGATGAACGACAAGCTCCCGGCGATCGGCAACATGCGCGGGCCGGAGGAGGATTAGCGTGCGGCTCGATCATGTGCGCCGCCTGAGCGGCCCGAACGTCTTCCTGTCCCGTCCCGTCGCGATCGCGCGGCTCGATCTGCAGGGCCTCACCGGCCACGAGACGACCGACCATCCCGGCTTCGCCGAGCGGCTGGTGGAGGCGCTGCCGGGCCTGTCGACGCATCACTGCTCGGCGGGCCGTCCGGGCGGGCTGCTGGCCGCGATGGCGCGCGGCACCTATTTCGGCCACGTCACCGAGCACGTGACGCTTGAGCTGTCCGGGCTGATCGGCCGGGAGGTGTTCTTCGGCCGGACGGTCCGCGCGGGCGGCCCCGCCGAGTACGACGTGATCCTGGAGTGCCCGCGGGACGAGCCGTCCGGCAGCCCGGTGGTGGAGCGGCTGATCGCGCTGGCGCTGCGGATCGTGAACGGCGCGCTCGCCGGGTGGGTGCCGGACCCGTCCGCCGACCTGGACCGCATCGCCGCGGGCCACGAGGAGGAGCGGCTCGGGGTGAGCACGTCGGCGCTGGCGCGGGCGGCGCGGCGCCGGGGCGTGCCGGTCCGCCGCGTCGGCGGCCTGAACCTGCTGCGGCTCGGTTACGGCCGGTACCGGCGGACGGTGTGGGCCGCGATGACCGACGGCACCTCCGCGATCGGGATGGAGGTCGCGGGCGACAAGCGGCTCGCGCACCGGGTCCTCGCCGACGCGGGCGTCCCCGTCCCCGAGGGGCGGGTGGCGGCGTCGGCGGCGGAGGCCCTGGAGGCGCTGCACGAGATCGGCGGCCCGGTGGTGGTCAAGCCGCTGTCCGGCCACCAGGGCGAGGGCGTCCACATCGAGCTGACGACCGCGCCGGAGGTCGTGGCGGCGTTCGCGTCGGCGGCCGGGGACGAGGGCGAGGCGCTCGTCGAGTCCTACATCCCGGGCAAGGACTACCGGGTCCTGGTCGTCGGCGGACGCGTCGTCGCGGCGGCCGAGCTGACGGCGGCGTGCGTGACCGGCGACGGGGCCGCGACGGTCGCCGAGCTGGTGGAGCGGGTCAACGCCGACCCCGCGCGGGGCGAGGGCCATGACCGGCCGCTGACGCGGCTGGCGCTCGGCGCGACGGAGCTGGCGCTGCTGGCGCGGCAGAACCACGGGCCGCGGTCGGTCCCGGCGGACGGGGAGCGGGTGTGGCTGCGGCGCAACGCGAACCTGTCCACCGGCGGCACCAGCCGGGACGTGACCGGCCACGTCCACGCCGACGTCGCCGACCTGTGCGTCCGGGCCGCCGCGACGGTCGGCATGGACGTGTGCGGCATCGACCTGCGGCTGCCCGACATCGGCTCCCCGGTGCCCGCCGACCCGGCGCCGGGCACTCGCGCCGCCGGGATCCTGGAGGTCAACGCCGCGCCCGGCCTGCGCATGCACCTGGCGCCGCACGAGGGGACGGGACGCGACGTCGCCGGCGACATCATCGACCTGATGTACCCGGCGGGCACGCCGTCGCGGGTCCCGGTCGTGTCGGTGACGGGCACGAACGGCAAGACCACGACCGTCCGGATGATCGCGCACATGCTGGAGCTCGACGGGCGCCGCACTGGCATGACCAGCACCGAAGGCGTGTACGTGGGGCGCCGGCTGGTGCACCTCTCGGACGCGTCCGGGCCGCGGTCGGCGGAGATGGTGCTCGGCGACCGGTCGGTGGAGGCCGCGGTGCTGGAGACGGCGCGGGGCGGGATCGTCCGGCGCGGCCTCGGCTACGACCGCGCCGACGTCGCCGTCGTCACCAACATCACCCGCGACCATCTCGGCGTGGACGCCACCGAGGCCCTGGAGGACCTGGTCGACATCAAGGCCCTGGTCGCGGAGGAGATCCGGCGCGGCGGGCACCTCGTCCTCAACGCCGGGGACCCGGCCACGGCGGCTCTGGCCGGCCGGCCCGCGGTCAAGGGCCGGGCGCCGGTGCTGCGCTACTTCTCGGTGGACGCCGGCACGCCCGTCCTGGTGGACCATCTGCGGGACGGCGGCCTCGGCTACTACGTGCAGCACGGCTGGCTGACGGAGGCGCGCGGCGACCGCCGGACCCGGCTCCTGCCCGCGGACGAGGTGGCGGGATCGTTCGGGGGGCACGCCGTCCACGTCGTCGCCAACGCGCTCGCCGCCGCGGCCGCGGCCCGCGCGCTCGACGTCCCGGTGGACGTGGTGGCGCGGGCGCTGCGCACGTTCGACCCGCATCTGCGGAACCCGGGCCGGGGCTGCGTGTACCAGGTCGGGGCCAATCCGGTTCTGGTCGACTACGCGCACAACCCGGCGGCGGTCGCGGCGATGGGCGCGTTCGTCAAGCGGCGCTGGGGCGGCGGCGGGGGCGTCGCCGCGGTCACGCTGCCGGGCGACCGGTCCGACGAGCTGGTCGGCGAGACCGCGCGTGCGCTTGCCGGGACGTTCGACCGCGTCGTCGTCTACGAGGACGAGGACCTGCGGGGCCGCCGCTCCGGCGAGATGACCCGGCTGATCGTCCAGGGGCTGCGGGAAGGGCGCCCGGACGTGCGCACGCACCCGGCGGGCGACCTGAAGGGGGCCCTGGCCTCGGCGCTGGACATCGCGGAGCCGGGCGAGCCCGTCCTGCTGCTGTACGAGAAGCTTCAGCCCGTCGTCGAACTGCTCGAAACGCTCGGCGCGGACGCCGGGTCGCCCGGCGCGGACGCGGATTCGCTGGCCGCGGAGGCCGGATCGCTCGCCGCGGAGGCCGGATCGCTGGACGCGGGCGCGGGCGCGGGAGCGGGCGGGCGCAGCAGCAGGACGATGACCGACAGCAGCGCCAGGACGACGATCCCGTCCAGCCAGTAGTGGTTGGCGGTGGCGACGACGACCGCGACGGTCGTGACCGGATGCAGGAGCCACAGCCACCGCCACCGCGTCCGGGACGTGACGACGAGCCCGAGCGCGATCACGGCCGCCCACCCGATGTGCAGCGACGGCATCGCCGCGTACTGATTGGCGATCATGTCGCTCTCCGGCGCGCCGTACACGGCGGGCCCGAACCGGGCGGCGGTGTCGATGAGCCCGGTGGCCGGGAGCATGCGCGGCGGCGCCAGCGGCACGAGCAGGTGCAGCGCGAGCGCGGCGGCCGTCAGGCCCACCAGGACCCGGCGGATCCACCGGTAGTGGACGGGCCGCCGCAGGTAGACCCACAGCAGGAACAGCACGGTCGCCGGGAAGTGCACGAACGCGTAGTAGCCGTTCGCGGCGTGGACGAGCGCTTCGCTGTGGAGGATGCCTTGCTGGACGGCGGCCTCGTCCGGCAGGTTCAGGGCCCGTTCGAGGTCCCAGACGCCGCGGGCGTTGCCGAACGCGTCCGTGACGCGGTCGCTGGAGAACAGCCGGCCGAGCTTGTAGAGCCCGAACAGGACGGCGATCAGCACCAGCTCCCGGACGGGCCGCGGACGCGGACGCGGCCGTCGCCGTCCGCCGGGCCGGGCCTGCCCGCCCGGCCGCAGGCGCCCGCCGAGCCGCAGGCGCCCGCCGAGCCGAAGGCGCCCGCCCAGCTGAACGCGCCCGTCCAGGCGGAGGCGTTCGGCCAAGCCGAGGCGTTCGCTCAGGCGGAAGCGTTCGCTCAGGCGGGAGCGGCCGCGTGGTTGAGGGGTTCCGGGGGGGTGGTCTCCGTCCGGTCGGCCGGTCTCCGGTGGCCGCGCCGGAGACTCGTCCGGGTGGGGCGGTTGCTCGACAAGGCTCACCGCGCTCCCCCGCCCGACCACTCCGTCACGGGCCCACGGTAGACCGAACTTGCCTTCTCGGCAGAATTTCAGATGCTGCCAATTTACGTGACATCCATCTCATCGTCCGGTCTCGCCCGCTCCGCCGCAGGTCAGGGCCACAGGTCACGACCTTAGGCGATCGGGAGGCCGACGTAGTTCTCCGCCAGCGACGTGGCGGCGGCCTCCGACGAGACGACGTAGTCCAGGTGGGCGCGCTGGAGCCGCCGCTCGAACGCGCTCGCCGACGGGTCGGCGTGCAGCAGCGTCGTCATCCAGTAGGAGAAGTGCTCGGCGCGCCAGACACGCCGCAGGCAGGCGTCGGAATACCCGTCCAGCAGGGTCTCCGAACCGGTGGAGTACCGCTCGGTGAGCGCCCGCGCCAGGACGGTCACGTCCGACACGGCGAGGTTGAGGCCCTTGGCGCCCGTCGGCGGGACGATGTGGCCCGCGTCCCCGGCGAGGAACAGCCGGTCGTGCCGCATCGGCTCGGCCACGAAGCTGCGCATCGGCGTGATCGACTTGTCGGTGATCGGGCCCTCGTGGAGCGTCCAGCCGCCGGCGGTGGCGAAGCGGGCCGCGAGCTCGTCCCAGACGCGGGCGTCGGACCAGGCGGCGATGTCCTCGTCCGGGGGCACCTGGAGGTACAGGCGGCTGACCTTCGGCGAGCGCAGGCTGTGCAGCGCGAAGCCGCGGTCGTGGTGGGCGTAGATGAGCTCCTCGGTGGACGGCGGCACGTCGGCGAGGATCCCGAGCCACGCGAACGGGTACTCGCGGGAGAACGTCCGCAGCCCCGGCACCGCCGGGCGGCTGACGCCGTGGAACCCGTCGCAGCCGGCGATGTAGTCGCAGTCCAGGACGTGCGTCTCGCCTCCGCTGCGGTACGTCACGCGCGGCGCGGACGCGTCCAGGCCGACGACCTCGGCCTCGAAGCGGACGTCGCCGCCGTCCGCGAGCCGCCGGGCGACGAGGTCCTTGACGATCTCGGTCTGCGCGTAGACGGTCACCGTCCGGCCGGTCAGCTCGGTCAGCGCGACGCGGTGCCCGGCGCCGCCGAACCGCAGCTCCAGGCCGTGGTGGACGAGGCCCTCCCGGTCGAGCCGCTCCCCCGCGCCGCTGTCGCGCAGCACGTCGGTCGTGCCCTGCTCCAGCATCCCGGCGCGCTGCCGATGCTCCACGTAATCGCGGTCGCGGCTCTCCAGGACCACCGTGTCGATCCCCTGCCGGTGCAGCAGTTGGGACAACAGCAGCCCGGCGGGCCCGCCGCCGATGATCGCGACCTGGGTTCGCATCGGGTCTCCCTCCTCGTCGTCGTCGGCCGTTCGTCCGGCGATTCGTCGTCGGTTCGTCCGGCGATGCCGGGGGCATCGCCGCTGGTTCAGGCGCCGGTGCTCCGCTCGGCGGAGAAGACGTCGGGGTCCCCGTGCCAGTGGGCCGCCACGTCGCGGGACAGGGCGCGCACCGCCGTCGTCAGCGGCGGCAGCAGCCGGCGCAGGTCGGCGCCGCGGGTGCCGGACACCAGCGACATCGCCGCGACCACGTCGCCCGCGCCGTCCCGCACCGGGGCGCCGACGGACGACGCGCCGAGCGTCATCTCGTCGCGGGTCAGCGCGTACCCGGAGCGGCGGACCTGCTCGATCGAGCGGCGCAGCTCGCCGGGGTCGGTGATGGAGCGGCGGGCGTGCCGGTCCAGGTCGCCGCGCAGGATCTTCTCCCGGACGTCCGGCGGCGCGTAGGCCAGCAGCACCTTGCCGACGCCGGTGGTGTGCAGCGGCAGCGTCTGCCCGACCTGCGTCACGACCGGCACGGAGCGGGTGCCGCGCAGCCGCTCCACGATCAGGACCTTGTCGTCGCGGAGGACGCCGAGCTGCACGTTGTCGTGCGTGGCCTCGTACAGGTCCTCCATGTGCGGGAGCGCCAGCTCGCGCAGGCCCATGACGGCCGGGGCCTGGCTGCCGATCCGCCAGAGGCGGGTGCCGATGCGGTAGGTGCCGTCCGGGACCCGCTCCAGGAACCCGCCCGCGGCAAGCTCGCCGACGAGGCGGTGGCCGGTGGCGAGGGGCAGCCCGGACCGGCGGCAGATCTCGCTCAGGTTCAGCCGGACGCCGCCCTGCGCGAACGCGTTCAGGATGGCCATCACCTTGCCCGCCACGCTGACCGGCCGCGCGCCGCCCGCGCCGCCTTCTCCCGCCTTGCCAGCAGCCACGGCCCCTCCGCCCGGACGTCCCGCCCGTCACTCCTGCTCGGTGAGTACCCGCTGGGCGACGGCGAACGCCGAGTTCGCGGCGGGCACCCCACAGTAGATCGCCGTCTGGAGGAGCACCTCCTTGATCTCCTCGGGCGTCAGGCCGTTGCGGAGCGCGGCCCGGACGTGCATCGCCAGCTCCTCCAGGTGGCCGCCGGCGACCATCGCGGTCAGCGTGACGCAGCTGCGGGTCTTGCGGTCCAGCCCGGGGCGGCTCCAGATCTCGCCCCACGCGTACCGGGTGATCATGTCCTGGAAGTCGGCGGTGAAGTCGTCCTTGCGGGCCTCGGCCCGGTCGACGTGCGCGTCGCCGAGGACCTCGCGGCGGGTCTTCATGCCTTGTGCGTGCCGCTCCGCGTCGGTCGTCCGCTGCGCGTCGGTCATCGGCCGGTCCCCTTCCATGTGCGGTCCAGATGCGCGGTGATCGCGTCGGTGACCGGGCCCGGCCGTTCGGCGTTGGCGAGGTGGGCGGCGCCGCCGACGACCGTCAGGCGGGCGTCCGGGATTCCGGCGGCGAGCACGCGGGCGTGGCCGTCCGGCGGGGTCGGCTTGTCCCGCTCGCCCGCGATCACCAGGGTCGGCGCGGTGATCCCGCCCAGCCGCCCGGTCGCGTCGAACCCGGCCAGGGCGTCGCAGCAGGCGGCGTAGCCTTCGGGGTCGGTCGCGCGGAGCATCGCGACGTACGGGTCCGCGCCGGTGAAGGACGGCGTGAACCAGCGTCCGGCCGCCGTGTCGGCCACCGGCCCGACGCCTTCGCGGCGGACGAGCGCCGCCCGCTCCCGCCACGCCCCCGGGTCGCCGAAGCGCGGGGACGTGCAGCACAGGACCAGCCCGGCGACGCGCTCGGGGGCGCGGAGCGCGAGCGTCGTGCCGACGGCCCCGCCGAGCGACACGCCCGCGTAGGCGACCCGGTCGACGCCGAGGTCGTCCAGCAGGCGGACGATCCCGTCGGCGAGGTCCTCGACGGTGAACGGGCCGCCGGGCGGCGGTTCGCTCCCGTGCCCGGGCAGGTCGTAGCGCAGGACGCGCCATGCCCGGGTCAGCGCGGGCAGCTGCGGCAGCCACAGGTCCATGGACGTGCCGAGCGACGGGCCGAGGACGACGACGGGCGCGTCCGCCGGGCCGTCCCAGCGATGGCGCGGCACCCTCCCTCCGGCCACGCTTTCCCCGGCCGTGTCCGGCCCGGCCGTGTCCGGCCCGGTCGCGTCCGGCCCGGTCGCGTCCGGCCCGGTCACGCGCGGCTCCTGCGGTAGGCGTCGAGGGCCTGGCCGACGAGGACGGCGGCGGCGCCGGGACCTGGGTCGTCGCCGAGGACGTCCAGCAGGTCGTCGAGGTCGGCGCGCATCAGCTCCGTGGACACCTCCAGGCCGTCCACCAGGTCGGCGGCCGTCTCCGCCGCGCCGCCGGTGAGGCGCAGGCACTCGCGCAGCGGCTGCCACTCCGCGTGCCACTCCCCCGCCGGCCGCTCGTGCGGCGCGGCCTGCGCGGCGAGCAGCACCTGGACCTGCGCCGGGACCTGGAGGGCGGCGGAGCGGATCAGGGTGGACAGCGCCGGGTTGCGCTTGTGCGCCATCGACGACGACCCGCCCTTCCCCGGCCCGGCCGCCTCGGCGACCTCGCCGACCTCGCTCTGCGAGAGCAGCCACACATCGGTGGCGATCTTGCCGAGGGCGCCCGTGACCAGCGCCAGCGCGGCCGCGAGGTCCACGATCGGGGTGCGGCGCGTGTGCCACGGCAGGACGGGGCACGCCAGCTCCGTCTCGTCCGCGAACGCCGCGACGACGTCGAGCGCCCGGTCGCCGTAGGCGTCGAGCGTCCCCGCCGGGCCGCCGAGCTGGACCGGGAGCGGCGCCGCGGCGAGCCGCTCGCGGGCGTCCAAGCAGCCCAGCAGCCAGTTCGCGGCCTTCGCGCCGAACGTCGTCGGCAGCGCCTGCATGCCGAGCGTGCGCGCCGCCATCGGCGTGTCGCGGTACCGCGCCGCGAGCCCGGCCAGCGCGTCCAGGGCCCGGTCGAGATGGGCGAGGACGACGCGCCTGGTCCGGGCCGCGACGAGCATGGCGGCGGTGTCGACGATGTCCTGGCTGGTGGCGCCCTTGTGGACGTGCTCGCCCGCCGTCCCCGCGAGCCGCCGCAGGTCGGCGACCAGCGGCACGACGGGGTTGCCAGCGCCGCGGGCCCGGCGGGCCAGGCCGACGAGGTCGAACCGGTCCGGGTCGGCGGCGGCGGTGATCGTCTCGGCGGCGTCCGCGGGGACGATCCCGAGGCGGGCCTGCGCGCGGGCGAGGGCGGCCTCGGCGTCCAGCATCGCCGTCAGGTAGGCGAGGTCGCTCGTGGCGGCCTCGGACTCCGTCCCGGCGCGGACCGGGGACAGCAGCCCCGCGTCCGGCGAAACCTCTTCGCCGGGCGTGCCGGGTGCGCCGCGTTCGTCAGAAGCCAAGGAAGACCGTCTCCCGCTCCCCTTGCAGGTGGATGTCGAAACGGTACCGCCGCTCCCCCTCGCGCTCGGCGATCAGGGTCGCGCGCCGCTCGTCCGGGACGTCGCCGAGCAGCGGGTCGCCCGCGTGGGCGGCCTCGTCCTCGGGGAAGTACAGCCGGGTGAAGACGGGCTTGAGCAGGCCCCGGGCGAAGACGAGGACGGCGATGTAGGGCGCGCCGGCCCCGACCGCGCCGGGCTTGACGGTGCTGAACCAGTAGCCGCCGTCCGCGTCGGTGCCGCAGCGTCCGAAGCCGGAGAAGTCGTGCCCGGCCCGGACGATGCCGCCCGGCCGGCGCGGGATCTCGCCCGTCTCGTCGGCCTGCCAGATCTCCAGCAGCGCGTCCGGCACCGGCTCGCCCGCGCCGTCGAGGACCCGGCCGCGGACGCGGATCGCGTCCGGCCGCCAGCCCGGCACGACCTCGGGACCGGCCTCGTAGGGCAGCGCGTACCCGAAGAACGGGCCCACGGTCTGCGATGGCGTGACCGGCGACGCGCCGGTCTCGAACGACGTCGTCATCAGGTCTCCGTCGGGATGTCGCCGAGGACGATGTCCCACTGGTAGCCGAGCGCCCACTCCGGTTCGGTGGTGTCCATGTCGAACCGGGCGATCAGCTTCTCGCGGTCCCGCTCGCCGGGGATCGACTGGAAGATCGGGTCGTAGGGGAACAGCGGGTCACCGGGGAAGTACATCTGCGTGACGAGCCGCTGCGTGAACGCCGTCCCGAACACCGAGTAGTGGATGTGCGCGGGCCGCCACGCGTTGTGGTGGTTGCCCCACGGATAGGCGCCCGGCTTGATCGTGATGAAGCGGTAGCGTCCTTCTCCGTCGGTGACGCACCGCCCGGCGCCGGTGAAGTTCGGGTCGAGCGGCGCGGGATGGATGTCGCCGAGGTGGGCGTACCGGCCCGACGCGTTCGCCTGCCACACCTCGACCAGCGCGCCCGGCACCGGCCGGCCCGCGGCGTCGAGCACGCGGCCGGTCACGACGATCCGCTCGCCGAGCGGCTCGCCGGGATGCTGGACGGTGAGGTCGAAGTCCCGCCGGCCGAGCTCCTGGTGGCCGAAGACCGGCGAGGTCAGCTCCACGCTGTCCGGGCCGAGCTTCGGCATGACCAGTTCCCGCGCGGGGGCGCGGAGCACGGTGCTCTTGTACCCCGGGTACAGGTACGGGGGGTGCGTCGACGCCGCGACCTTGTCCATGTGCCTCCCATTCCCCGCTCGGCGGGCGGCTCCCGGCCGTCGTGCGGGCGCCGCCGAGTCCACCCTGGCAGCCGGCGTCCCAAGCGCCGGACAAGGGTTTCCGCTCAGTGGAAGGGGAGGGGGCGGTTCAGAGCTCCTCGGCCAGCCCGAACAGCGGGAACAGGGTCGTGTCGAAGAACGCGGAGACGTGCGCGACGCCGTCGCCGGTGACGCTGATCACCTGGAGCTGGTACGCGCGGTGCACGCCGTCGTCGCCCCGCATGTAGAGCCCGAACGCCGGCTGCCCGTTCGCGGCGGACGGGACCATCCGGATGTCCCCCGGCGCGGGCGCGCACTGCGTGCGGATGAGCCGCACGACGTTCTCGGCGCCGACGAACCAGTCGAGGTGGGGCGGCATCTCCCAGATGACGTCCTTCTTGAACAGCTCGATGAGGCCGGCGATGTCGGCGTCCTCGAAGGCCTTGGCGTAGCGTTCGAGGAAGTCGCGCTGCGCCGGGTCGGTCGGCTCGACGAGCTCGTCGCGCAGGGGCTGGTTCTCCTCCAGCTGCGCCCGCGCCCGCTGCAGCGCGCTGTTGACCGCGGCGGTGGACGTGTCGAGCAGCTCGGCGACCTCCGCGGCCCGCCACTTCAGGACGTCCCGCAGGATCAGCACGACCCGCTGCTTGGCGGGCAGGTGCTGCAGCGCCGCGACGAACGCCAGCCGGGTGCTCTCCCGGGCGGCGACGATCGTGGCGGGGTCGGCGGCGTCCGCGCCGAGGACGGCGTCGGGGACGGGCTCCAGCCACGGCACCTCGGGGGAGGCGACCACGGGCCGCTCCGGCTCGTCGCTCGGCGCCCCGAGCCCGGACGGCATCGGCCGGTTGCCCCGCTGGTCGATCGCGGTCAGGCACACGTTCGTGGCGATCCGGTAGAGCCAGGTGCGCAGCGAGGAGCGCCCCTCGAAGTTCTCGTACGAGCGCCACGCCCGCAGGTAGGTCTCCTGGACGAGGTCTTCGGCGTCGTGCATGGAGCCGAGCATGCGGTAGCAGTGCGCCAGGAGCTCCCGCCGGTACGGGTCGGCGAGTTGCTGGAAGTCGCGGTCTGTTTCGATGGTGCTGTTCGCCATGGTTGGTCGTCACCTTCGTTCGGCGTCGTCGCTCGGACGGACGTGGGCCGACGGGCCCCCGTCGCCTGCGACCGTAGGCGAGCCCACCGACAGAACGTGCACAATCCACGCCATTCTACGCGTCAACCAGCGTGCGCACCTGCGAAGAGACGGTCCCGGCGAGGCGGCGGAAGGGATGCGTCGGAACGCGCCACGGGCGCGTCAGAACTCGAAGCCGCCGGGACGGCCGTTACGGTCGGCGATCAGCCCGGCGAGGGCCGCGATGGCGATCTCCGCGGGGGTGCGGGACCCGATGTTCAGGCCGATGGGGCGGTGCACCCGGGCGATGTCGGCGGCGGGGACGCCCAGCTCGGTGAGGGCCGGGATGTGCGGGGCCGGGTGGCGGGGGTTGCCCATGACGCCGACCCACCGGACGGGCTGGGTCAGGACGTCCCGCAGCACAGGCCCGAGCTCGGGACGGTGGTGGTCGGTGACGACGACGTCCGCGGTCGCGTCGAGGGGCGGCAGGTCGGCGGCGCCGCCCCGGTCCTTGTCGGGGTCGACGAGGAAGGTGCGGTAGCCGAGGTCGGCGCCGTAGCGGAGGAGATGGTCCGCAACGGGGCCCGCGAAGATCGCGACCAGCGTCCGCTCCCCCGTGACGGGCGGGATGTCGCCGTGCGCAACGGCACACGTGTCGTTGGCGTGCGGTGTGCCCATACCCGGAAGTCTGCCGCCCGCGGCGGCGGCGGGTAAAGCGGGCAACCGCTTTTTGGGGAAACCGGTGTTTACGGAACGCGAAACACTTCCGTCGCAGCGGGTATGCCTGCACCCTAGACTGCACATCAATCGGCGGCCTCGGGAGGGACCGTGATCGCGAGACCGGAGGGCGGCCCCCGCGTGGTGGTGGGTGTCGACGACTCCGCGGGCGCCCGCTGCGCCCTCTCCTGGGCGATCGGCGAGGCGCGGCTGCGGAGGCTGCCGCTGCTGGTCGCCCACGCCGCGCCGCTGCCCCCGCACGTGTCGGCGGCCGGGCAGCTCGGCTGCGGCATCACCGAGGCGCTGCGCGGGTCCGGCGCCGAGCTGATCGCGCGGCTGCTCGCGGAGGTGAGCGACGGCCCGCCGGACGGCGTGGAGATGACGGCGCTGGCGCTGGTCGGCGAGCCGGGCGCCACGCTGGTGCGGCTGGCGGGCGACGACGACATCCTCGTCATCGGGCACGGGACGCGGAGCCCGTTCTCGCGGCTGCTGCGCCCGTCGGTGCGGCTGCACTGCGCCCGGCGCGCCAGGGCGACGCTGGTGTGCGTCCGCCCGCCCGCGTTCGACACGCTGCTGGAGTGCCTGATCGAGCGGGACGAGGCGCCCGAGCACGTCCCCGACTCCCGGTTCCGCCGGCTGGGCCGCCGCCTGCGCCTGCCGCTCTGACCGGGACCCGGCCCCGGGAACCGCCGCATAGGCTTTCGGCATGCGCAAGTACGTGATCATCGGCCCGCTCGGCAGCGGCAAGGGGACCCAGTCGGGGCTGCTCGCGCGCGATCTGGACATCGTGCACATCAGCGTCGGGGACATCTTCCGGTGGCACGTCAAGAACCACACGAAGCTCGGCGCCCAGGTGCGGCGCATCATGGCGGCCGGTGAGCTGGTCGGCGACGACCTGGTGGAGGGCGTCGTCCGGGACCGGCTCGACCAGCACGACTGGAACTACGGGTTCGTCGTCGACGGGTTCCCGCGCAACCGCAGGCAGACGGAGTTCTTCCTGGAGAGCTACGACATCGACGGCGTGATCCATCTGGACCTGCCGGACGGGGAGGTCCGGCGGCGCGTCCTGGCCCGCCGGCTCTGCTCCCGGTGCGGGATGGACTACAACCTGATCGACGACCGTCCCACGGAGGAGGGGCGCTGCGACGTGTGCGGCGGCGGGCTGGTCGCGCGGGAGGACGACACGGAGGCGGCGCTGGCCGAGCGGCTCCGGCTCTACCACGAGAAGACCGACCCGATCCTGGAGCTGTTCGGCCGCAAGGAGTACGTGGTGACGGTGGACGCGCGGCCGGGCGTCCACGAGGTGCAGCGGGCGCTGCGCGAGCGGCTCCGGCTGCCGCCGCCCCAATGATCTCCCCCGTCGTCGAGCTCGCCGACGACCGGGTCGCCCGGCGGGGCCTGCGGCTGTTCCTGAAGCGCGACGACCTGATCCACCCGGAGCTGCCCGGCAACAAGTGGCGGAAGCTCAAGCTCAACATCGCGCCCGCCCGGGAGAGCGGGACGGTCCTGACGTTCGGCGGCGCCTACTCCAACCACGTCCGGGCCACGGCGGCGGCCGGAAAGATCTACGGTTTCGCGACCATCGGGGTGATCCGGGGCGAGGAGCACCTGCCGCTGAACGATTCGCTGGCCTACGCCGAGCGCATGGGCATGCGCCTGACCTACCTGGACCGCGCCGCCTACCGCCGCAAGCACGAGCCCGGCGTCGTCGAAGCGCTGCACCGAAAATGGGGTGACTTTTACCTCCTGCCCGAGGGCGGAAGCAACGCACTGGCCGTCAAGGGCTGCGAGGAGCTGGGTGGGGAGGTCCCCGGCTACGACGTCGTGTGCTGCCCCTGCGGGACGGGCGGGACGCTCGCGGGCCTGGCCGCCGGGCTGGGCTCCGACCAGCGCGCCATCGGCTTCTCCGTGCTGCAAGGCGACTTCCTCGACGGCGAGGTGGAGCGGCTCCAGCGCGAGACGTACGGGGAACGGCGCGGAGCCTGGCGCGTCGAAGGCGGGTTCCACTTCGGCGGGTACGCCAAGCGGACACCGGACCTGGACGGCTTCATCGACGACTTCGCCGAGCGGCACGGGATCGTCCTCGACCGGATCTACACGGCGAAGATGATGTTCGGCGTCCTTGCATTGGCCGATCGCGGCGAGTTCCCGGCGGGCGCGCGGATCCTGGCCGTCATCACCGGCTGATCTCCCGGACGCGGCCCGGGCGCCGCCGACGGCCGCCGCCGTCGTCAGGGTGGGGGGAGGTCGACGAGGGCGGCGAGCGCGGCGCGGTGGCGGTCGGGGGTGCCGAGGGCGATGGCGTCGGCCTTGGCGCGCTTCAGGTAGAGGTGCGCGGGATGCTCCCAGGTGAAGCCGATACCGCCGTGCATCTGCACGCATTCCTCGGCGGCCTTGACCGCGACGGCCGAGCAGTGGGCCTGGGCCACGGCGACCGCGATCGGCGTGTCCTCGTCCCCGGACGCGGTGCAGGAGGCGGCGTGGCGGGCGACGGCGCGGGCCTGCGTGATGGACGTCCACAGGTCGGCGAGGCGGTGCTTGAGGCCCTGGTAGGAGCCGACCGGCCGGCCGAACTGGTAGCGCGCCTTCACGTAGGCGACGGTGTCGTCCAGGCACCGTTCGGCGAGCCCGAGCTGCTCGGACGCCAGCATCGCCGCGCCGGCCAGCAGCGCGGCGCGAACGGCGCGGACGGCGCCGGTCCCCTCGGCGACGCGGCGGGCGGGCGCGGCGGAGAACGCGAGGTCGGCGAGGCGGCGGGTCATGTCGAGGGAGGTCACGGCGGTGCGGCGGGCGTCGGCGGCGTCCACGGCGTAGAGGCCGCCCGCGGCCGGGACCAGCAGGACGTCGGCGGCCAGCCCGTCGGCGACGCTGGTCACCTCGCCGGTCAGGGCGCCGGTCACCTCGCCGGTCAGGGCGCCGCCGCCGTCCTGGACGGTCGTCGCGGTCTCGTCGCCGGGCGCGGCGCTGAACGGGACGGCCAGCACCGCGATCGTCCCACCGGCGGCGAGGCGGGCGAGCAGGTCGCGTTCCCCGGCGGCCATCAGCGCTGCCGTCGCGACGACCGCGCTGGTCAGGAATGGGACGGGCGCGGCGAACCGGCCGAGCTCCTCCATCACGACGGCGGTCTCGCGCCAGGTCGCGCCCGCGCCTCCGAGATCCTCCGGGACGGGCAGCCCGGCGCAGCCAAGCTCGGCGGCGATAGTCCGCCACAGGGCCGCGTCGTACGGGTCGTCCCGCTCGGTGCCGGCGAGGACGGACGTCCAGGGCGCCTTGTCGCCGAGCACGTCGCGGACGCTCGCCCGCAGGTCGTCCTCGATCTCGGTGTAGAGCAGGCCGGTCACCTGGGGAGGTCCTTCCAAGGCACATCCTTGTCGACCCGGATCTCGCCGGGCAGACCGAGGACGCGCTCGGCGATGATGTTGCGCAGGATCTCCGAGGTGCCGCCCTCGATGGAGTTGCCCTTGGCGCGCAGGTAGCGGTAGCCGGGCGAGCGGCGGGTGAAGTCGACCTCGGTCGGGCGGCGCATGGTCCAGTCGTCGTAGCGCAGGCCGTCCTCGCCGAGCAGGTCCAGCTCCAGGCCGGACACCTCCTGGTTGAGCTTGGCGAACGCCAGCTTGACGCCCGACCCCTCGGGTCCCGGCCGTCCGGCGGTGAGTTGCTGCCGGAGCCGCTCCCCGGTGAGGCGGGCCGCCTCGGTCTCGACCCACGCGCGCATCAGCGCGTCGTGCAGGCCGGGGGTGCGCAGCTCGGGGCGGTCCCGCCAGAGGGCCGCGACGACGCCGATCATGCCGGACTCGCGCGGCGCGGCGTGCCCGCCGATCGCGACCCGCTCGTTCATCAGCGTGGTCGTGGCGACCTGCCAGCCCTGGCCGACGTCGCCGAGGCGGTGTCCGTCGGGGATCCGCACGCCGGTGAGGAAGACCTCGTTGAACTCGGCCTCGCCGGTGATCTGCCGCAGCGGCCGCACCTCGACGCCCGGCGCCGTCATGTCGCAGACGAAGTACGTCATGCCGCGGTGCTTCGGGACGCCGGGGTCGGTGCGGGCGACGAGGATCGCCCAGCGCGCCTCGTGGGCCATGGACGTCCAGACCTTCTGGCCGTCGACCGTCCAGGCGTCGCCGTCGCGGACGGCGCGGGTCGCGAGCGCGGCGAGGTCGGACCCGGCGCCCGGCTCGCTGAACAGCTGGCACCACAGCTCCTCGCCGGTCCACAGGGGGCGCAGGAAGCGGCGTTTCTGCTCGTCGGTGCCGAACGCGGCGATCGTCGGAGCGGCCATGCCGAGCCCGATGGCGTTGCGCTCCGGGTGGTTGGTCGGCGCTCCGGCCTCGTCGAACCGCCGGTCGACGGCGGGTTGCAGGGCGCGCGGCGCGCCGAGCCCGCCGAGCCCCTCCGGGTAGTGGACCCAGGCCAGGCCCGCGTCGAAGCGGGCCCGCAGGAACTCCAGGGGCTCCGTCGCCGCGGGGTCGTGCGCCGCGAGGAACGCTCCGGCCCGCCGCTCCAGCTCGCCCGCGTCGGGCGGCGCCGCGTTCACCGGGCGAACGCCTCCTCGAAGGCGTGGTGGTGGGCGTAGTCGCGGGACTCGACGATGCGGCCCCGGTGGACGCGCATGACGAAGACGTTGGGCACGACGAACGCGCGTCCCGTCTCGGTGTTGCGCCCCTCGTACTCGAACTCCGCGACGATGACCTCCGGGTCGCCGGTCTGGTGGACGACGACGTTCCGCGCCCTCACCTCCATCGGAAGGGTCAGCAGCCGGGCGAAGTGCTCGCGCAGCGCCTCGCGTCCCTCCAGGCGCGAGGCGGGCTCCGCGAACGGCTGCACGACCACCGCGTCCTCCGCGTACAGGCGCGGCAGCGCCTCGGGCCGCCGCGCGGCCACCGCGTCGATCAGCCGCTGGAAGACGGCCCGGGGGCTGGCGAACTCGGACATGTCCCTCCCCTACAATCGGAGTTCGTGCTCCGGAAGAAGATATAGGAGCCGCGACTCCACTGGTCAACACTGGTCAACGGAAGGCCGCGATGACGTCGTCCGCGTCCGGGAGGCCGCTGCGCGCCGACGCGGTGCGCAACCGCGCGAAGGTCCTCGCCGCGGCGGAGGAGGTCTTCGCCGTCCGGGGGACCTCGGCCTCCACCGAGGAGGTCGCGCGGCGCGCGGGCGTCGGGATCGGCACGGTGTTCCGGCATTTCCCGACCAAGGAGTCGCTGCTGGAGGCCGTCCTGGTCGCCCTGCTGGAGCGGCTCGCGGACGAGGCCGAGTGCCTGCGGTCCGCCGACGACGCCGGAGCCGCGTTCTTCGGGTTCTTCACCCGGGTGGTGGAGCGGGCGGCGGCCAAGCAGGCCGTGACGGAGGCGCTGGCCGAGGCGGGCGTCGACGCCCGCGCGGCGACCGGGCGGGCGGCGCCGAGGCTGACGGCCGCGCTCGGAATGCTGCTGCGACGCGCGCAGGACGCGGGCGCCGTCCGCGCCGACGTGGGCGCGGGCGAGGTCGTCGCGCTGCTGGCGGGCATGTCCTACGCGGCCGGACGCGCCGGGGCCCACGACGACGTCCTCAGGCTCGCGTTCGACGGCCTCCGCCCCCGTCCCTGACGCGGGTTCAGGACGCCAGCTCCGCGGGGAGGTCGTCGCGGTGCAGGACCGTCAGGGACGTCACGGCGCGGGTCAGCACCACGTACAGGCGGGCCAGGCCGCGCGTCTCGGCGGCGGCGATGGCGGCGGGCTCGGCGACGATCACGTGGTCGTACTCCAGGCCCTTGGCGAGCGTCGCGGGGATGACGAGCAGGCGGGCGGCGCCGTCGGAGTCGGGGCCGAGGAGCGCGTGGTCGACGTCCGCGGCGCGCAGGGCGGCGGCGTGCGCGTCCGCGGCGGCGTCCGGGACGATCAGCCCGACCGACCCGGGGCGGGCGAGGGCCTCGCGGACGGCGTCGACGGCGGCGGCCACCGGGTCGGGGACGCGACGGACGTCCAGGGCGCCGGGCCCGGGACGCAGCGAGCGCGGCCGCTCCAGCTCCGGCGCGACGTGCGGGAGCAGCCGGGCCGCGTAGTCCAGGACGGTGCCGGGCACGCGGAAGCCGAGGGTGAGCTCGGTGACGTCCCCGTCCTGCCCGAGGTGGGCGAGGACGTCCTTCCACGACCGCGCCGACCAGGCGGTGGTGCCCTGCGCGAGGTCGCCGAGGACGGTCGCCGAGCCCGTCCCGCAGCGGCGGCCCAGCGCCCGCAGCTGCATCGCCGACAGGTCCTGCGCCTCGTCGACGACGAGGTGCCCGAGTGAGGCGGTGCGCTCGATGAGGTCGGTCAGCTCGTCGAGGAGGGCGCGGTCGGCGGCGGTCCACGTGGCAGAGCGGTGGGAGCGGGCGGGCTTGGCCCACCGGATCGCGGCCTGCTCGTCGTCGTCCAGGACGCCCCTGGCGGCCTTCCGCAGGAAGTCGGTGTCCGAGAGCAGCCGGTGCAGGACCTGCTCGGCGGTCAGCTTCGGCCACACCTCCTCGACGATCCGCTTGACGGGCTTGCTGCGCGCGACCTGGTCCTGGACGCGGTCGTCGGGCGCCTCGCCGCGCCGCTCCATCCGGACGAGGATCTGGTGCGCGAGCCGCTGCGCGAACGCGGCGCGGCCGCTGCCGTACCGGGTGGCGCCGCGCAGCGCGGCGGCGATCTCCCGGACCTCGTGGTCGGCGAGCCGGTAGCGGGCCGAGCCGCGGGTGAAGACCAGGCCCTCCGCGGGCTTGCGGACGTGCAGCCACAGCGCCTTGCGGAGCACGTCCGCCATCCGCGCCTCGCCCTTGAGCGCGGCGACCGGGTCCGGCTCCCGCGCCGTGGGCGCGCCGAGCAGGTCGTCGATGGTGGCCTGCTCGACCCTGACCTCGCCGAGCGCGGGCAGGACCGCCGAGATGTAGGCGAGGAACGCCCGGTTCGGCCCGACGATCAGGACCCCGGACCGCGACAGCCGCTCCCGGTGCGTGAACAGCAGGTACGCGGCGCGGTGCAGGCCGACGGCGGTCTTGCCGGTGCCCGGTGCGCCCTGCACGCACACGGTGCGGGGCAGGTCCGCGCGGACGATCACGTCCTGCTCCGGCTGGATGGTGGCGACGATGTCGCGCATCGGGCCGGTGCGGGGGCGTTCGATCTCCTCGGTCAGGATCCGGGACGGGCCGGTCGCACCGGTCGGGCCGGTCGCGGCGCCGCCGTCCAGGGGCTCGTCCTCGAACGCGGTCAGCTCGCCGGCCTGGAACCCGAACCGGCGCCGCAGCCGCCACCCCATGGGGTCGGCGGGGCCGGCCTGGTAGAACGCCCGGGACACCGGGGCGCGCCAGTCCAGCACGAGCGGGCGGCCCTCGTCGCCGTCGTGGACGTGCCGCCGCCCCACGTACATGACCGCGGGCAGGTCGTCGCCGGCGGGTTCGGCGGCGTCGCGGTCCATCCGGCCGAAGAACAGCGGCGCGTCGGGGTGGTCGGCGAGCGCGGCGACGCGCTGGTCGAGCAGCGACTCCAGGAACTGCTTGGACACCCAGTCGGCCGCGACGTCGGCGGACAGGCTCCGGGCGTGCTCGCGCATCCGGCGCAGCGCGTCGCGGGACTCGGCGAGGTGGGCGCGCTCCGCGGCGAGGACGGCCGCTTCGCCGGAGCGCTCGGTTTCGTCGGGCTCCTCGGGATGGGCGGGCTCGGCGGGCATGGGTGCAGACCTCCGGCGGCGAGAGGGGCGGTGGGTGGGGGCGAAACCCACTACCTTACCGGGCCGAGTCAAGTCGCGCGATGCGGGCCGTCCCGGCGGCCCGGAGACGCCCGCGGGCGGCGGTGCGCCTTGCCCGGCGGGGCCGGGGTGTGTGACGTTGGGCGGCATGCTGACGCAGACCAAGAAGACGCCGGCGCGGATCGGGAAGACGAGGCCGGACGGAGCGGGACGATGACGCTGACAGGACGGTCCGCGCTGGTCACCGGCGCCTCGTCCGGCATCGGCGCGGTCGTCGCCGAGGCGCTGGCCGCCGCCGGGGCGCGGGTGGGCCTGGTCGCGCGGCGCAAGGACAGGCTGGAGCAGGTCCTCGCCCGGTGCCGCGAGCACGCGCCCGACTCGGCGATGTGGGCGGCCGACCTCGCCGACCTCGACGCGGTCGCGGACCTCGCCGCGGACGTCGAGCGCGCCTTCGGCGGCGTGGACGTGCTGGTCAACAACGCGGGGATGCCGAAGCGGCGCCGCGTCCAGGACCTGTCCCCCGCCGAGGCCGAGGACGTGATGCGCCTCAACTACCTGTCCCCCGTACGGCTCACGCTGGCGCTGCTGCCCGGGATGATCAGGCGCGGGAGCGGGAACCTGGTCGCGATGGGCTCGGTCGCGGCGCGGCTCGGCCCCCCGCACGAGGCGGCCTACGCGGCGTCGAAGGCGGCGCTGACCGCGTTCTGGGAGAGCCTGGCGGTCGACCTGGACGGCACCGGCGTGCGGGCCCACGTCGTCCAGCCCGCGCTGATCGCCGGGACGGAGCTGTTCACGCTCCCCGGCAACGAGGAGCCGCTCAGCGACCTGTCCGACGCGCTGCCGCCGCAGGAGGTGGCCGCGGCCGTCCTGGACGTCCTCGGCACCGGGCGGTTCGAGCAGTACGTCCCGGGCTGGTTCAGCGAGATGGCGTCGGGGAAGGCCGCCGACGTCGACGCCTTCGTCGCGGGCGTCAAGGAGTGGACCCGCGACCGCCTCGAGCCCTGACCGGGATCCTTCGCGGGCCCGCGAGGGATAATGGTGGTCGTGCGCCCCCGCCGCACGACCACCACCCGGAGGCACGACGCATCATGGGCACCGCCGAACGCTCCGTGCGCGAGACCCTGCTGGACGCCGCCCACGACCTCCTCGTGGAACGCGGCTACCGGGCCGTCCGCATGCAGGACGTCGCAGCCGCCGCCGGGGTGAGCCGCCAGACCGTCTACAACGAGTTCGGCGACAAGTGGGGCCTGGCGCAGGCGGTCGTGATCCGTCACAACGAGCGCTACCTCGACGGCATCGACGCGGTGCTGTCCGACCACGACGACCTGTACTCGGCGGTGGTCGCCGCGGTGACGTACACGCTGGAGACGTCCGCGGACGACCGGCTGAAGAAGGCGGTGCTGACCGGCGAGGGCGGCGACGAGATGCTGCCGCTGCTCACCACGCAGGCCGAGCCGGTGCTGTTCGCCGCCAGCGAGCGCATCGCCGAGCACGCCCTGCGCCACTGGCCGCACCTGGACCGCGACGCCCTCACCGAGATCACCGGCGCGGCGGTGCGGCTGACCACCAGCCACATCATGCTGCCGTCCGGGCCGCCGGAGCAGGTCGCGCACTTCATCGCCAGGATCGTCACCCGCTACGTCGGCGTCGCGGCGAAAACCCCTGGCTCCGGCGCCGTGCCGCCCGGTACCGTCTGAACCGCCTCGCGGCTGCTGAACCCGAGGAACGAGCGGCCACCGTCCGCTCCCCCGCCGCCGCGCCCTCGCGCGTGGACGGCCTCCCTCCCGCGCGCCCTGACGCACACCGCCGGTGCGCGCTCCGAAGCAGCCCGAAGCAGCTCGAAGGAAACCGCATGCCCGCACGTCAAGACCACCGGCTCGCCCGCACGGGCGAGCACTGGCTCAGCCTCCCCAACCCGCACGGCGTCCCCGCCGAGATCTGCGCGGGCGGCGACGTCCCGCTGGAGCCGGCCGCCGTCGACGAGGCGCTGTCGCTCCTCGACACCGCCGCCACCCTGGAACGCCTCGCCGAGGCCGTCCCGCACTACGCCGGGCCCGCGCCGCGGATCACCCGGCTCGTCCTGACCCCCGACTTCCACAAGGGCGCGGGGATACCGATCGGCACCGTCCTGGAGACGGAGAACGCGCTGCTCCCGCAGGCGGTCGGCAACGACGTCAACTGTGGGATGCGGCTGGAGGTGACCACGCTGCGCGCCGACCGCGTCCGGCCGAGGCTGGACGCGCTCGAACGGCGCCTGCGGCACCTGTTCTTCGAGGGCGGCCGCCGGATCGCGCTCACCCCCGCCCAGCGCGAAGGCCTCCTCAGGGACGGCCTGCCCGGCCTCCTGCTCACCGGGGACGCGCCCCGGCAGGGCGTCCGCCCCGACGACGCCGGCGACCGGGTCGTGCACCGCAAGGGCGCGACGCCCGCGGGCGGGCACGCCGAGACGGCGGGCGGCCCGTACGCGATGTGGGGCGAGCCGGTGATCGTCCCGGGGTCGATGGGGGCGGCGAGCTTCGTGCTGCGCGGGCACGGGAGCCCGCGCACGCTCTCCAGCGCGTGCCACGGCGCGGGACGGCGCGTCCCGAGGGGCGCGGCGGCGCGCGGGAACGACGCCGAGCTGGACGCGTTCCTCCGCGACTTCCGCGTGGTGACGCCGCTCGATCACCGGGACCCGGGGGTGGCGCGGCGGCCGGACGTGATCGACGCGTGGCGCCGCGACCTCAAGCAGGAGGCGCCGTGGGCCTACAAGGACATCGGACCCGTGGTGGCCGGGCTGCACGGCGGCGGGGTGGCGTCGCCCGTCGCGGAGCTGCGCCCGCTCCTGACGGTCAAGGGCTGACGACGCCGCACGGCCTTCGGCGAGCCGGGCGCGGCGGGCGGCAGCGCGGGCGGCGATCGGCGGCGGCTCAGCCGAAGTCGGGGCGGCGCTTCTCGCGGATCGCGGCGACGCCCTCCCGGACGTCCGGGCCGGTGAACCCGAAGAACTCCATCGCCAGCGACGCGTCGAACGTGGGCCCGGCGAGGCGCAGCCAGTTGTTCAGCGCGTGCTTGGTGAACGACAGCGCCTCGGCGGGCCCGGCGGCGAGCCGCGCGGCGATCTCCAGGGCGCGGTCGTGGACGTCCCCGTCGTCCACGCAGAGCGAGACCAGGCCGATCCGCTCGGCCTCTTCGCCGGTGAGGACGTCGTTGAGCAGCAGGTAGTACTTGGCCTTCGCCAGCCCGCACAGCAGCGGCCAGACGATCGCGGCGTGGTCGCCGGCGGCCACGCCCAGCCGCGTGTGCCCGTCGATGATCTTCGCGGTGCGGCCCGCGACGGAGATGTCGGCGAGCAGCGCCACCGCGAGCCCGGCGCCGACCGCCGGTCCCTGGACGGCGCTGACCACCGGTTTCGAGCAGTTCAGCACGTTCATCACGATGTCGCGGGCCTCGCGCATGATCGTCCGGCGGGCGGTGTGGTCGCCCATCATCTCCTCGATCATGGCGAGGTCGCCGCCCGCGGAGAACGCCGTCCCCTCGCCGCGGACGAGGACGGCGCGCACGGCGTCGTCGGCGTCGGCGTCCCGCCAGATCTCGCCGAGCTCCCGGTGCCCGGTCCGGTCGACGGCGTTGAGCTTTCCCGGGGTGCTGAGCACGATCCGCAGGACGCCGTCCGCCGCCCAGTCGATCTTCAGCCGCTCATAGCCCTCGTACCGTCCGCTGCCCATGTCCGGCTCCCTCCTCGGTCCGCTCGCCGAACGCCGCGCGCAATCGTCGCACAGCGAGCTCCATGGCCTCCGCGCCCGCGTCGAAGATCTCGGGGAACAGGAAGAAGGCGTGCACGACGCCGTCGTAGCGGCGCAGCTCCACCGGCACCCCGGCGGCGGCGAGGCGGCGGGCGTACGCCTCGGCCTCGTCGCGCAGGATGTCGCACTCCGCGGTGATCACGGTGGCGGGCGCGGCGCCGGCGAGGTCGGGGGCGCGCAACGGCGCGAGCCGGGGGTCGGACGGGTCGGCGCTGCCCCGGTACAGGGCCATGAAACGGGCGAGGGTCCCGGCGTCCAGCCCGTAGCCGGAGGCGTACCGGCGCCAGCTCGGGGTGTCCATCGCCGTGTCGGTCACCGGGTAGACCAGCAGCTGGTGGACGAGCCCGACGCCCCGGTCGCGGGCCAGCAGGGCCACCACGGCGGCGAGGTTCCCGCCCGCGCTGTCGCCCGCCACGGCGACGGCCCCGGGACGCACGCCCCACCGGCCGGGATCGCGCGCGACGGACGCGACGACGGCCCAGGCGTCGTCCAGCGCGGCGGGGAACGGATGCTCGGGGGCGAGCCGGTACCCGACGCTCAGGACGGCGCAGCCCGTACAGGCGGCCAGCTCGCGGCAGGCGGCGTCCACGCTGTCGAGGCCGCCGAGGACCCACCCTCCGCCGTGCAGGTACACGATCGCCGGGAGCGGCCCCAGCCCGGGAGGCGCCGGACGGTACAGGCGCACCGGCACGGGACCGTCCGGGCCGCGCACGGCCACGTCGCGCACCCGGGGCAGCTCCCGCCGGACGGCGGGCGGCGGCCCGCAGGTCCGGGCCCGTATCTCGTCGATGGTGGGCTCCGCGTCCGGCGGCGAGGACGTCCAGGTCGCGAGGACGTCCAGGAAGCGGACGGTCTGCGGGTGCAGGGGCACGCGGCGGCCTCCGGCGGGCGGGAATGCGGCGCGATCTACCGGATCGCCTTCCCGTACGCCGGAGCGTCAACCCACTCCGGCACCGGTCACACCCCCACGGCACCGGTCACGCCACCGCGCGCCGGTCACGCCACGGCGCCGGTCAGCGGCCGGCGGCCTCGGCGACCAGGGCCTCGAAGAGGCGGAGGTCGTCGCCCTCCTCCGGGTGCCACTGGACGGCGAGCCCGAAGCGGTGCCCCTGCAACTCGACGGCCTCGACCACCTGGTCCTCGGCCCACGCGACGGCGGACAGGCCCTTCCCGAGCCGGCTCACCGCCTGGTGGTGGTAGGTGGGGACGTCGGCGGACTCGCCCAGGATCTTGCCGACGAGGCTCGTCCCGCTGATCCGCACCGGATGGGAGCCGACGATCCCCGTCTCCGGCGCGTGGCCCTGGTGGCCCACCGCCTCCGGCAGGTGCTGGATCAGCGCCCCGCCGCGCGCCACGTTCAGCACCTGCATGCCGCGGCAGATCGCCAGGAACGGCAGGTCGGCGTCGATCACGGCGCGGGCGAGCGCCAGCTCGTACCGGTCGCGCTGCGGCTGCGGCGGCCCGGTCTCGGTGTGCCGGACGGCGCCGTACAGGTCCGGGTCGATGTCGCCGCCGCCCGCGATGACGACGCCGTCCAGCCGCGCGACGAGGGCCCCCAGCCCGCGCAGCGTCGCGGCCGGGGGCAGCAGCACCGGGATGCCGCCGGCGCGCTCGACGCAGCGCACGTACGGCGCCGGCAGCAGCGCCGCCTCGCGCACCCAGACCCCCCAGCGGGCCGGCTCAAGGTAGGTGGTGACGCCGATGAGCGGTGGCGGCCCCTCACCGGCGTTCGGGGCCGGGGCCCCGCGGATGGCCTCTGACATGCGTGCTTCCCCCTCTGCTGAGCACCGGCCGCAGGACGGTTCCGAAATGGGCGATACGCCGTCCTTGACTGCACATCATGGTGCATCACCCTCCCCTCCGTCCGTCCCGCCCCGGGGCCTTCGTCCCGGTCAGCTTGCCGCACGGGGCGGATCTTCGCAGTCCCAAACGGCGAGAACGGCCAATGCGGGCCGGGCCTCCGGGACGCCGGGACCGGCGCGCTCCCCGAGCGGAAACTCCGGCGAATCCGGAAATCTTCCACCCGGGAGGAGGATCATCTCCCCTCGCCGGGCCCCGCCACAAGACGTCGCATCAGACCAAGTCGGTACTGATCAGTATGCGTCCGCTTATTTTGGATTTTTCGGTTACAGAGAATTCTGGACCGATTACGCTCCGCACCGCGGAGGGCGCCTGCGAGACGTCCTGGTTGAAGGCCTGCGAAGGCTGGTGGGAGAATCTCACCAAGCCGGGCATCAACCGTGGCGCATGCGCCGTGAAATGCCCGGGTCCGGCTTCACAAAGCCCCAGGGGGCGAGCTGGCGAATGGCACCGGAACCCCGCATCGTCAAAGAGACCTTCACCCGCCTCGAATCCGATCCGGCGGGCGCGACGAGCTATTTCTACGGCCGCCTATTCGCGGCGGAACCGCGGCTGCGCGCCCTTTTCCCGCCCGCCATGGGCGCCCAGCACGACCGGTTCTTCCACGCGCTCACCCGGCTCGTCTGGAGCCAGGACAACCCGGACGAGCTCGCCCGGCACCTCGGACGGCTCGGCCGCGACCACCGCAAGCACGGGGTCCTGCGCGAGCACTACCCCGCCGTCGAGGCCGCGCTCCTCGCGACGCTGCGGACCTTCGCCGCCGACGTGTGGACCGCCGAGGCCGAGGACGCCTGGACGGCCGCCTACCGCGCCGCCGCCGCGACCATGATCGAGGCCGCGGAGCGGGACGCGGCGGACGCCCCGCCGTGGTGGGTCGCCGAGGTCGCCGGGCACGACCGCCGCGCCGGCGACCTCGCGGTCCTCACCCTGCGGCCCGAGCGCCCGCTGCCGTTCCTGCCCGGCCAGCGCGTGAGCGTCCAGACGCCCCGCTGGCCGCGCGTCTGGCGGCCGTACTGGATCGCCAACGCGCCCCGCTCCGACGGGATGCTGCGCCTGCACGTCCGCGCCCGTCCCGCCGGGTGGGTGAGCGGCGCGCTGGTGCGGCACACCGCGCCCGGCGACACCGTGCTGCTCGGCCCGGCCGCGGGCTCGATGACGCTCGCCCCGGACTCCGGCACCGGCTCCGGCTCCGGCTCTGGCTCCGGCTCTGGCTCTGGCTCTGGCCGCGGGCTGCTGCTGATCGGCGGCGGCACCGGCCTCGCCCCGATGAAGGCGCTCGCCGAGCAGGCCGTGACGTCCTGTCCGGGACGGGACGTCCGGCTGGTCGTCGCGACCCGCGAGGAGCGCGACCTCTACGATCTCGACGAGCTGCGCCTGCTGGAGTCCGCCTACGCGCGGCTGCGGGTGATCCCGGCCCTGTCGCGGCCGCGCGAGCCCGACGCGGCGCCGGGCCCGGGGGCGAACGTGCTGCACGGCCGCCTGCCCGATGTCCTGCCCGGCCTCCTAGACGGCCTCCCCGGCCGGGACGACCACGACGACCGCGGCACCCATGACGCCTACGACGCCTACGTCGCCGGGCCCGTGCCCTTCGTCCGCGGCACCGTCACCGCGCTGCAACGCCATGGGATGCCGCTCGACCGCGTCCACCACGACCTGCTCGACGCCGACGACGAGCACCCCCGCGCCACCGGCGAGCGGCCCCGGGCCATCGCCGGGACGGCCGTCACCACCCCGCGCGCTCCCGCAGGAAGCTGGTCGTCCGCGCGTCCGCCGGGTAGAACGACTCGATCGCCAGCTCCGCCACCGTGATGTCGACCGGCGTCCCGAACGTCGCGATCGTGCTGAAGAACGACAGCTCCTGTCCGTCCACCCGCAGCCGCAGCGGGACGAACACCTCGTGGCCGGACGGCGGCGCGATCGCCTCGCCGACGTCGCCGGGGAAGCTGCGCAGCTCCCGGTAGAGCTGGGCGAGGCCCGCGTCCGCGGTCAGCGCCACGTGCCGCCGCACCCGGTCGATCATGTGGGCGCGCCACTCGGCCAGGTTCAGGATGTGCTTGGCCAGCCCGTCCGGGTGCATGCTGAGGCGCAGCACGTTCAGCGGCGGCTCCAGCAGCTCCGGCGCGGCGCCCTCCATGAAGAGCCCGGCGGCGCCGTTGGCGTCGATCAGGTTCCAGAACCGGTCGACGACGACGGCCGGGTACGGCTCGTGCCCGTCCAGGACCTGCCTCAGCGCGGCGCGGACCGTGTCCATCCTGGGCTCCTCGATCGGCGTCTCGCCGAACACCGGCGCGTACCCGGCCGCCACCAGCAGCAGGTTCCGGTCGCGCAGCGGGACGTCGAGGTGCTCGGCCAGCCGCAGCACCATCTCGCGGCTCGGCGCCGAGCGGCCGGTCTCCACGAAGCTGAGGTGCCGGGTGGACACGTCCGCCTCCGACGCCAGCTCCAGCTGGCTCAGCCTGCGCCGCTGCCGCCACGCGCGCAGCTGGTCCCCGACCGGTCTCACGTCGCTCAACGCCGTCGTCACCGTCCCGACGTTACCCGCGCGCCGGTCACGGCCACGATTACGTCCCGGGTAAAGGGGCCGCCTAGGTCGCCTGGGCCGCCTAGACCTTCCGCCACTTGGGGATCCAGGCGCCGTCCTCGACGACGTAGTCGCCGAACAGGTCCGGGGCCTCCGCGCGCATCACCTCGCCGATCTTGCCGAACAGGAGCCGGATCTCCTCCTCGGCGCCGGGCGCGGTGCGGTTCTCCAGGGTGTGGCGCAGGGTGCGGACGTTGGCCGTCCAGACCAGGCCGGTGCCGACGCCCTCGGGCGCGAACCGGCGCATGAACGACGTCTTGTGCTTCTTCTCCTTGAACGGCACGCCCTCGTCGTCCAGGCCGAAGTGCCCGGCCATCCACGTCTGGAACTCCTCCATCTGCTCCAGCATCGCGGTGGCGCGCTTCATTAGCTCGGCGTCCTCGCGGGCCCACTCGGGAAACCAGAAGGGGAGGTCCTGGAGCCGGACGAACCGCATCGACTCCTGCGAGATCGCCACGCCCGGACGGTGCCGCACGAGCTCGTGGGTGAGGACGCGGCTCACGTTGTGCAGGACGAAGCTGAAGCTGACGTGCTCCAGCACCGAGCCGTGCAGGCTGCGCAGGATGTTCTCCAGGTACTCGCCCGAGTCCGTGCGGATCTTCTTCACGTTGGGGTTGAGGCCGGGCTCCCACGAGCGGTAGCAGAGCCGCCCGGCGAACTCGGCGAGGTTCTGCGGGTCGTTCAGCTCCTCGTCGAGGCCGCCCCGGTCGAGGCGCTCCAGCCAGCTCTCGCCGCCGACGTCCCGCAGGTACCGGGCGACCTCGTCGTAGTCCAGTTCGGGCCGCGCGACGAGGAACACCTCGGGTTCGACGCTCTTCACTCTCGTATCCCCCTCGCTCTTTTCCGTCGCCCCTAGGAAACCACTCCGGGCGGGACGGCCGCGACCTGGGCACGACGGTGTCACGTAATGAGCGTCTGGGGTGACACTCATGAGCATTTTGGCGCACACTGGAGGGATTGACGTGGCCTGGGAGGGTTCGATGCCGTCGGAACTGAAGGTGCTCGGCGCATGCCCGCTGGACTGCCCCGACGGCTGCTCCTGGGTCGTCACGGTCCGGGACGGCGAGGCGGTCGGGATGCGCGGCAACCCCGCCCACCCGTACACGCGCGGCGCCCTGTGCGCGAAGGTCAACCGGTGGCTGGAACGTGCCGGGCAGCCCGACCGGATCCTGCACCCGCTCCGCCGGACGGGCCGCAAGGGCGAGGGCCGCTTCGAGCGGATCACCTGGGACGAGGCGCTCGACGAGATCACGGAGCGGCTGGACGGCGTCGTCCGCGAGCACGGCGGGGAGGCGATCTGGCCGTTCTGGGGTTCGGGGACGCTCGGCTATCTGCAGGGCCTCGAAGGGTATTCGGGGCGGCGGTTCTTCAACGTGCTGGGCGCGTCGGCGCACGACGCGAACATCTGCTCGGCGGCGGGCGCCGCGGGCATGACCGCCGCGATGGGAACGCCCGGCGGCATGGACCCACAGGACCTCGCGCACGCCAAGCTGATCCTGCTGTGGGGCACGAACCCGCTCACCAGCGGCCACCACCTGTGGAAGTTCGTGCAGGAGGCGCGCAAGGCGGGCGCGCGTCTGGTGGCGATCGATCCCGTCCGGACGCGGACGGCCCGGCAGGCCGACGAGCACCTCGCCCCGCTGCCCGGCACGGACGCCGCGCTAGCCCTCGCCCTCCTCCACGTCGTGGTGCGCCTCGGCGCGCAGGACGAGGAGTACCTGCGGCGCCACACGCTCGGCTGGGACGAGTTCCAGACCCGAATCGCGGAGTTCCCGCCGGAGCGGGCCGCGAAGATCACCGGTGTCCCGGCCGACCGGATCGTCGCGCTCGGGGAGCGGATCGCGCGGACGCGTCCCATCGCCATCCGCGCGACGCAGGGGCTGCAGCGGCACGCGGGCGGCGGCGCGGCGCTGCGGGTCATCGCGGGGATCCCGGCCGTGACCGGCGACTGGGCGCGGCGTGGCGGCGGGGTCGCGTTCTCGACGTCCGGGCACGTCCATCTGAACAAGGCCGCGCTGTGGCGGGACGACCTGCGTCCCGGCCCGGTGCGGACGCTGTCGATGAGCCGCCTCGGCGACGGCCTCCTCGACACGCAGGATCCGCCCGTCAAGGCCCTGTTCGTCATGGCCGCGAACCCGGCGGCCAGCAACCCGCACCAGAACAGGGTGCGGCGCGGCCTGGCCCGGGACGACCTGTTCACGGTCGTCGTCGACCCGTTCCCGACCGACACCGCCGACTACGCCGACATCGTCCTGCCGCCGACGATCCAGCACGAGCACGCCGACCTGCACGAGGGCTACGGCCACCTGTACCTGACCTGGAACGAGCCGGCGGTCGCGCCGCCCGGCGAATGCCTGCCGTCGACCGAGCTGTTCCGGCGGCTGGCGCGGCGGATGGGCCTGAACGAGCCCGGCCTCTACGACTCCGACGAGAGCCTCGCCGAGCAGCTCCTCGCGTCGGACCATCCGTGGCTGGCCGGGATCACGCTCGACCGGCTCCGTAAGGAAGGGTTCGCGCGGATGTCCGTCCCCGACCCGTTCCTGCCCTACGCGGACGGGTTCCCGACGCCGTCCGGACGGTTCGAGTTCCGCTCCCCCACCGCCGGGCTCACCGGATACGTCCCGCCCGCGGAGGTCGCCGACGAGGAACGCGCCGCGCGCTATCCCCTCGCCCTGATCTCGGCGGCGTCGCACGAGTTCCTGAACAGCCAGTTCGCCAACAACGCCGAGCTGCGGCGGCGGGCGGGCGGCCTGACCGTCCGCGTGCACGAGGACGACGCGGAGGCCAGGGGCCTCGCCGACGGGCAGCGGGTCCGGGTCGGCAACGACCGCGGCGCGTTCGACGCGGCGCTGAAGATCACCGACGAGGTGCGCCCGGGCGTCGCGGCGACGACGAAGGGGCTGTGGGCCAAGCTCGCGGGCGGCGCCAACGCCAACGCCGTCGTGGACGAGCGCGACACCGACCTCGGCGGCGGCCCCGTCTTCCACGACACCCGCGTCGAGATCACCGGGCTCCCCGAAGCCTGATCCGGACCGGTACGGTGGGGCGCGCGGAGGGGACCATGACGAATCAGCCCATACTCGACCGGGCCAGGAAGTTCGAGCGGCAGGGGCGGCCCGGGGAGGCCGCCGCCGCCTACGCGGAGGCCGCCGAGGCCATGGAGGCGCGCGGCGACTGGACGTCCGCCGTCGCGGTGCGGGCGCGGTGCGCGCGGGCGCTCGCCGCCGCCGGGAAGACGGGCGAGGCGCAGCGGCTCCTCGACACCCTCGACCGCGCCGCCGCGTCCATGCCCGCCGGGGTCCGCGCCGGGCTGGACGCGCAGGCCGCGCACGTCATGGCCGCCGCGGGCCGCACCGGCGAGGCGGCGCGGCGGGCCTGGTCGGCGATGAGCGGGTTCTGGTCGCTGCACGACGCCAAGCGCGCCGACGCCGCCGGAGTCCACGCGGCGCGGCTCATCGTGAAGGACGCCGGTCCGCGGGAGGCGCTGCGGCCGCTGCGTGAGCTGATGGCGCAGCTGCCGCCGGGCGGCGACGGGCACCGGCAGGTCGCCAAGCTGCTGGCCGACGCGGAACGGCGCCCCGACCGCGACCACGACGTCCTGATCACCGACCCCGACAGCGCCGCCTGGGGACGTCTCGCCGCCGCCCTCGCCGTCGGCGCGCACCTGGCCGTCGGGAACGGGGTCGCGTGGAACACGCTCGCCGACCACGACGACCCCGGCGGCGACCGCGTCCTGCTGGAACGCGACTGGGGCGTCACCGACCACGAGAGCTGGCGCAAGCAGATGGACGCGCTCCTCGACGCCCGCAACAGCGACCCGGCCATCCAGATGGTCCTCGACCGGCGCGGCCGCGGCACCGACCAGCGGGCGTGGCGTGAGGCGATCGTCGCCTGGTGCCGGGAGCGGGACATCGCGGATCAGACCGTGCAGGAGGTCGTCGAGATCTCCGGCCAGGTCCTGCGGTACGAGTCGCGCTTCCGGGCGGACGGCCTCCTCCGCCCGGAAGGACGGGTCGAGAGCGTCTACGGTTACGACTTCGGCCGCGCGGTGAACATGGCCCGCTGGGGCCTGAACGCCGGGTTCTGCGACGCGGAGGAGGCCGAGAAGTGCGTCCTCACCGCCGGGCAGCGCGCCAACCAGGTCTACTCGTCCTGGGGCTCGTTCTCCGCCGGGTACATCCTGGGGCGGATGCTGCGGTTCGACGAGGGCGAGTTCGGCGAGTGGTACGACCGCTCCCTCACCGGGCACCGCGTCCTCGCCGACGACCCCGGCAGCCCCTGGCGCCGGATGGCCTGGGGATAGCGGCCCCGGGGTCAGGCCAGGGCGTCGATGTCGGCGATGATCGCGCGGCGGCCGTCCTCGTCCAGGGACGAGGCGAGCACGGCGTTGCGGGCCAGGTCCGCCAGCCCGTCCCGGCCGAGGCCGAACACCTCGGCGGCGACGCGGTACTCGCCGGTGAGGGTCGTGTCGAACATCGGCGGGTCGTCGCTGTTCAGCGTGACGAACAGGCCCTCGTCCAGCATCCGCGGCAGGGGGTGCGCGCCGATGGACGCGACCTGCCCGGTGCACACGTTGGACGTCGGGCACACCTCAAGCGGGATCTGCGTCTCGCGGAGGTGCGCGACGAGGCGCGGGTCGTCCAGGCAGCTGATGCCGTGGCCGATCCGCTCGGCGTGCAGGCCCTCGACGACCTCCCAGATCGTCTCGGGACCTGACATCTCGCCGCCGTGCGGGAGGCTGCGCAGTCCGGCGGCGCGGGCGGCGGCGAACGCGTCGCGGAACGCGTCCCGGTGCGGCGGGCGCATCTGCTCGATGCCGGCCAGGCCGAACCCGACGAGCGCCTCGGGCGGGTGCCGGAGCGCGTGGTCGAGGGTGCCGCGGGCGCCCTCCGCGCCGAACTCGCCGGGGATGTCGAAGATGTAGGCGACGCGGATGCCGAGCCGCTCGCGGGCCTCGCGGACCGCGTGGTCGAGCGCCTCGGTGACCGCGGCCATCGGCATCCCGGCCCGCTGATGCGTGTACGGGGTGACGGTCAGCTCGACGTACCGGACGTTCTGGACGGCGAGGTCGCGGGCGACGCCGAGCACGAGCGTGCCGACGTCCTCCGGCGTCCGGACGAGGCTGGACACCGACTCGTACACCTCGGCGAAGTGCGGGAAGTCGCGGAACTCGTAGAAGGCGCGCAGCTCGCGCTCGTCGACCGGGACGGGCCCGTCGGGGTGGCGGCGGGCGAGTTCGAGCACGGTCGGGACGGAGGCGGAGCCCACGAGGTGGACGTGCAGCTCGACCTTCGGCAGGGCGTCGATGAACGCTTCGATGGAGGCGGTTTCGGTGAGCACGCCGCGAAGCTAACAGCCCGGCAGCCCGGCCCGGAACCGAATCCGGGCGAACCTACCACGAAATTGTCAAGAACGCCCCGAGGACGGCGTTCCTGGTAGACAAGGGGCGTGCGGGCGGCTCGGTTGATCTCGATGGTGCTGCTCCTGCAGTCGCGGGAGACGATGACGGCGGGCGAGCTGGCGCGGGAGCTTGAGGTGTCGGAGCGCACCGTCTACCGGGACATGGAGGCGCTGTCCGCGGCCGGGGTCCCGGTGTACGCCGAGCAGGGCCGCGCGGGCGGGTACCGGCTCGTCGGCGGGTACCGGACGCGGCTGACGGGGCTCACCCGCGAGGAGGCGGAGGCGCTGTTCCTGTCCGGGCTGCCGGGCCCCGCCGACGACATGGGGCGCGGCGACGCGGTGGCCGCGGCGGAGCTGAAGGTCCTCGCGGCGCTGCCCGCCTCCCTGCGGGACGCGCCGTCGCGCGCGGGCCAGCGGTTCCACCTGGACGCGCCCGGCTGGTTCGGCGAGTCGGGCCCGCCCCCGCTGCTGCGCGACCTCGCCCGGGCCGTCTGGGACGACGAGTCGGTCGAGCTGCGCTACCGCCGCAAGGACACCGAGGTCACGCGGACGGCGGAGCCGTACGGGCTCGTCCTGAAGAACGGCACCTGGTACCTGGTCGCGCGGGTCGGCGGCAGGCCCCGCACCTACCGCGTGGACCGGGTCGCGGACGTCCGGCCGACCGGCGCCCGCTTCGACCGCGACGAGGACTTCGACCTCGCCGCGCACTGGCGGGAGCAGGCCGCCGCGTTCGTGCGCTCGATGCTGCGCGAGGAGGTCACGGTCCGGCTGTCGCCGGCCGGGCTGCGGATCCTGCGGTACGCCGTCGAGCCGTACGCGGCGCGGCGGGCGGCGGAGGACGCCGGGGAGCCCGACGGGAAGGGGTGGGTGGTCACCACGCTTCCCGTCGAGTCGCTGACGGTCGCGGCGTCGGAGCTGACGCGGTTCGGGGCCGAGGTCGAGGTCCTCGCGCCGCCTGAGCTGCGGGAGCGGATGGCGGAGGGCGCCGCCCGCCTCGCGGAGCTGTACGCCCCCCGCTGAACACCTCGGCCGCTGACAGCGGCGTCAGCGGTAGCCGGTGACGTCGGCGGGGAGCCCCGCGTGCTCCACCTCGACGATGTAGCGCCAGGCGTCCGGACGGCTGCCGTCGGCGTCGGTGAACCCGTACTCCTGCGCGAGCCCGCCGCTGGACAGCGACGCGCCGTTCCAGCGGGCCCGGTCCGGGTCGGCGGCGAGCGCGGCGACGGCGCGTCCCACGAACACCGGGGACTCCGAGATCGCGAAGTGCGGGACCTTCTCCGTCGCGTCGCGCCAGTTCGCCTCCGTGACGCCGAAGTTGTCGAGCATCGCCTCCGAGCGCAGCCAGCCGGGCGTCAGCGCCAGGGCCGTGGCCCCGTACTCCGCGATCTCCTCGGACTGGGCGAGCGCCATCCGGATCACGGCGCTCTTGACGAGGTCGTAGAAGTAACCGACGTCCTTGCGGTACGCCGCGTTGTACTCGGCGGTCCCGTCGGTCATCTCGATCACGAGCCCGCCAGGCTCGCGGATCAGCAGCGGCAGGACGCGGTGGCTGGTGATCGCGTGGGTCTCGATGCCGAGCCGCAGCATCCGCAGCCCGTCGTCGAGGGACTGCTCCCACAGGCGCTTGCCGAACTCGAAGTAGCGGTCCGAGCCCCAGACGTCGTTGACGAGGACGTCCAGCCGGCCCCGCTCGGCGTCGATGCGCGCGACGAGCGCGCCGACCTGCTCCGGGTCGAGATGGTCGACCCGGACGGCGACGCCCTCGCCGCCCGCGGCCGTCACCAGCTCCGCGGTCTCCTCGATGGTCTCGGGACGGTCCATCTCCGACCGGTTCGACCGGGTGGACCGTCCCGTCACGTACACGGTCGCGCCCGCGGCGCCGAGCTCGACGGCGATGCCGCGGCCCGCGCCGCGCGTCCCGCCCGCGACCAGGGCGATCTTCCCCGCGAGCGGGGTGTTCTCTGTCGTGGCAGTGCTCATGGGGACGATGCTGGCACCGAAACCTGACAACCCGTGTCAGCGTTCCCGGCGCGGCGCGGCCCGCCGTCCCCCGGGGCCGGAGAGGAGGGTCAGGTGAAGATGCTCACCCCGCCCGGGCCGACGAGCAGCCCGACCACGATGAGGACGGCGCCCCAGAGCAGTTCGCGGCGGGCGAGGATCACGTAGATCCCGGCGATCACCAGGATCACGGCGATGAGCCACAGAATCGTCATCATGGCCGGCGGGATCCCCGCGGAGAACGCCCGGAAACTGGCACCGTGATATTGGTTGACCGAATTAACCGTTATGACCCCCGTTATGCGGAGAGGGGATCGCTCCCCCCTCCGCCGGGATAACGGCGATCACCGCGTCGCGGAAGGGCGGCGCCGTGGCCGGTCACGAGTCTTCCCGTGCGCGCCCGGCCGCGACAGGCCCCTCAGTACCATTTCGGCTCGTCCGCCCTCCTGCTTTGGGACTAGGACCGGCTCAGCCTCAGGACGTTGGCCACGATCCGGCGCCCGGCGCCGCCCGCCGCCGTGAGGATCGACTCCGGGTGGAACTGCACGGCCCAGCGGCGGCGCTCCGGGGCCTCGATCCCCATCACGACGTCGCCGGTCAGCGCCGTCACCTGGAAGCCCTTCACCTGGCCGGGCGTGGCGTGCAGCGAGTGGTAGCGGGCGGCGGTGAACTCGTCCGGGAGGCCCTCGAAGAGCGCTCCCCCCGCAGCGGTCACCTTCACCTGGCCGGGCTTCCCGTGGGACGGCTCGGGCAGCAGCGTCAGCTCGCCGCCCGCGTGCTCCACCATCGCCTGCAGGCCGAGGCAGACGCCGAAGACCGGGAGGCTCCGGTCGTCCAGCGCGTCCAGCAGCGCGCGGGTCGCGAAGTCCTCCGGACGGCCGGGGCCGGGAGACAGGACGACCAGGTCCGGGGCGTGCTCGTCCAGCATCCGCGTCGGGAACCCGTGCCGGAGGGTGACGACGTCGGCGCCCTCCTGGCGGAAGTAGTCGGCGAGGGTGTTGACGAACGAGTCCTCGAAGTCGACGAGCAGCACCTTCACGCCGTCCCCCGGACGAGCCGCCCGCGGCTCGTCCCCCGGCGCGCCGTCGGCGCCGCCGTCCTGGGAGTCGGCGAGCGCGCCCAGCAGCGCGCTGGCCTTGAGGTGCGTCTCGCGCTCCTCCTCGTCGGGGTCGGAGTCGTACAGCAGCGTCGCCCCGGCCCGGACGGTCGCGACGCCGTCGCGGATCTGCGCCGTCCGCAGCGTCAGGCCCGTGTTCATCGACCCGTCGAAGCCGACGCAGCCGACGGCGCCGCCGTACCAGCGGCGGGGCGACTCCTCGTGGTCCTCGATGAACTGCATCGCCCACGCCTTCGGCGCGCCGGTGACGGTGACCGCCCACATGTGGGTGAGGAACGCGTCGAGCGCGTCGAACCCGGGGCGCAGCCGCCCCTCGATGTGGTCGACGGTGTGGATCAGCCGGGAGTAGATCTCGATCTGCCGGCGGCCGAGGACGCGCACGCTGCCCGGCACGCAGATCCGCGACTTGTCGTTGCGGTCCACGTCGGTGCACATGGTCAGCTCGGACTCGTCCTTGGCGGACGACAGGATCGCGCGGATCTGGTCGGCGTCCTCCAGCGCGTCGGCGCCGCGCTTGATCGTCCCCGCGATCGGGCACGTCTCCACCCGGTCGCCGCCGACCCGGACGAACATCTCCGGCGACGCGCCCACCAGGAACTCGCCGTCGCCCAGGTTGAACATGAACTCGTACGGGGCGGGGTTGGTCTCGCGGAGGCGCTCGAAGAACGCGGCGGGAGCGTCGCAGCGCCCGTACATGGCGTGCCCGGGCGTCACCTCGAACAGGTCGCCGCGGATGAACTTCCGTTTCGCGTCCCGCACCGTCTGCGCGTACACGCCGGGCACGGGCTGCGGCGGGAGCTCGGCCCGCACCGGGACGGGCGTCGGCTCCGTCGCGCGCGGCAGACCCTCGGTGCTCGCCTCCCCGACCGCGAAGTCGTACGACAGCCGGTGCGAGGTCTCGCGCTTGCGGTCGACGACGACGAGCTCGTCGGGCAGGTGCAGGACGAGGTCGCGCTGGTCGTCCGGGCGCTCAAGGCGCGTCCGCAGCGGCTCGAACTGCAACGACAGGTCGTACCCGAACGCCCCGTACAGGCCGAGGTGCGGGTCGTCGCAGCCGAACAGGCCGACGACCGCGCGCAGGGCGGTGAAGACGGTCGGCTGGCGGCTGCGCTCCTCCTCGGTGAAGAACCCCTCCGCCGGCGGGACGAACACCTCGAAGACGCCGGGCTCGTCGGACCGGACCTCGCCGACGTCGCGGAGCACCGCCGCGATCGCGGGCAGGACGACGCGTCCCCGCCCGTTGAGGGCGCGCACGGCGACCGTCCGGCCGCGGGCGACGATCTCCGCGCACGGGTCGGCGTAGGCCATGTGCCAGCGGCTGTAGCGGCCCGGATACTCCATCCCCGAGCTGAGCACACCGCCGCGCCGCTCCCCCACGGCGGCGACGAGGGCGTTCAGCACGTCGGACTTGCGCTCGGAGTCGACCGGCGTGGCGGTACGGGTCACCCGTACGCCCCCGGACGTGACGAACTCGCTGGTCAGCGGCTGCTGTGAGACGGTCTCCACCGCGGTGGCCCCTCATGTCGGGCCCTCACCAGGCGGGGAAACGCGAAACGACCGCCGGTGAGGACGGTCGCCTGATCTGAACACGCACGAACCGGCACCGCCTCAGCGGCGCCACCACCACTGGGAGGCTGCGGTTCGCATGCCGCGAGGCTACCATGGGCAGGACCGAAAGGGATCACTTACGTCACGGAGCGGGCTCCCATGACCAGGAAGAACACCGAGTTCGAACTGCGCGGCGTCAACCATCTCGCGCTCGTCTGCAGCGACATGGAGCGGACGGTGGACTTCTATCAGGGCGTGCTCGGCATGCCGCTGATCAAGACGATCGAGCTGCCGCTCGGCTGGGGCCAGCACTTCTTCTTCGACTGCGGCGGCGGGAACGCCCTCGCCTTCTTCTGGTTCCCGGACGCGCCCGAGGCCGTCCCCGGCGTGTCCGCGCCGAAGGACCTGCCCGAGCGGGGCGAGCTGCTGTCGGCCGTGGGGTCGATGAACCACGTCGCGTTCGACGTCCCGCCCGAGCGGATCGAGGAGTACCGCGACCGGCTGATCGCCAAGGGCGTCGAGGTCGGGGTGCTGCTCAACCACGACGACAGCGAGTTCGGCGTCGCGCCCGAGAACCACGAGGGCGTGTTCGTCCGCTCCATCTACTTCAAGGACCCCGACGGGATCCTCGTGGAGTTCGCCGCCTGGACCCGGGAGCTGGACCGGCCGGACGACGTCCGGCACGAGCCGAGGACCGCCGCCGACCGCACCGTCTGACCCGCGTCCGGACGGCCCTGACCTCGCCCGTTCTTGGTGGAACGGTCCGCCCAGTCGTGCCGTGGCCGAGATCACACCGTGATCGTCCGGCGTGTACCCTCGCCCGGCCGCAACTCTCCGGCACGGTACCGTCACGCGATCCGGACGGCCGTGCCCGCGACGCACGACGAGGAGGACCCCCTTGGCTCCCGACACCCCGAAAGACCCGGACTCCAGAGATCCGGGCTCCAGAGATCCGGACGCGAAGGATCCGGACGCGAACGATCCGAACACGGGCCCGCACCCGCCGTCCGGCGGCCGCTCCGACCGGAGCGCCTGGAACTGGCTGCTGCTCGTTCCGGTCGCGGTGCCGCTGATGACGTTCCTCTACAACAGCGACGAACCCCGCCTGGCGGGCTTCCCCGCCTTCTACTGGATCCAGCTGTCGTTCATCCTGCTCGGCGTGACCGGCACGGTCGTCGTCTACCGGATGACCCGGAAGGGGGGCTGAGCCGCGATGGCGAGCGACCACATCACCGAGATCGTCGTCTTCTCCCTGTTCTTCCTGGTGGTCAGCGGGATGGGCTTCGTCGCGGCGCGGTGGCGCCGGGCCGCGACCCTGGACAACCTGGACGAGTGGGGCCTCGGCGGCCGCAGCTTCGGCAGCTGGGTCACCTGGTTCCTGATCGGCGGCGACCTCTACACGGCCTACACGTTCGTGGCCGTCCCCGCGCTGGTGTTCGGGGCGGGCGCGGCGGGGTTCTTCGCCGTCCCGTACACGGTCGTCGTGTACCCGATGGTGTTCCTGTTCCTCATCCGGCTCTGGTCGGTGTCGCACGTGCACGGGTTCGTCACGCCGGCCGACTTCGTCCGGGCGCGGTTCGGGTCACCGACGCTGGCCCTGCTCGTCGCCGTCACCGGGATCGTCGCGACGATGCCCTACATCGCGCTGCAGCTGGTCGGCATCGAGGCGGTGCTGAAGGCGATGGGCGTGCACGGCCACTGGCCGATCATCATCGCGTTCGTGATCCTCGCGGCCTACACCTACCAGTCGGGGCTGCGGGCGCCGGCGCTGATCGCCTTCGTCAAGGACGTGCTGATCTACCTGGTGATCATCGTGGCGGTGCTGTACATCCCGGCGAAGCTCGGCGGCTGGGGCGACGTCTTCGACGCCGCGAAGGCCAAGTTCGACGCGACGCCCGCGCCCGGCGACGGGATCACGATCGCGGGCAGCGGCCAGCTGAACTACGCGATGCTGGCGCTCGGCTCGGCGATGGCGCTGTTCCTGTACCCGCACAGCGTCACCGGCGTGCTCGCCGCCCGGAACCGCAACTGCATCAAGCGGAACATGGCGGCGCTGCCCGCCTACAGCCTGGTGCTCGGCCTGATCGCGCTGCTCGGCTACCTGGCCATCGCCGCGGGCGTGAAGCCCGTCACGACCGACGGCAAGCCCGACGTGAACACGGCCGTCCCGGTGCTGTTCGACCAGATGTTCCCGGACTGGTTCGCCGGGGTGGCGTTCGCCGCCGTCGGCATCGGCGCGCTCGTCCCGGCCGCGATCATGTCGATCGCGGCGGCCAACCTGTTCACCCGCAACATCTACCGGGAGTACATCAGGCCGGACGCCACCGAGAAGCAGGAGGCCACCGTCAGCAAGCTGGTGTCGCTGATCGTCAAGGCGGGCGCGGTGGCGTGCATCCTCGCGCTGGACCCGGAGTTCTCCATCGACCTCCAGCTCATCGGCGGCGTGATCATCCTGCAGACGCTGCCGTCGGTGGCGCTCGGCCTGATGACGCGCTGGTTCCACCGGGGCGCGCTCATCGCGGGCTGGGCGGGCGGCATCGCGGCGGGGCTGTGGATGCTGTACCAGGTCCCGAACCCGGCGAAGGGCAAGGAGCATTTCGGCGGCTCGGCCTACCCGCTGAGCGACCTCGGCCTCGACACCGACATGACGATGTACGCCGGGATGCTGGCGCTCGCCGTCAACGTCGCGGTCGCGGTGATCGGCACCGTGGTCTGCAGGGCCGCCGGGCTCGCGGACGGCGCGGACGCCACCCGCACGTCCGACTACGTCGCCGACGAGGGCGACCCGAAGGTCAAGGAGATCGAGCTGGCCGCCAGCACCTGACCGGCACCCGGCAGGCGCCTGGCAGGCGCCTGGCGGTGCCTGGCCGGTGCCTGGCCGGTGCCTGGCCGGTGCCTGGCCGGTGCCTGGCCGGTGCGCCGGGACGGCGCCCATGCGGCAGCGCCCGACCGGGGTCCGTCCGCCGCTCACCTCCGGGTGGGCGGCGGGTGGCGCGGCCGCTGATTCGACCCAGGCTGACCGGTGATCGAACACCCCGGAGATCGTCCCCGTCAAGATCCGAAGCTTGACCGGAGGCGGCCACCGGCACCACCTGCGGCTTCACAAACGACCAGGTCAGAGCCGGGGATCTTGGCAAACTATTAGGATAGTTTCCTATTTATGCCGAAAAGACCAGCGGCCGCACTGACGGCCGCCGCGCTCACCGCGGCCCTACTGGCGGCCGTCCCGTCGAGCGCGGCGTCGGCGGCCTGCAACCCTGACCCCCGCGACCTCATGGTCACCTACCAACCGGTCGACCACACCGTCGCCGACGCGAAGTACCACCTCGCGCGGTTGACCATCGACAACAACGACAGCAGCTGCGCCCTGAACAACGCCGGATGGGCGATGTACTTCAACGGCGTGCGGCAGCCCACCGCCGTCCTCGCGGGCGAGGTCGGCGACATCGGCCGCAAGCAGCTGAACGACCAGGGCCTCGCCGTGGCCCGCGCGGACGCCGCGCAGAGCGGCGACTTCTACTCCCTCAGGCCCCTGGAGGGGTTCGAGGCGATCGGCCCCGGCGAGCGCCGGGAGATCGACGTCTACTTCGAGGTCTGGGCGGTCCACAAGTCGGACGCCCCCAGCGGCTGGACGATCCAGTACGGCGGCGGGAAGCCCGCGTGGGTGCCCGCCAAGTCCCTGCTCGACCCGACCGACCCGAAGCAGACGACCGCGTTCTCCGGCGACAAGCGCCCCGTCGAGACGGCGGCGACCCGGTACGCCGAGAACACCTCGCCGAAGCTGGACCTCACGCTGCGGCAGAGCCTCGTCCCGCAGCCGCTGTCGGCGAAGGCGTCCGGCGGCACGGTCGCGATCGGCGGCCGGTCGCAGGTCACCGCGCCGCGCGAGCTGAGCAAGGAGGCGGGCTACCTGCGCTCCGCGCTGAACGACGTCACGCGCGGCAGCGGCGCCCCGATCTCGCTGCGCGTCGACCCGCGGCTGGACGTCGACGGCGACGGCGAGGCCGACGCCGAGGGGTACACGCTCAGCACGACCCGCGACGGCGTCCGGATCGTCGGCGCCGACCGGGCCGGGGTGCTGTACGGCATCCAGACGCTGCGGCAGCTCATCCCGGCCGGCGGCTACAAGGCCGCGGCGGGCGGCCACCGCGCGCGGACCGTGGACGTCCCCCGCGCCGAGATCGCCGACGCGCCGCTGTTCGGCTACCGCGGCCTGCACATCGACACGGGACGCCACTTCGAGACCAAGCAGACCGTCCAGAAGTTCCTCGACCTGATGAGCTTCACCAAGCTCAACAAGCTGCACCTCGGGATCACCAACGACGAGGGCTGGCGGCTGGAGATCCCCGGGCTGCCGGAGCTGACGGAGTTCGGCTCCAAGCGCGAGCTCGACCTGAAGGAGCAGGGCGCGCTGCACCAGGGCATGGGGTCGGTCAACGACCTCGGCGGCGGCGACGGCGTAGCCGGCAAGGCGCGCGACGAGACCGAGGCCAACCTCGGACGCCGGCCCGCCTACCAGGGCTACGAGAACAACACCCTGAACTTCGTCGGCAAGGGCAGCGGCCACTACTCCGCGGACGACTTCGAGGAGATCCTCCGGTACGCCGCCGACCGGCACATCGAGGTCATCCCCGAGCTCAACTTCCCGGCGCACGCCCGCGCGGCCGTCCAGTCGATGGAGCGCCGCCACCAGCGGACGAAGGACGCCACCTACCGGCTGCTCGACCCGGACGACACCAGCGACCACACCAGCGTCCAGTACTACACCGACAACCTCGCGAACCCCTGCCTGGGCAGCACGTACACGTTCCTGAACAAGGTCGCGTCCGAGGTGTCGAAGATGTACGAGCGGGCGGGCGTCCCGTTCAACCGGCTGAACCTCGGCGGCGACGAGCCGCCGGGACCGCCGGAGGGCTGGTGGTCCGGGTCGCCGGCGTGCAAGAAGAACCCCGACACCGCGGGCAAGTCCGGTGAGGAGCTGAAGCAGCTCTTCTTCACCCGCTGGAACGACATCGCGCACAAGTACGCGACCAACACGGCCGGGTGGGAGGACATCACCGACCCGACCCACGGGTTCCGCCTCAAGGGCTTCGCCCCGCTGCCGTGGCAGAACGTGTGGGGCTGGGGACGCGAGGACTGGGCGTACCGGTTCGCCAACGAGGGCACCCCGGTGATCCTCGCCCACGCGACGAACCTCTACATGGACCTCGCCTACAACAAGGACCCGGACGAGCCCGGCTACTACTGGGCCGCCCTCGTGGACGAGAAGAGCACGTTCACGTACCAGCCGTACAACGTGTACGCGAACGCGACCAAGGACCGCTGGGGCAACCCCGTCCCGCAGAACCCGAACTGGACGAAGCTCACCCCCGAGGGCAGGAAGAACATCCTCGGCCTCGAGGCCCAGCTGTGGGCCGAGAACGGCAAGGCCCCCGGGATCCGCGAGTACCAGGCGTTCCCCAAGCTCCTCGGCGCGGCCGAGCGGGCCTGGAACCGCGACACCCCGGCGCCCGACAAGATGAACGAGGCCTGGAACGTCTTCAACAACACGCTCGGCCAGAAGACGTTCCCGCTGCTGTCGTTCTACAAGCCGGTCGGGCTCGGCGGCGAGGGCGTGAACTACCGCGTCCCGCTGCCCGGGGCGAAGCTCTCCGGCGGGACGCTGTCGGCCAACGTCCGCAACCCGGGCATGGCGATCGAGTACTCGACGGACGGGCGGTCCTGGCGTCCGTACAGCGGGCCGGTGAAGGTCGGCGACGTCGTGCTGACCCGCACCCGCAGCGCGGACGGGCGCACCAGCCGCATCTCGCCGGTCGGCGTGACCGGCTGGCAGGGCAGTGAGTCCTACGAGTCCGGCGACCTGGTGCGGCACCAGGGCGAGCTGTTCGTCGCGACGCGGGCGGGCAGCGGCAGGGAGCCCGGCCGGACGGACGGCTACTGGAGGCTCCTCCAGTAGCGGTCTCCGCACAGCACGGCCCGGCCGTCCGCTCCCCCGGACGGCCGGGCCGATCCCTTCCCCGCCCTCACCGACCGGACGCCGCCCCCGGCCGGACGCCCTGGTCAGGCGCGGCCGTACTCGTCCTCGAGGCGCTCGATGTCGTCCTCGTCGAAGTGCCCGAACGCGATCTCCATGACGCGGACCGGCGGGCCGTCCGAGCCGAGCCGGTGCGTGTCGCCGGCCCGGATCAGGACCCGCTCCCCCACCGCGGGCAGGATGCGCCGCCCGGCCACCTCGAACACCGCGCCCGGATCGAGCGCCACCCACAGCTCGTCGCGGTCGCGATGCCGCTGCAGGCTGAGCCGCTGCCCCGCCGCCACGTGGATGATCTTCACGGTGGACGGCTCGTTGAGCGTGAAGCGCTCGAAGCTCCCCCAGGGCCGCCGCTCGGTCTCCACCTCGGGCTCGGGGAGCATCTCCTGGTCGGGGAGCATGTCCTGGTCGGGGAGCATGTCCTGGTCGGGGCGCGTGTCGGGCTCGGGGCGCACGTCGGGGCGGGCGTCGGTCTGCACGGTCACCTCGGGGGTCGTGGTTCGTCGGACGGCTGCGGGCCGCGGGCGCCGGACGCGGCGGCCGGCAGCCCGCCGAGGACGAGGTCGGCGAGACCGTCCACGACGGCCTCGCGCGGGACGTCCGCGTCGTGGTCGAGCCACCAGTCGCCGGCCGTCTGCACCATGCCGACGATCGCGTGGCCCCACACGTAGGCGCGGGTCCGGTCCGTCATCTCGCCCTCGGCGATCATCACCTCGGCCAGTTCCCGGCTGACGTCGCGGATCATCGTGCTCATCGCGCTGTGGGTGGCCGTGTCCTCGGCGCTGGCCCGGTGCATCAGGAAGCGGTAGAGGTTGAGGTTCTTGGAGATCGTCGCCAGGTAGGTGTCGATGGTGGAGCGGGTGCGCGCCCGGATCGGGTCGTCGCGGGAGAACTCCTCCCGGATGCCGTCGATCAGCTTGCGGGTGTGCCGCTCGGCCAGCGCCTGGTACAGGCCGCTCTTGTCGCCGAAGTGGCGGTAGAGGATCGGCTTGCTGATCCCCGCCTCCGCGGCGATCGCGGCCATCGACGCCTCGGGCCCCTCCCGCTGGATGACCCGGTCGGCCGCCTCCAGGAGTGCGCGGCGGCGCCCGGGGTCGCGTCCGGAACCCGCCGCCACGCCCCCCGGTCTCGTCATGGACAGCACGGTATCGGCGGTGTTACCCGGTGACAACACCGCCTGGCCTGCACCGAAGACGCACTCCGAATGCCCCTCTGGGTCCGGTGCCCGGTTTGGCAGGAATTGCGGGTGTGGCCGGAGCGCGCCCGGGGACGACCAAGGTCATCACCGAGGAGGTTCCCGATGTCGTCCCCCAAGCGTCCCCTCCTGATCTCCGCGGGCTTCGCCGCGCTGGTCATCGGCCTGTCCGGCTCCCAGCTCGCCGCGGGCGCGGCCGTCACGGGCGCGGCCGTCCCCGCCCGGGCCCCGGCTCCCGGCTCCGGCGTGCGCGGCGTCGTCCTCGCGGTGCACGGCGGCGCGGGCTCGCTGCCGCGCGGCAGCCTGACGCCCGAGCAGGAGAAGGCCTACCGCGACGGCCTCACCAGGGCCCTGCGGACCGGATACGAGCTCATCAAGGACGGCGAGCCCGCACTGGACGCGGTCGAGAAGGCCGTGAACGTCCTGGAGGACGACCCGAACTTCAACGCGGGCAAGGGCGCGGTGTTCAACACCGACGCCGAGCACGAGCTGGACGCCTCGATCATGAACGGCGAGGACCAGAGGTCGGGCGCGGTCGCCGGCGTCCACCACACGAAGAACCCGATCTCCCTCGCCCGGCTGGTGATGGAGAAGTCGCCGCACGTCTTCATGGCGGGGAAGGGCGCCGACGAGTTCGCGCTCCGCAACGGCGTGCCCTACACCACCCAGGACTACTTCTGGACGCAGCGCCGCTGGGACCAGCTCATGGCCGCCAAGGGCAACCCGCCCGCCGCCGGCGCGCAGGGCAAGGGGCACGAGGTCGGCGGGACGGTCGGCGCGATCGCCCTGGACGGCGGCCGCAACGTCGCCGCCGCGACGTCCACCGGAGGGCTGACCAACAAGCAGGTCGGCCGGGTGGGCGATTCCCCCGTCGTCGGCGCCGGGACGTACGCCAGCAACCGCACCATGGCCATCTCGTGCACGGGCACCGGCGAGGTCTTCATCCGCGGCGTCGCAGCGCACGACGTGTCCGCCCTCATGGAGTACGCGCGCATGCCCGTGACCAAGGCGGCCGCGACGGTCGTCAACCAGAAGATCCCGGCGCTCGGCGCGACCGGCGGCGCGATCGCGCTGGACGCCCGGGGCACCCTCGCGGCGCCCCACAGCACCAAGGGGATCATCAACGGCTACGTGACGAAGGACGGCGAGATCAAGACGAGGCTCTACGACGACGAGACCCCGCCCGAATAGGCGTCACCCCGGGCCGCCGCCGAGCGGCCGGAGCACGGTCGGCGGCGACCCGGCAGCCGGTCCCGGGTTCCGGCCCGCGATGCCGCGGGTATCTAGATCACATGGGCGACATTTCGCCAGGAATCCTCCAGAACGGACGCCGATCACCGCGTCTCCACGGTGCCGGGCGGCGCGCCGCCGTCGGCCCCGGCGGCCCGCCCGCGCCCGGTCCCGGAGGCGGTGGACCGTCCCGATGACGGCCGGCGCCCCCTCGGCCCGCCGTTATCCCTTCGGGCCGCCCGAGCGGCTCGATCTGCATCCCGGCTACTCGCTGTTGCGCTCGTCCGAGCCGGTCAGCCGGGTCCGGCTGCCCTTCGGCGGCGAGGGCTGGCTGGTCACCCGCTACGAGGACGTCAAGACCGTGCTGGCCGATCCGCGGTTCAGCCGTGCCGAGGCGGCCGGCAGGGACATTCCCCGGACGAGGCCCCAGCCCGCCAAGGCGACGTCGATCATCGCGATGGACCCGCCCGAGCACACCCGGGTGCGGAGCCTGATCGCCAAGGAGTTCACCGCCCGGCGGGCGGAACGGTGGCGTGCGCGCGCCACCCGCGTCGCGCACGGCCTCCTGGACGGGATCCAGAACCGCGGGGCACCCGGTGACCTGGTCGAACAGTACGCGCAGCCGCTGTCCATCACGGTTCTGCTGGAGGTGCTGGGAGTCGCCCATCACGATCATCCGGCCCTGATCGCCGCCGCCCGGACCGTCCTGGCCACGACCTCCCACACCGACGGGCAGATCACCGCCGCCCGGCGGGAGCTGGCCGACCACATGGGTTCGCTGATCCAGGAGCGGCGCGACCGGCCCGCCGGGGGCCTCGCCGCCGGCGACCGGCCCGCCGGCGACCGGCCCGCCGGCGACCGCCCCGCCGACGATCTCCTGGGCGGCCTCGTCGCGGCCCGCGACGCGCAGGGCCGCCTCACCGAGGGCGAACTGATCGACCTCGCCGTCACGCTGATGGTCGTCGGCTGGGAGACGACGGCCTGCCAGATCGCGAACTTCGCCTACGTGCTGCTCAGCCGTCCCGCCCAGCTGGACTGGCTGCGCCGCCGCCTCGACCGGATCGAGCCGGCGGTCGAGGAGCTGCTGCGCTTCACGCCCATGCCCGCCGCGGCCGAGTTCGCCCGCGTCGCCACCCGGGACGTCGAGGTCGGAGGCGTCCTGATCCGCCGCGGTGAGGCGGTCCTGTTCGCGCTGCCCTCGGCCAACCGGGACGCCACGGTGTTCCGTTCGCCCGACGTCCTCGATCTGGCCCGGCGGGGCGAGCAGCATCTCGCCTTCGGACACGGCCCTCACCGCTGCGTCGGCGCCCAGCTGGCCAGGATGGAGCTCCAGGTCGCGCTGAGCTGCCTCCTCGGCCGGTTCCCTGAACTGCGTCTCGCCGTACCCGGCCAGGACGTGCCCTGGAGGATCGGATCCGCCCTGCGCTCTCCCACCCGGCTCCTCGTCCGGTGGTGACCGTCCCCCGAGCCCGCCCCCGAAGCCGCCTCGATCGGAAGGCCCATGACCGACCCGACCACCATCGCGGACCCTCAGCGGGCGCTCGGCGACGTCCTCGCCGAAAGCCTGGCGGATCCCTGGGGCCGGATCTCGCCGGCCGATCACGACACCGGTCTGCTCGTTCGCGCGTGGGCGCGCGCACCGGGGCTGTTCCCGCCCGAGCTCGGCCAGGGAGCGCTGGGTGCGCTGCTCCGGCGGCAGAATCCGTCCGGCAGCTGGGGGCCGGCCGCCGCACCGGTCCCGTACCACTTCGTTCCCACCCTCGGAGCGCTCTGCGGGCTGCTGGCCGTCGACGCGGCGCGTCCAAGGCTCGGTTCGCCCGCCGGTGTGCGGGACGCCGTCCATCGCGGACTTCGCTTCCTCGCCGACCACGCCGACGAGCTCGGAGCCCCGGACGGTCCGGACACCGTCGCCGTCGAGTACCTCCTGCCGGCCCTGCTCGAAGACATCGGCGCGCATATCGGCTCCCCCGGTGAGGCGACGGCGCCGGGCCCGGACGGCCGGAGTCCAGTCCTCCCGCGGTCGGTGGCGGACCGGCTCCTGGACGCCATGCGCCCCGAGCGGCAGCGGCTCGCCGATCTCCGCGCCCGCGCCGGCGCGGGCGGCTCCCTCCCCGGGCAGCTCGCCTTCTCCCTCGAAGTGCTCACCCGGCCTCCCGCCGGGCACCCCGCGTTCGGCGAGGGCGGCGGACCGGTCGGCTGTTCACCCGCTGCCACCTGCGCGGTGCTGTCCTGGCGGGCGCACGCCGACCCCGCCGGGGCCGTCCGCTACCTCACCGGCATGCAGGCGCGCCAGCCCGGCGGAGCGATGCCGGCGATCGCTCCCATGGCCGCGATGGAACGTTCCTGGACGGTGGCCGGCCTGGCCCGGCTCGACCACCCCGTCCCCGGCGACCTGGCGCGCGCCCTCGTCCGGTACTTCTCCCGCGCCCTCGCCCGCGGCGCGGCCCCGCTGGGCCCTGGCCTGCCGCCCGACGCGGACGTCACCGCCAACATGCTGCTCGCCCTGGCCCACCTGCGACGTCCCGCCGACCCTGCGCCGCTCGACCCGTTCGAGCAGGCCACCCGGTACGCCGCCTATCGCGGCGAACGCACCGCCTCCGCCTCCGTCAACGCCCACGTGCTGGAAGCGCTTGGCGCCTGGAGCGCGGCACGCGCGGGCCGTCCTCCCCACAGCGGGACGGCGAAGGCCCGCGACTGGCTCCTGGACACCCAGAGCCCGGACGGGACCTGGGACGACAAGTGGCACGCGTCCCCGTACTACGCCTCCTGCGCCGCCGCCATGGCCCTCGGCAGGCACGGCGGACGTTCATCGCGCGCGGCCGTGGACCGCACCGAGCGATGGGTCCTCGCCACTCAGCGCCCCGACGGCTCCTTCGGCATCTGGTGCCCCACCCTCGACGAGACCGCCCACGCCGCCCAGTTCCTCCTCGCCCGCCACGGGCGCCCCGTGCCGGACGACCGCTCGCCGCCCGCCCAGGCCGTCCGCGCGGCCGCAGGCTTCCTGGCGCGCAATCAGGACGCCGCGCCCGGCCACCCGGTCCGCACCCCGCTGTGGCACGGCAAAGAGCTGTACGAGCCGGAGCGCCTGGTCCGGTCCCTGGTGCTCGCCGTCCTCGCCGCGTGCCCCGCCCCCGCCGAAGCCGCCTGACCCCTGGACGCGACATGAGGGAGCGCTTCGACGTGATCGTCGTCGGCGCCCGCTGCGCGGGAGCGTCCGTCGCGATGCTCCTGGCGCGGGAGGGGCATTCCGTCCTGCTGCTGGACCGCGGCCGCGTCGGGGACGACGTCGTGTCCACGCACTACGTCCACCGCTCGGGCATCCGGCGCCTCGACCAGTGGGGGCTGCTGGACGACCTCCGCGCGACCGGTTGCCCGGCGCTGACCGCGTCCCGCCAGTCGATCGAGGGCGTCACGCTCGAAGACGTCTCGGGTCCCGACCGGCGCGTCGCCGCCTACGGCCCGCGCCGCCACGTCCTCGACGGCCTCCTCGCCCGGGCCGCCACGGCCTCGGGCGCGCGGCTCCGCGAGCGCACCGGCGTCCGCGCCCTCATCCGGACGGGCCCCGCCGTCACCGGCGTCGTCGCCACCCGGCCGGACGGCGCCCGCACCGAGATCGAAGCCCGGCTCGTCATCGGCGCCGACGGCGCGAACTCGACCGTCGCCCGCCTCGTCCGGGCCCGCGCCTACCGCGAGCTGCCGGCCCTGACCTGCGTCTACTACACCTACTGGACGGGTCTGGACGGCCCGATGAGCTTCACCGTCCAGGACCGCCGGGCGGCCTTGGCCGTCCCCACGCACGGCGGCGCCACCTGCGTCGGCATCCTCTGGCCGCGGACCGAACTGCCGCGCATCCGGCGCGACATCGAGAACGAGTACCTCACGGCCGCCGCCGCGCTGATCCCCGAGTTCGCCGCCGCCGGGACGAGGCTCAGGCGCACCGAGCGCTTCTACGGCAGCGCCAACCAGACCGGGTTCTTCCGCGCCGCCGCCGGGCCGGGCTGGGCCCTGGCCGGCGACGCCGGGCACCGCAAGGACCCGATCACGGCCAGCGGCATCTCGGACGCCTTCGAGCAGGCCGCCATGCTCGCCCCCTGCGCGCACCGGGCGCTCACCGGACGGCAGGACACCGAGACCGCCCTGCGCCCCTACTGGACGGCACGCGACGCGCACCACGACGTCCCGTACCGGGTCGCGCACGTCCTGGCCACGCTGCGTTACCCTCCCCGCGTCCTCGACGCGATGCGGCGGACGTTCCCCGTCGAGGAGACCCAAGGCATACTCCCGGCACTCGCCGCGGTCCTGCTCGGACCCCGGGACGCCAGCGGACGGGCAGCCCGGTGACCCAGCGTGTGCGGGCGTCGGCCGGGGCGGCGATCGGTCAGGTGCCGCGCCGGAAGCCGGTCGCCGCGATGACGGCTCCGAGACCGGCGAGGACACCGATGGCGGCGAATGCGGTGTGGAAGCCGTCGAGGCCGGTTCCGGCTACGAGAACCGTCGATACGGCGGCGACGCCTGCCGCGCCGCCGATCTCGCGCATCGTCTCCAGCAGGCCCGATGCGAGTCCTGATTCCGATTCGGTGACACCGGACAGCGCGCCGATTTGGAGCGAGGGCCCGCAGACCCCGAAGCCGAGTCCGGCGAGCAGGAGCGCCGGAAGCAGGTCGGTGAAGTAGTCCGCGTCGGCGGCGATCCGAGTCAGCCACGCCATTCCGACGGTCAAAAGCGTCAGGCCGGTCACCAGCAGGCGGCGGACGCCCACGGCGGCTGCGAGGCGGCCGGCGGCCCACGAGACGGCGAACGAGGTCGTCGTCGTGGCCAGCCACGCCAGACCTGTTCGCGTCGCCGAGTACCCGAGTTTCTGCTGCATCAGCAGCGATCCGAGGAAGATGAACGAGAAGAGCGCGCCGAACGCGAGCAGCGCGGTGAGGTTCGCCGCGACGAGCGTACGGTTCCTCAGCGCCCTGGCCGGCACGAGCGGGGCCGGTGAACGCCTCTCCGACCACACGAACACGGCCATCAGCGCTCCGGCAGCGATGAACCACGCCAGCGTGCCGGCGGAGGTCCATCCATGGGTGGAGGCATGGTGGAGCGCGTAGACGAAGGTCAGCAGTCCGCCGGTCACCGTGCCGGCAGCTGCGACATCGAGCCGTCCGGAACCGCCCCGGGGCTCATCGGCCGCAAGGCACGTGATGGCGAGTGCGATGATCGCGAGGCCGGCGGGAACGTTGATGAAGAACGCCCACCGCCAGCCCGGACCGGCGGCGATGAGACCGCTCGCGACAACGCCCACCGTTCCGCCTGCTCCGGCGACGGCTCCGAAGATGCCGAGGGCCCGATTGCGTTCCCGCCCTTCACGGAAGGCGACGGCCAGCAGCGACAAGGCCGCCGGTGCGATGAGGGCCCCGCCCAACCCCTGGAGCCCGCGCGCCGCGATCAGCACGCCGCCGTGCTGCGCCACGCCCGCCGCCAGCGACGCGGCGGTGAACAGGCCAAGGCCGGCGAGCAGGACGCGGCGTCGTCCCAGCAGGTCGGTCATCCGGCCACCGACGAGGAGGAATCCGCCGAGCAGGAGACCATAGGCGACCACAATCCACTGCAAACCGCCTTGGCTGATTCTGAGGTCTCGCTGGATCGAGGGCAGGGCCACGTTCACGATGGCGATGTCCAGGCCCACCATCGCCATGGCGGCGCAGGCCAGTACAAGCACGAGCCCTTGGCGAGGACCCGGCTTCCGCTGGCGCGCGGAGGTCAGCGGACCAGCGGCAGTGTCCACGGGGCTTTGCGTGTCAGACACGGGTTCGGTTTCCTCTCAGCTCGCGGGGTTCACCGGCGGTAGCTCGCAATTGGCTGGCCGGTGCCCGTGGTGAGCAGCTGCGGCAGGCTCTTGGTGATGAAGAAGGTCCAGCCGCGCAGGCACGCTTCGAAGCACGCGGATTCCGCCGCGGTGAGACCTTCGTGCGTGAAATGCAGCGTCGTGCCCTGCGCGTCGGTGGTGATGTCGAAGACGACGTTGGTGTCGGTCCACTCGTCACGGTCGTCGAGGCCGGTGTTGTCGGAGTCCACGACGTGCCAGACCACCCGCCGGCCGGGCACGAGCTCGGTGATCTGGAACCGGGCGAAACGGATGCCCTTCTTGGCTCGGACGGTCTCACCGGCGTATTCGCTGTCGTCGGTGAAGACGAACTCGTCGTGCAGGGCGGCAGAGTGGCCGATGAGGTTCTCGCTCCACCAGCCGCGGACGTCGGCAATGGCCTCAAGGACCTGCTCCGGCGTCTGGTCGACGGTCACGGTGGCGGTCAGGTACTCGGTGTCCGACATCGTCCTTGCCTCTCTCTTGGGTGGATTCGCCCCACCGACGAAGGAGGCCGCCCGGGATCGACATCGAGCGGGAGGAAACTCCGAAAATTTGGCCGCGATGGCCTTCGTGCTGGTCAGAGCACGGGAAGACGACCCGTCAGTACCAGCTGCCCGTCTCGCGCAGATAGCGGGGCAGGCTGTCCGGGTACATGCCGCCGAGGGCGAAGCGGCTCTCGGTGGTGACGCGGCCACCGATGCGCAGGCTCAGGACGCGGCAGCCGGCCGACTCGGCGGTGAGGGCGAAGCCGGTGAAGGGTTTGAGGTATGCCGAGTCGCCGTGGGCGAGTCGGGCCGTGCCGGAGCGGTCGCCATGCCGCCAGTGCACCTCCGCTGGAGATCCGCCCACGTTGTAGAGGTACTGGTGCTGGTAGGTGCGCAGGTCATGCGGTGCGGCGCCCGGCACCGGGATGATCTCCAAGGCCCGGGTGTGGGGGTGGAGGCTGCTTCCGGCCAGCTCCCGGATCCGGTACGCGGCCCGGTCCGCGGACGGGTGGAGCCATTCGCGGGCCGCGCGGGCGGGGCAGTGACGGATCATGCCGGGGCCGTCGGTGACCACGGGCATCAGCTCCCTCGGCGGCACGCGCAGCGCCCGCGCCAGGGCCTCGGTCTCGGCCGGGTCCGGATCGGCGAGCCCTTCGAGGAACTCGGCCAGCCGCTCGGCCGGAAAGCCCGTCCGGGCGGAGAGCTCGCCGGGCGGCAGGGCGGCGGCGTCCAGGAAATCCCGGAGAAGCGCCGCGAAGGCGCCCGCGGCCGTCGACCGGGGGAAGCACCCGGCGCTCGCGGGGCCGAGGGCGGCGAGCTCCCGCTGCACGTCGCCGAGCAGCTCTCCGCCGTAGGTGAGCGCGAGGATGTACGCGTCCTCCGCGGAGTTCCGTGAGGTGAAGGTGTGCGGGGCGTAGGGCAGGCCCCAGACCGAGTCTCCGGTGCTCATGCGAAGGATCCGGTCGCCGTCAGGCTCGCGGTGGTAGTAGTTCACCGGGCCGACGAAGTAGGTGAACTGGTAGAGCAGGTGGCCCCTGTTCCAGCGGACCGCGGGATGCGCCGGGTCGTCGTCGTCCACCACCGCCAGCATCCTGATCCATTCCGGGCGGAAGCCGGCCAGCCGTGACATCGCCGTGTCGCGGTACTCGTAGTAGTCGGTCCCGCCGCGCCGCAGCACACGGGAGGTCGCCGCGGCCTCGGCTGCGGTGCGCACCAGGATGCCGTCCGGGCAGTCGTCCCGCCACGGCAGCAGATCGGACTCGTTGACCGGCCAGACCGCGGCGGCCTTGCGCAGCAGTTCGGCCGGGATGGCGCGGCTGCCGTCCGCATAGGCGGCGAAGTCCGCGGCACTGATCTCCAGGTCCGCCGCCGCCGCGCGGTCGTCGCGCTTGAGGTCGTTGGCGGCGCCGCGCAGGAGAGCGGCGGCCCGCAGGCGGAAGCCCTCCTCGTCGACCGGCTCTGCGGGTTCCTGCATCAGGGCGCTCCGAAATGCGTCTTGTCACGGCGAGCGGAGAAGGCCGGCGACGAGGTCGGCGGCCGCCCGGGCCAGAACGGCCCGCGCGTCCCGGATCGCCTCCGCCTCTGCCGGGCGGTACCGGGTGAAAGGCACGACCACGGTGTCACGGCGGAGCGCATGTGCGGCGCATCGTTCGACCGATCCTGCGATCAGGCCCCGGCGAGCGGTCCGCGATCCGCGGGTCAGCAGGTGGAAGGTGCCCTTGCCGAGCAGGCTCGTCCGGTCGAAGCGTCCCTCACCGGTGACGACGATGTCGGCACGGGCCAGCGGGCCGGCCAGGCCCAGGACCTCGCTCAGCACGGTGAAGCCGGGCGCGCACCGTGCCCCGAAGGCGCCCAGGGCGCCGGCCAGGCCGCCGCCCGCGCCTCCGCAGGGCACGTCGTCGACGTCCTTTCCCGTGACCGCGCGGTAGCGGGCGCGGAGCGCTTCGAGCCGGGCGTCGAGAACCGGCAGGTCGGCTTCCTTCGCGCCCTTCTGCCGGCCGAAGCCCCGGGCGGCGTCCGTGAATCGCAGGTCCACGTCGGCCGCCACGAGGACCTCGGCGTCGACCGGCGCCCACCCGAGGGCCTCGATCGCGCCGAGCCCGCCGTCGATCGTCACGGTGTCCCCGATCGCGACCAGGATCCGCCGGTGTCCGGCGGCCGCCAGCGCGACCAGCTCGCCCACGCCTCTCGTGGTGGACCGCAGCGGGCCCCGCCGATCCCCCGCCTGGTCCCATCCGCAGACCTCGGCGGACTCGATCACCGCCGTACCGTCCGGAAGGACCGCCCAAGCGGCGGATACCGGGCTCCCGTAGGGGCCGGTGACCGTCGCCCGGCTCGGCGTGGCGCCCGTACGGTCCGCCAGCAGCCGGAGCGTGCCCCTCCCGCCGTCGCTGAGCGGCATCGCGAGGACCTCCAGCCGCGGGGCGTGCGCGGTCAACGCGGCGGCGACCGCGCCGGCGACCTCGCCCCCGGTCAAGGATCCGCGGAACTTGTCGGTCAGGACGACCGCCAGGCCCGCGCTCATCCCGGCTCCCGGGATCGGGCCAGGAGCAGCGCGGCGACGGTCCGCGCCTCCTGGACGACGCCGTCCTCGCACAGCCGGATCGCCTCGTCGAGACCGACGACAACAGGCTTGAGACTGTGGACCTCATCACCCGGCAACGGGTCGCGGACCAACCTGCGCGCGACGTAGATCCGGGTGCGCTGCGACAGATAGCCGGGGCTCACGTTCAGCGTGCACAACGGTTCGAGGTCACCGCGCAGGCCGAGTTCCTCGCGCAGCTCCCGGAGCGCGGCGTCCGCCGGGTCCTCCCCCGGGTCGACGCTCCCCTTCGGCAGGCAGAGCGCCCGTTCTCCGGTCCCGGCGAAGTACTCCTCCACCAGGTGGACCCGGCCTTCGGCGTCGAGCGCGAGGACCGCGACGCTGTCGTCCTTCTTGAGGATCTCCCGGGTGACGACCTGACCTTCGGCGACCCGGATGTCGCGTTCGGCGACGGCGAGCTTGCGTCCGCGGAACACCACGCGCTCGGCGACGATCTCCTCGACGAAGTCAGCCAAGCCCGGCCTCCCGCCGCAGCCAGCGATGCTGGTCGGCCAGGTGATGCGCCTCGCCGCTCTCGTGCCCGTTCCAAGGGTAGACGGTGATCTCCTTCGGCCCGGGGTAGGCGTTGAAGCAGCCGTAGACGCCCTGCGGCGGGCACGTCTCGTCGAGGAGCGCGACCCCGAAGTGGACGGGACAGCTCGCCGACCGGACCAGGTCGACCACGTCGAAGTAGGAGAGCACCTCGAACGCGGACTCGGCCCGTTCCCGATGGGTCCGGCACCACTTGACCAGCTCGGGGTACGGCCCCGTGACCGCGAGCCGCGCCGAGGCCCGGATGTCGCACAGGAACGGGACGTTCGGCATCGCCGCCGCCACCCCGCCGTGCAGCGCGGCGGTGACCAGCGAAAGCGCGCCGCCCTGGCTGGTGCCCGTCGTGACGAGCCGCGCGGGGTCGCTGTGCGGCAGTTGCGCCGCGGCGTCCACCGCCCGTACCGCGTCCACGTAGAGCCGCCGGTAGTAGTAGTCCTCCCGGGAGGTCAATCCGTCGGTCAGGAATCCGGGGACCCTGGGGGCGCCCGCCGTCCCGGTGTCGGGGGTGTGCCCGACCCGCCAGGAGCTTCCCTGGCCCCGGCTGTCCATGATCAGGTGCGGGTGCCCCGCGGCCGACCAGAAGAGCAGTTCGTGCGGCAGCCCCCGGCCCCCGCCGTAGCCGATGAACTCGATGATCGTCGCGGTGCCGGGCTCCACCTGCCGGGGGACGAGGTACCAGGCGCTGATCGGCTGCCCCCCGAAGCCGGCGAAGGTCACGTCGTAGACGGAGACCGTACGCAGCGGGGTCTCGGCGACGGGTTCGGCGGTCACCGCGAGCGGGAACTGCGCGGCCTCCGCGAGCGTCTTGCCCCAGAAGTCGGCCAGGTCCTCAGGTGGGTCGGTCTCCGCGCGGTGGGAGCGGAGCTCACGATCGGTCATCGGCTGGAACATCCGTCCTCCGTCACACTCCGTCCGCCGCCCCGGCCACCAGTGCCGCGGCCGAGAACCCATCGTTGATCGCGTCGCCCATCGAACCGTAGCCCCATCGTCCGTAGCGGCCGCAGGAATGGATCCCCTGCCCGGCGAGCCACGGGAGGATCGTGCCGATGGCCTTCTCGCGAGCGTCGTCGAAAACGACGTAAGCATGCTCGACCTTGTGCTGGTCGACGAAGAGCACGTCTTCGGGCGCGGCGACGGCGCCGATCCGCACGAGCGCCTCGATGATCTCGGAGTCCGCGACCGGGCCGGCCTGACCGGCGATCTCGACCCAGAGGCTGGCTCCTCCCGGCGGGGCCATGAGCGGCGCGGCGTTGGTGTACACGCCCATCCGGTAGAAGGGGATCTCCGGTCCCGGGGTGTAGACCCAGTGCTCCCGTATCGGCGACGGGGCGCGCAGCGCGACGTCGGCGTAGCGCATGGCGCTGGAGCGCAGCGCCCTGCGGGCGTCCCTGATCTCCTCGGGAAGCACGGTGACGCTGTCGAGCAGATCCGCCAGCGGCATCGTGGAGATGATCGCGCCCCAGCGCCTCCACCGCGGGGAGTCGCTCAGCCTGAGCCGCCGCCCGGCCAGGTCGATCTCTTCCAGGGAGGTCTCCAGCCGGAGCTCGAAACCAGCGCGGCCGGCGCATGCCTTGAGCATCGCTTCGGGGAGCACTCCGATGCCGCCTCGTTCCGGATACAGGAAGCGGGAGTTGTACCCGATCCGGTGATCGCGCCCGAAGGCGCCCCGGATGACCTGCGCGGTGGTCGGCATCGGGAAATAGTCCTTCAGCCATTCGGTGCGCAGCTCGTCCAGCGCTATCCCATGGAACTTCTTGGAGTAATAGGGGATGAAGAAGTGCCGGGCCATTCCGCGTCCGAAACGTTCGACGATGAAGTCTTCGAACCGCATCTGGGCGGGATCGCCGTTCCCGCCGCGCAGCCGCGCGGCCAGATAACTCCCCAGACATCGCACCCTGGCCCCCAGCGGAAGCCCGTTGATATTAGCCTGGAAAGGGTAGGTGATGACCCTCCCGTCGAGCCAGACCGTGGCCCTGCGCGCCAGCCGATTCAGGCTCTCCTCGCCCAGGAGCCCGAAGACGAGATCGCGCAGATCCGGCTCTCGCAGATGCAGCCAATGGCCGGTCAGGTCGAAGGTGTATCCGTCCCTTTCCCGGCTTCTGGCCTTTCCGCCCACCGCGTCGTCGCGTTCCACGACGAGAACCGGATGCCCCTGGAGCCGCATCGCGGCCGCCAATCCGGCAAGCCCCGCCCCGACGACTACGACCGGCTCGTCCGGACGACCGCCATTCCTCGACTGCACCGCCATCACGACTCCCGTCGCCCGATTCTACGATTCCGCCCGGCACCCTGCCATGGCCGTTTTCGGCCAACGCGACTTCGGGCGGCCGGACGATCCGCTGCGTACCGTGGTCACAACAGTCGTTCCGATACTTCTGCCGGCATCCCCAGATTCCGGCAGAAGTCGATTAACGCCCGGAGCCATGTGCGAGATATCCCGCGGACGCGCACCTGATCTTGATTTTCGACATGAGTTCCCGAGGGCCTCGCGGGTTAGCATCCATCGACGTCCGCGTAATCGTTGGGTGGTTCCGTGAAGAACAAGGGCGGGTTCGAACTGCGGCAGGCGTTCGCCGATCGGCGGTTGCTGCGAATAGCGGGGGCGCACGACGGGCTCACCGCCCGGCTCGCGGAAGAAGCGGGCTTCGACGGCGTATGGGCTTCGAGTTTCGAGATTTCCGCCGCCCACGGCGTACCCGATATGAGCCTGCTCGGTCTGGCCGAACTCCTCAGCGCCGCCACGACGATACGGCACACGGTCGACGTTCCCGTCATCGCCGACTGCGACACCGGGTTCGGTGGGCCGCTCAACGCGGTCCACGCCATGAGGCGCTGCGAGTCGGCAGGCATTTCCGCGATCTCCATCGAGGACAAGGCTTTTCCGAAACGCAACAGCTTCATGCCGGCCGGCCATGAGCTGGTGCCCCCGGGCGAGTTCGCGGTCAAGATCGAGGCCGCGGCCCGGGCCCGCTGCGATCCCGCGACCGTTCTCATCGCCAGGACCGAGGCGTTCGTCTGCGGGCGCGGCGTGGACGAGGTGCTCAGCCGTTGCCACCAGTACGTGGACGCCGGCGCCGACGCGGTCCTGGTCCACTCCAAACAGCCTGGTCCAGAGGAGATCCTGGCCTTCCTCGGACGGTGGCGGCGCCGGGCCCCGGTCGTCGTCGTCCCGACCACCTATGCGTCCTGGTCCGCCGATGCGGCCGCCGAAGCCGGCGCCGACGCCGTCATCTACGCCAACCAAGGACTGCGTTCCATGGTCCAGGCGATCCGCGAGACCTGGCGGTCCGTACTCGCCACGGGCGCCTGCGCCGAAGTCGAGCCGCGAATAGCCACGATCGACGAGATCTTCGAGCTGTCCCGCCTGAAGCAGTGGCTGGACTTCGAACAATGATGCCGATGGACGCGCAGACGTTCACGCGGGGGCTGCACACGCTCGGTGTCCGGAAGGCCACCGGGGTTCCTTGCGGCCACCTCGCCGGGCCGTGGGAACTCTTCGACCGGTCCGGCGATCTCGTCCCGGCCGCCGACGAGGGCGCGGCGCTGTCCATCGCGTCCGGTATGGAACTGGCCGGCACCCGGGCCGTCGTGCTCTGCCAGAACTCCGGATTCGGCAATCTGATCAACCCGCTCACCTCGCTGGTGCTGCCGTACGGGATCCCGGTCCTGGTCGCCATGTCGCTGCGCGGCTGGCCCGACCCCGCGTCGGACGAAACCCAGCACTCCGTCATGGGCGCCGTCACCAGCAGGTTTCTGGACGCCCTCTCGGTGCCGTACGCCGTGCTCGACCCCGGCGCCGGACTCGGCCCGGCGCTCGCCGCGGCCGCCGCGGCCACGGCCGAGCGCCGCCCGTTCTTCCTGCTGGTGCCGCGCGGCTCCATCAGCGGTCCCCCCGGGCGACCGGAGCCGGCTCCGCCCGACGAGGCGCCGACCCGTCCGGACGTCGTGACCGCCCTGATGTCCCTCCTCGGCGACGAACCGCTCGTCACCACGACGGGGTACCTCTCGCGCCAGGTCCACGCGACCGCCGACCGGCCCGGCACCTTCTACATGCAGGGGTCGATGGGGCACGCCGCCGCGATCGCCCTCGGCGTCGGCGATGCGCGGCCCGGCCGGCGCGTGGTCGTCCTCGACGGCGACGGGGCGTTTCTCATGCACCTCGGCACGGCGTCCACGATCACCGATCGCGGAACGGACCTGGTCCACATAGTCGTCGACAACGGCTGCTACGAGTCGACCGGAGGGCAGCCGAGCACGTCCCGCGTCCTCGACTGGGCGTCCCTCGGAACCGGGCTCGGCTACCGCGCCACCGTCCTCTGCGAGCGCAGGTCGGTCTTGGAGGCGACGTTCCGGACCGTCCTCGCCGCGAAGGGGCCGGTCCTCTGCGTGGTCAGGACGCGAACCGCTCCCGGTGAGGTCGCCCCCAGGGCGACCGCGTCGGGCACACCGATCTCGTTCGCCGACCGCTTCGCAAAGGAGATCCGGTCCCGATGAACGCCTCCGCGCCGCGAGTCCTGGCGTGGCGAGGCAGCCTCGCCCGGTTCGATTCGGAGGCCGCCCGCGGTCGCCGGGTCATGGTCGTGGCGTCACCGAACGCCCTCAAGCGTTCGGGTCTCGCCGAACGGCTCCCGGCCGAGGCGGTCGTGTTCTCCGCCTTCACCCCCAATCCGGATCTGTCGCAGGCCGTACGGGCAGCCCAGCTGCGGGCGCGGACCGGAGCCGACCTGGTGATCGGCATCGGCGGCGGCTCAGCACTCGACATCGCCAAGGCCGCCAGGGCACTGCCGCCCGATCCCCAGGCCGCCCGCCGAGCCGTCACCGGGACCGTCCGGCCCGCACCGAGCCCGGCCGCTCTGCTCGCGGTGCCGACGACCGCCGGGACGGGAAGCGAGGTCACCCGGTTCGCCACCTTCTACCACGACGGACGGAAGGTCTCCCTCGACGCGGACGGAGTCCGGCCCGATGTCGCGATCGTCGATCCCGCGCTCACCGACGGCTGTCCGCCATGGCTCACCTGGTCCTGCGCTCTCGACGCGCTCGCCCATGCCGTCGAGTCGTTCTGGTCGACCCGCGCCACCCCGCGCTCGCGCGAGTTCGCCGCGCGCGCTCTGGAGACCCTCGTCCCGGTGCTCAGGGCCGGTGGCCCGGTCCCGACCGCCGCCGGTCGCGACGCTCTGAGCCGGGCGGCGACCCTCGCCGGCCGTGCCATCGACATCACCAGGACCACGGCCGCCCACGCCTTCGCCTATCCGCTCACCGCCCGGCTCGGCGTGCCGCACGGACACGCCTGCGCCCTTCACCTGATCTGGATCGCGCCGCTCGTCGAACACGCCGCCGACACCGAGACCGTCCACCCGCTTGTTCCGGCCCTCCGGAACCTGTTGAACGCCGGTGACGAAGGGCTCGGCCCGGCCACTCGTGATCTCGTCACCCGCACCGGACTGCCGACCGGCCTCACCGCACGAAGCGCGGCGACCACCGCCCTGACCGACCTCATCCTGCGTGAGGGCTTCGCCTCGAACCGCATGGCGGGCATGCCGATCCCGATCCCCCGTGAAACAGCCCGCACCGCCATCAGCCGCCTGCTCCGCCCCGCACCCACCGGCCTTACCTCGGATCCCTGAGCTTGCCGTAAGACCGGCGCCCTCGGCCTCGTCCCAACCGGAGCAGGGGTTGATGGTGATCGAGCCGTGGGCGAGTATGCCCGGTAGGTGCCGGGATGAGTTTCCCGGCGAAGTGCAGGAGGCGCTGCTGGTGAACGCCGCATCTGTGCGGTGCGCCTTGGCATGCGCGCCAGACGCTGTCCACTTCGCCTCGCCCACCGGCTGATCCTCAGCGCTCGCGGTGGGCGCATTCCCTCATGGGAGACCACCGCAATGCCCGGAAACTTCCCAGTCGCCCGCGCCAGAACCAGCACGGACGCTCCTCACGCCGCCAACCCAAATTGCGGAAAACGCATACTCCTGCACTGGCTCGATGGCCCGCCGATCCGACCCCCGAACCAGGGAAACGGGTGCGGGCCATGAGCGGAGCAATTCTTTCCGGCCTTGTCGCCGGGTACGCGCTGGCGCTGCCCATCGGCGCCATTGCGGCACTGATGGTGAGTCTCGCCGCCCACACCTCCCTTCGCGTCGGTATCGCAGCGGCTTTGGGAATCGCCACCGCGGACGGCACCTATGCGGTGGTGGCAGTTCTGGGAGGAGCGGCCGCGACCGACGTGATCGAGCCCTTCACCGTCCCCCTGCGCTATCTGGCTGCTCTGATACTCGCCGCCCTAGCCACTCGCATCGGCCTCACGGCGATACGGCGCCAGCGCGAACAAGACACCAGACCGCCATACCGAGGCGTCCTCGCCAAGCCGGCGGGCGCCTATGTCGGCTTTCTGGGAATGACCCTCCTGAACCCATTCACGATCATCTACTTCACCAGCCTCGTGGTCAGCCAGCAGGACAAGATAGGCGCGAACCCGGTCACCACAGGCGCTTACATCGCGGCGATCTTCGCCGCTTCGGCCAGCTGGTTCGTGTCTCTGGCGGTCAGCGGAGCAATGCTCGGACGGTTCGTCACAGGGCGACGCGGCCAAGTCGTGACCGGCCTCGTTTCCAGTCTCGTCATCGGCGGCCTAGCAGTAAATGTGCTTCTATCGACCAGTTAATTCCGCTACGCACCGGAACCTCCTCCTCGTCCGAGGTGGACGAGGGCAGTTCGGCGTACTGTCCGGGCGGCGCGCCGGCGGCGTCCCGCGCCCTGCCCACCCGGGGCGGCGGTTCCGGCGACCGCGGCCAGCCGTCCCGTGGCAGCGCGACGGCGTCGTTCGCACTCCGGAGTTGTTTGGTTCCGGGTTGTGCTCAACTGACAAACAATCCGTGGATAGCCTGCCTTGTAAGGATGCTCGCTGAGCAGGGCATTCGGCCTGTCTGGGGAGCCGAGGAGGTAGCTCATGCCGCGACCGGAACGCCCGCTGTCCTCGGAGAGCCCGTCGTTGTTCAGGTTGGCCGCCGACCTGCGGCTGCTCCGTGAGAAGGCCGGCAAGCCGACCTACCGGCAGCTCAGCGAGCTGGCGCATTACTCGGTCACCGTGCTGTCCCAGGCCGCCACGGGCCGGAAGCTGCCGAGCCTGGCGGTGACCCTGGCGTACGTCGACGCCTGCGGCGGAGACGTCGACGAATGGCGCGACCGGTGGCACGTCGTCGCCGACGATCTGAAATCGGCGGACGCCGCCACGCCCGCCCAGCGGGGCCGGCGGCCGCCGTTCCTCGGCCTGGTGCCGTTCCAGGCCGCCGACGCCGACCGGTTCTTCGGCCGCGACGAGCTGATCGACCAGCTCCAGCGGAGGGTACGGCAGCGCAGCTTCGTCGGCGTGTTCGGCGCCTCCGGTTCCGGCAAGTCGTCACTGCTGCGGGCCGGTCTGCTGGCCCGGGCCGGGAACCGGCCGGCCATGGTCGTCACGCCCGGGCCCCACCCGGTGGAGGAGTTCGCCCGGTGGCTGACGCACGGCACCGGGCGATCGGCCCGTCAGGTCCGGGCGAGTCTGGCCGCCGACCCGGCGAACCTGCACCGGCAGCTCCGCCGGGCGCTGCAGGCAGAGCGTCCGCACGCCGCGCCCCTGCTGATCGTGGATCAGTTCGAGGAGGTCTTCACCCTCTGCGAGGACGAGTCCGAGCGCGCCTGGTTGGTCGCGGCGCTGGTGCACGCCGCCGGCGCCGAGGGCGGGGGCGTACGGGTCGTGCTGGGAGTGCGGGCCGACTTCTACGGCCACTGCGGCCGGTACCCGGAGCTGGCGGCCGCGTTGCAGGACGGGCACGTCCTGGTGGGTCCGATGAGCGCGGCGGAGCTGCACCAGGCGATCACCAAGCCGACGGTCACGGCGGGGTACGTGATCGAGTCGGCGCTGGTCTCCCGGCTGATCGCGGAGGCGGCCGCCGAGCCCGCGGCGTTGCCGCTGGTGTCCCACGCGCTGCTGGAGACCTGGCGGCGCCGGCGCGGCACCCGGCTGACCGTGCAGGGGTACGAGGAGGCCGGCGGGATCCAGCACGCCATCGCCCGAACCGCCGAGGAGGTCTACTCCGCGCTGGACTCCGACGGCCGGGCGGCGGCCAAGCGGATCTTCCTGCGCCTGGTCAGGGTGGGGAGGGACACCGAGGACACCGGGCGCCGCGCCGACCTGCACACGTTCGGGGAGTCCGGCACCGTGACCACGGTGCTGGAGAGGCTGGCCGCCGCGCGGTTGATCCAGATCGACGACCACGGCGTGCAGATCACCCACGAGGCGCTGATCCGCTGCTGGCCGCGGTTACGCGACTGGCTTTCCGACGACCGGGAGGGCCTGCGGCTGCACCAGCAGCTCGGCGCGGCCGCCGAGACCTGGGAGACCCTGCGGGAGGATCCCGACACGCTCTACCGCGGCACCCGGCTGGCCAGGGCCAGGGAGTGGGCGGCCTGCAACGACGGCGCGCTCACCGGCCGGGAGCGCCGGTTCCTCGATGCGAGCGAGGCCGCCGAGGCCGCCGAACACGCCGCGGCCGCCACCCGTGCCAGGCGGCTTCGGCAGGCCGTGGTGCTGCTCGCCTGCCTGCTGCTGGTGGCGGTGGCCTCCGTCGGCTACGCCGTGCATTCGCGGCAGTTGGCCGCCGATCAGCGTAACCACGCGCTGGCGAACAACGTCATCACGCAGGCGGCCGCGATGCGGGACGAGAATCCTCCGCTGGCACTGAAGCTGACCCTGGCCGCACATCGGCTGGCGCCGTCACAGGCCACTCGGGACAGTCTGTTCAGCGCCTACGCCGCGCCGTACGCGACGGTACTGGCCGGTCACACCAGTGACCTGGTCGACGTCGCCTACCACCCGTCCAGGCCGGTGCTCGCCACCGCGAGCTGGGACCGCACCGCGATGCTCTGGGACGTGAGGGACATCCACCGGCCACACCGGCTGGCCACCCTCACCTTGCCGGAGAGCGTCAAAGCGGTGTCCTTCTCCCCCGACGGCCGTCTGCTGGCCACCGCCGCCGGCCCCGCGACCCAGCTGTGGGACGTCACCGACCCCGCCCGGCCGGCCCGGGTCTCGACGTTCACCCACGCCACCGGGCCGGTCAGCAGCGTGGTCTTCGGGCCGGAGGGCCAGATCGCGGCGACCGGCCATCAGGACGGGACCGCCCAGCTGTGGGATCTCGCGGATCCGCGCCGGCCGATCTCGCTGGCCGGCTTCCAGGCCCACGACGGTCCGCTGGGAAAACCGGCGTTCAGCCCGGACGGCCGCAGGCTGCTCACCGTCGGCGACAATGCCGCCCGGCTGTGGGACGTCGGCGACCGCCGCTCACCCCGGCCGCTCGGCCGGCTGACCGGCCACACCGGCGTGGTGGCCGGCGCGGCGTTCAGCCCCAGCGCGCCGGTGGTGGCGACCGCCAGCTGGGACCACACCGTCCGGTTGTGGGACGTCGGCCGACCAGGCGACCCCGAGCTGCTGCAAGTGCTGACCGGCCACGACGCGCTGGTCTGGTCCGTGGCCTTCAGCCCGGACGGCGCCACCCTCGCCAGCCAGGGCCGTACTCTCCGGCTCTGGGACGTCACCCGCCCGCGACGGGCGACGGAGCTGGCCGTCCTGCCCGGCGGCGCCTACACCACGACGTTCAGCCCGGACGGCACCACGATCGCGGTGCCCGGCCGCGCCGGACTACGGCTGCAGGACGTACGGGAGTTACCGCTCGCCGATCACCGCGACGTCGTCGCGGCGGTCGCCTTCAGCCCCGGCGGGCGGACTCTGGCCTCCGCCGGCTGGGACGGCACAGTACGTCTGTGGGACGTCGCCACTCGCCACCGGCGCCGCCAGCTGACCGTGCTCGCCGAGGCCCGCGGCTTCGTCCGCTCCGTGGACTTCAGCCGGGACGGCCGGTTGCTGGCCAGCGGCAGCGACGACGGCAACGCGCGTCTCTACTCCGTCGCCGACCCGCGCCGTCCCCGCCTGCTCGCCGCCATCCCCGCCCGGGACGCCGAAGTCACCGCGGTCGCGATCAGCCCCAACGGGCGCCTGCTGGCCGTCGGATCGGCGCGCGCGATCAGTCTGTGGGACATCACCGAACCCGCGTCGCCTCGAAGGCTGAGCCGGGTCGCCGCTTACGGCAAGGGGCTGCGCAGCGCCAGCTTCAGCCCGGACGGACGGGTGCTCGCCAGCAGCGGCGGCCCCGGACCGGCCCGGCTGTGGGACGTGACCGATCCGGCCGTACCGCGCGAACTGTCCTTCCGGTTCGGCGCAGACGAGATCCCCAGCCACGCATTCAGCGCCGACGGCACACTGCTGGCCACCATCGCCGATCGCCAGTCGGTACGGCTGGTCGACGTCCGCGACCTAGGCAACCCACGACAGGTCGCGCTGCTGACCGGCCACTCCGGCACGGTCCACGCCGCCGCCTTCACTCCGGACGGCCGCCGGCTGGCCACCGGCAGCGCCGACGGCACCGCCAAACTCTGGAACCTCGGCGCCCCTCATCGCCCCACCCTGATCGGCACCATCTCCGGCCACACCTCCGACGTGCCCGCCCTGGCCTTCGCCCCGGACGGACACACCCTGGCCACCGGCAGCAACGACTACAGCGTCAAGCTCTGGGAAACCGACCTCGGCCGGATCACCGCCCGGATCTGCGCCCAGGCAGCCGCCGGCATCAGCGGCGCCGAATGGAACCGTTACTTCCGCGGCGTCCCCCACCACGACCCGTGCGCGACGGGCTGACACAGGCTCAGAGCGTGAAGATCTCCGTGGTGGCGGTCAGCAGGTCTTGGCCGCGGGCCGGGTTGGCCGAACCGGCGCGCACGGTTCCGCCGGCGGCCAGTACCCGGCCATCGGCCAAGGCGGTGGCCGAGCAGTAGAAGCGGCCGGTGGTCATGCCTCCGGTGGGCGCCCAGGTCTGGGCGAGCGGATCGTAGACGGCGGCATTGGCGTACCCGACGTCGTAGGTGGCCGCATCCGTGCCGCCGACGACCAGGACTTTTCCGGCGGGCAGCGCCACCATCCGGTGGAAGGTGCGGCCCGTCGGCATGTTCCGGCCCGGGCTCCAGAATCCGGTCGCCGGGTCGTACCGCTCAGTCCGCCACTGGCTGTGCGGGGCCAGCCGGCGTTCGGTGATGATTCCGGGCCCGTCGCCGCCGGCGACGAAGACCGAGCCGTCCGGCAGCAGCACGGCCTGATGGTTGCGGCGCGGCACGTGCATGCTTCCGGTCGGGGTCCAGCGGCCGGCGACCGGATCGTAGAGCTCGCAGAACGACTGGCCGATGCCCCGGTACTGGTCGATGCCGGTCTCGCCGCCGACGGCCAGCACCCTGCCGTCGGGCAGCCGGATCGCCGGATGGGCGAGCCGGGCGTCGGTCATCGGTGCGACGTCCGTCCAGATGTTCTTGACGGGGTCGTAGAGTTCGGCCGTGCGGAAAGTGCGCAGCACGCCCGGCTTCTGGTAGCCGGTACCCCCGGTGACCAGAACCCTGCCGTCGGCCAGCAGGGTGGCCGAGTGCAGGCTGCGGGCCGTTCCCATCTCGGCGACGGGCGTCCACGTGCGCTCGCCGGGATCGTAGATCTCGGCGGTGCGCAGGAAGGTGAACGGCGACCGGTTGGTTTCCGGCATGCCGCCGACCGCGAGCACCCGGCCGTCGTCCAGTTTGGTGAGCGTGTGCGACAGCCTGCCGGTGGTCAGCTTTCCGGTCTGCGTCCATTCCCCGGCGGCCGGGTCGAACAGCAACGACTCGTCCGTGGCCTTGCCGCGGAGGACCGCTCCGCCGGCGGCCAGCACCGACCCGTCGTTCAGCGGGACCGCCGACTCGCCCGCGCTGAACCACTGGCGGGCGGAGGGCAGGTCGCCGGCCGGGGACCAGCCCCCGGCGGCCGCCGCGCCGCCGGCGGTCGGCTTTCCGCCCGCGAGCAACTGGGTGGACCGTGTCATGACACAGGCTCCGTTCTCTGGACGCCGGGCCGCTAGGCCGTGAAGATCTCGGACGTGGCGGTGACGACATCGGCCGAGTCGGGGACGGCCGCGCCGGACCTGGTCATGCCGCCCGCCGCCAGTACCCGGCCGTCGTCCAGCCCGACGGCGGCGAACGCCCAGCGGCCGGTGACCATGCCGCCGGTGTCGCTCCAGGTCCGCGCCCCGGGGTCGTAGACGGCGGCGTTCTGGTATCCGACGTCGAACGTGGACTCGTCGGTGCCGCCGATCACCAGCAGCTTGCCCGACTTCATGGCGACGGCCCGGTGATGGCTGCGGCCGGTCGGCATGTTCTCGGCCGGCGCCCACACCCCGGTCCCCGGGTTGAAGCGCTCGGTCGTCCACTGGCTGTACGGGCTGTACGTCCAGTCCTGCCGCAGGCCCTGGCTGTCGCCGCCGGTGACGAGTACGGTGCCGTCGGCGAGCAGCGTGGCCTGGTGACTCTTGCGGACGGTGGCCATGCTGCCGGTCGGCGTCCACGGGCTGACCGTCGGGTCGACCGCCGGGTCGAAGATCTCGCAGAAGGCCTGGCCGCTGAACAGGGCCCGGCCGATGGCCGTCATACCGCCGACCATCAGCACCTTCCCGTTCCGGAGCGGCACCGCCGGGTGGCCGCCGCGGGCGTCGTGCATCGGCGCGATCTCGGTCCACTCGCCGGTCTGCGGGTCGAAGATCTCGGCGGAGGCCAGCGCGGTGATCGACTGCGTGTCCCTGGGGGCGATGCCGCCGGCGACCAGGACGGTCCCGTTGGGCAGCAGGGTGGCCGAGTGGGAGAACCGGGCCTGGTGCAGCGCGCCGGTGGCCGTCCAGGAACGGGACCCCGGGTCATAGATCTCCGCGGCGGCGACCGGGGCCAGCGGCTGCGAGAACGGCCCGGTGATCCCGCCCACCACCAGGACCTGGCCGTTGGCCAGCCTGGTCTGGGTGTGCAGCCGCCGGCTGATGGTCAGCGAGCCAGTGGTCTCCCATTCGCCGGGGCCGGGCTTGAACAGCGCGCAGTCGTTCTTGGCGTTGCGGGCCCCGTCCTCGCCGCCGGCGACCAGTACGGTCTTGTCGTCGAGCAGGGTCGCTCCGTCGCCGGGCAGCGCCCAGTAGCCGGCCGTGGGCATGTCCTTGGCGGCGGTCCAGCTGCCGACGGCCGCGACCGGCACGGCACCCTGCGGGACATCCGGCGCGGGCAGCATCGCGAGCGTGCTGCTGCCGCCGGTGAAGGGGTCGGACCTGGTCATCGCGATTCCTCCGTGGTTCGGATGCGGTTCGGGATTCGATCTGGCCGCCATCAGGCGGGCTGAACGGTGTACTGCCAGATCAGCAGCAGGTCCAGGACGGCGTCGGGGTTGAGCCTGCCGTCGCGGACGAGGACCTGCGGGAGCCGTTCGACCTCCTCGCGGGAGAGCGACACGGTCCACTCCTGGCCGGGCTCGTGGACCTGGCCGCCCGCGACGGTGACGGCGCAGCGCGGCTGGCCGGCGAGGACCGGGTCGGCGGTGAGCCTGGCCGTGGCCGTCTGATGCGTCGGGGTGGTCACTTCGGCTGTCAACTGCTGTCCGTCCGGGTAGGCGTCCAGGTAACGGCCGGAGCCGTCCGGGGTGGGCTCCTGGGAGAGGACCAGCACCACCGACGGCTTGGCGATGGTGAGCTTCTCGCCGTGGAACATGCGGGGGAAGCGGTCCTTGGCGATCGTGAAGACGGCGGCCGGGTCGGCGGCGCCGGTGGGCGCCAGGAACCTGCTCCACTGGTCGGAGAACTCCCGGCGCGCGCTGAACACCCGGTAGAGCGACTTCTCACCGCTGTGCAACCACGCCTTGAGCGCGTCGTGCAGTTCGCCGACCGCGCGCTCGGCCAGGTTGTCGCCGCCGTCTCGCGCCGTATAGCGCACATGCAGCACGACGTCGGTGATGGATTCGTAGTCGAACTGCCGGAACGTATCCGGCAACGACAGCTGCCATTCGCTGATGACGCCCGCGCCTTCGAAGGGCAGGAATCGCTCGTCGCGCAGGTCGGTCTCGAACAGGCCGCTGTCGTCCTGCCCGGTGCTGGTGACGATGGACTGGACCGGGCCGGTGTAGTCCCGGAACCTCGGGTCGGCCGTCCCTCTGGCGTACTTCTTGCCGTCACCGACCACCGGATCGATCCGGACGGTGCTGTGCAACAGCCGCGCGGTCAGATTCACCGAGGTGTACGGCCCGGCCACGCACGGGACGGTGATGGCGAGGTTCTTGATCCGCCGCAGATAATGGCCTGGCGCGTCCAGGTCGAAGAACGCCTCCGGCAGCGAGACGAAGCACTTTCCGGTCTCCTTCAGCCGGAGCAGCGCCGTCGGGTCGAGCTGGGCGAGCGAGATGCGCTTGGACAGCTCGAATTCGCGGGAATTGGCCTCCAGATAGGCGGCGTCCATCCGGCTGAGATCCGCCGAAAGCCGCTCACCGGCCAGCAGGCCCTTGTGCAGGCTGTCCCAGTAGCCGAAATTGATGAAGCCGGAGTCGGCGACGCCGAGCTCGTGGCGGTACGACCGCTCGGCCCGCTTGGCCACGTCGTAGGCCAGCTGATACGCCTGGAAGTACGAGGTGGACAGCTGACCCGCCAGCCAGTCGTACAGTTCGGTACTGGTGAACTTGTCCCGCATGAACCGGTCGACCTCGCGGGCGTTCTCCCGTTGCAGGTCGTGGTTCTCCAGTTCCTTGGCCGCGATCGCCTGCCGGATCTGCGCGCCCAGGATCTGCTTGTCGAACTGGGCGGTCTCGATGTCGGCCTGCCCTGCCTGGAACGTCCACTCCTGCGCGCGCCGCGTGTAGCCGGCGAGCGTGAGCTGCTGCGATCCCTGGCTGCTCGCCCGGGACGCGTTCGTGCCGAACGCGCCGGACAGGCCCCTGAGCATGGAAAGGATGTTGCTGCCGCCGTACGTGCCGCCGACGGTGGTCGGCGAACCGATCTTGAAGTCGGGGATGTAGCCGACCACGGCCGCCGCCATGTCGGTCAGGGCGGCCAGGTCCTGCTGGTCGAGCGCGTCCTCGTGCAGCCGGGTCTGTGCCTTCTCGTACGCGTTCAGCGGCTCCCTCAGCTGCTCGGCGTAGTAGCGGTTCCTGTCCCTCGCGAGCTCGCGCGACCGGTCCAGCGCCGCGAGCGCCTCGTCGGCCTCCTTCACCTGCCGGTGGCGGACCTCCCGGGCCGCGTCCAGCACCGCCAGCTCGTGGCCGGAGCGCAGCCGGGCCAGCGCCTCGGCGTCGCGCTTCTCCAACGCGGCGAGCAGCGCGTTGCCGAACGCGGTCACCTCGGCGGCGAGCTCCTTGGCCTTGGCGAGCATCGGCCCGAACCGGTAGTGCGGCAACGGCGCGCTGATGTCGTCCAGCACGGTGGCCAGATCGACCCCGGCGGCGGCCGCGCGGACCAGCAGGTTCGGGTCGATCGGCGCGCCGAACAGCGGGACCTGGCGGCGGACGCCCTCGATGTTCTGGCAGTGCCGGATCTTGAACAGCCGGTCCTCGACGGTGTCCCAGTAGCCGACCAGCTTGTCGTTGCGCGGCACCCGGAAGTAGTTCAGCCAGGCGAGGTTCACCCCGGGCCGGATGCCCGGCTGGACGTCGCCGGCCGGGACCGGGACGAGGTTCTCCGCCGCCGCGACGGCCGCGTCCGCCGGACGGCCGCTGAGCAGCTGGCGGAAGCTCTGCGGCGCGGGGTCCGCGCGGCCGGTGATCTCCTCCGGCCGCCTGCCCAGCAGCTCGTCGGCCAGGATGTACAGCTGGGTGGCCTGGTTGATCGACTCCAGCGTGTCCTGGCGGAACAGGTGGTCGCCCCAGGCGATCAGGTTGTCCAGGTATTTCATCACCACGGCCTTCTGGTAGGCGGTGGTGCGCAGCCTGGCGACGACGTCGGGCTGGAACGGGTTGGCCAGCCACCGCTCCACCGCGCGCGTGGTGTCGGGGTCGCCCTCCGCCAGCTTCTTCAGGATCGCCTCGATCCGCTGCTGGGCGTAGGTGTCGCCGGTCGCCTCGAAGAACGGCTTGGTGATCCAGTACCGCTGCGGCGGATCGCCGTCGTCACTCCGGTTGGTGGGGTCGAAGATGAAATGGAACCAGCGCTGCGCCTGCTCGAATTGCCGGTTGGCCGAGAGCCGCTGCGCCACCAGCAGCGGCGCGTGAAAGAACAGCTCCCAGTTGTATTCGGCGTACGCGTCGCCGAAGGCGAATTCCACCGGCTCGCCCGGCGCTTCGGGCACGTTGGAGATGTCCGGTTTGTAGTGCTCGGTGAAGTTGAACGGCCCGGTGTAGATCTCCGGCCGGGTCTGGAGCCGCCGGTTGAACAGGCCGTCCACGCCCAGCCGGTTCAGCTCGCCCGCGAAACTGCGCACATGGGGGTGATAGAAGCGGCGGAAGCTCAGCTTGGGGGCCACCGCCAGGTCCGCGTGCACTCGTCCGGTGCCGAGCGTGCTGGCGGCCACCCTGCTGCCGGGAAGCGCGAGGTCCCGGGGGAGGACGAGGGCGTTCTCGGCGTTCGGCGTACGTTCGGCGCTCGGAGCGGCCAGCGCCGCCAACTCCTGCCCGGCCCGCAGCACCCGCCGGTCGCGTCCGGGCGCGGAGCTCGGCCGCTCGCGCAGCGTCGGGAGGGAGACCAGGTACGGATCGACCAGGTAGCTGCGCCTGCCGTCGCTGAAGAAGGCGACGAACCGCTCCCAGTCCATCGGATGCTGCATGAGGTTGAGCACCCGGTAGAGCTGGTCGCCTGGGGTCTGGTTCAGCGCCAGCAACGAGTTCTCCGGTTCGTAGCTCCGTTTCGTCGGGTCGGCGATGTGCACCTTCCCGCTGAGCTCGGAGTCCGGGTCCACATATTCGACTCGCTCGTGATTCTCATCGAGGCTGTAGTCGCCGTAATTGACGTGCGGAACGGTCGCCGCGTAGCCGGCGGTGCGGTCCTTGATCTGCTCGACGGTGACTTCGTCGAGCCCGGCGCTGAACCGGAAGAACCCGGACTTGGTGGTGAAGGAATCGTCGCCTTCCCTGCGGAGAAAGTCGTCGACGCACCAGATGACCAGATCCCCGCTGATCGGGTCGACCTTCGGACGGAAATGGTATTCCCGGAATTGGGTGACGATGCGAGTGATGAGATCCGAGTAATCGATCTCCATCCAGTCCGGGTCATAGGAGGATCCCTGCTCGATTTTGAGGAATACCTTGGTGGCCTTCTTGGGCTCCCAGCGGCCGTTGACGTACCGGCTCCAGTTGAGCCGCACCTTCCAGAACCTTCTCGGCTCCGGCATGGGGTCGGTGCCCTGCGGCATCCTGACCTGCGACTGCTCGGTCGCCAGGCTGAAGGTGGGCCAGAACAGATGCAGCCGCCGGTTCCAGACGACCGGGACGACCGTGTCGCTGTCGATGTCGAGCTCGACCTTCCGCCACGGCGTCCACTCGTTCTTATTGACCCAGGAGCGGAAGTAGTGTTCCCGCGGCTTCGCCGCGGTGCCCCCGACGACGAGGACGGTCGGCGGCCAGACCGTGTCGTCGGTGAACGCGCCGATCGGACGCAGCCGCGACACCCGGTCGAGCTGCTCCAGGTAGTGCCGGAGTGCGTCCTCGACGTTGTCAGCGGTCAGCTCCTTCTGCATGAGCTCGTTCTCCATCGCCTCGAATATCGGCGACTTCGCGGCGCGCAGTTCGGGCTGGAAATAGTTCTCCGGGTAGAGGAAGACCTTCTGGTTGGCCTCCCAGATCCGGTAGGACTTCATCCACTCCCACTGCTTCCAGATGTCCGCGTCGTCGCGCGCGGAGACCGATTCGAGGTTGAGCTGGACGCGCTGGACGAAGAGCTGCACGCTGAAGATCGCCTGGGCGATGCGGGTGGTCTGCTGGCAGGCGCCCATCTCGACGTCCAGCAGGAAGTAGTCGTACATGGTGTTGGCGTCATGCCAGTACGGCCCGGAATCCGACCGCAGCGGATTGGCGATCAGGTAGTCCACCAGCGCCGCTCGCTGCCGGTCGCGCAGCCGGTCCCGCAGCGTCCCGCCGATCTCCGGCCAGTCGGCCAGGGCGTGCCGGGCCTTGGCGGCCTGCCACGCCGCCTGCGCCGCGTCCGAGGTCACGTCTGCGGGCAGCCACCCGGCCGCGCGTTCCGCCGAAACCCCGAGCCTGCCCAGCAGGCGGACGGCTTCGAGCAGCTCCAGCAGCCGTTCCTCGCCCTGGAGGCCGGACGCCGTGGAGACGTCGAGCATGCCGGGGCCGCAGAGGGTGTCGAGATCGGCGCGGTCCCACGACGTCTGCGCGGCGAGTTCCGCCAGCACGTCGCCGACGGTCGCGCCGGGGACCCGGGCCGCGGCGAACACGGCGCGCAGCGTCCGGCCACGGCCGGGTGTCCCGTCGCGGAGCCGGGCCAGGCGCAGCAGCCGGACGAACCGGGGGAACAGCGGCGACGCCCCCGGCGCGGGGGTGACCGGCAGCGTGTTGAGGTCGAGCCAGCCCGCGCTCGCCGCGTACTCGAAGACCCACGGGATCTGGTCGGCCCTGATCTGCAACCGCGACAGCACGATGGACACGCGGTAGAGCAGCGACAGGGTGCTGAACTGTTCGAGGAAACCGTCCCTGGTGATCACCACGGCCGGATCGCTGCCGACGTACCTCGGGGTGAGGAAGTCCTGCAGCGCCAGCGGCTTGGACGGCGAGCGCAACCAGGTGCCGAGCAGCACGTCGGTACTGGCGGCGTCCAGGCCGGTGGCCGCGCCGAGCTGCTGCTTCACGGTGATCTCGCTGAGCACGCGCCGCAGGTACGGGTTGAGCTTGGTCAGCACGTAGCCGAACCGGCTGGCCGGGGACCGGCCGTCCGGGTCGAACAGCGCGGAGGCGTCGTCCGCGGACAGGAAGGCGTTGTCCTGCGCGGGCGGGGCCTGCTGCGCCAGTTCCAGCGCGTCGACCGCCTCGCGGAACTTCGCGTCGGCCGACGCGGCGCGCAGCGCGTCGAGCTCCTCGGCGGACAGGTACGCGCGCGACCGCAGGGTGTGCTCGCCGACGTCGTAGAAGACCTTCCCTGCGAGCGCGGCCGGCAGCTTCAGGTCGATGGGCAGCACCGCCAGCGGCGCCGAGTAGACCGGAATCCGCAGCGCCTTCATCTTGGTCGCCACGAACGTGCGCGGCGCCTGGTGCAGCGCGTTTACCGCGGTGACGAACGCGGGCGTGGCGGGGGGGCACGCGGGTGAGCGCGGCCCGCTGGGACGCGGACATCGGCCCGGTGCACAGCAGCCGGCCCGGCCCGGGCTCGCCCTCGGCGGGCGCCTCGAACCGCATCGACGGCGGCAGGGTGATCCCGGGCGGCAGCGCGTCCAGCGGCGCGGCGTACACCACCGTGCCGAGCAGCGTGGTGACCGCCTCCTGCACGAGCGCGGCGTCCCAGCCGAGCAGGGCCAGATCCTTGCGGGTCAGCTCGCCCTTCTCGTCGCTGGTCTGGGCGGTCTGCTGGTAGACGGCCTGGAGCGCCGTCCGCAGCGTGGTGAGCGTGGCGGCCAGTGCCGTGTCGTCGGGCAGCGGCCCGTCGTGGGCGGGCAGCGTCGCGGTCAGCACGGCGTCCAGCTCGGCGACGGTGAACCCGCGCGCCAGGATCTCGGCCACCGCGTCCAGGAATCGCTCGGTGGCGCCGATCGACGTGTCGACGGTGGCGACGCCGGCGGCGGGCCCGTCCGGGTGCGCCGGAGGACGCATGAGCCCACCGGACGTCAGCTCCGGGTCGCCGCCTCCGACCGGCGGCGGGACGAGCGGGACCGCGGCCAGCCTCATCGGAATCCCGGACGGCAGCTCGGGCTCCCCGCCGTACCACGCCTCGGGCGGGACGGGGAACGGACCTCCGCCGCCGTACAGCTCGATCAGCCGCAGCAGGTCCTCGATCGACAGGCCGAGCGCCCGCGCCAGCCGTACCGTGCGGAACAGCGCGGACAGGTTGGCCAGGTTCAGCAGCCGGTTCGGGGTGACCGACCGGCGGCCGGTGACCAGCGCGGCGAGCTCGGCGTCGGTCACTTCGAGGATGCCGAGCAGCGCGGCGGTGACCGCCGGATCGACCAGACTGCCGACGACCCGCAGCTCGGTGCGCGCCGCGTTCAGCTCGAACGGGCTGGCCTGGCCCGGCGGCAGCGTGACCACCGACGGGTCGAGGAACAGCCGGTCGTACAGCGGCGGCTCGGTCGCCGTCGCGTACCGGTGCGTGGGCAGCGGGCCGTAGAACGCCAGCACCTCGTCGGCCGCGAGGTCGAGCCGGGCGGCCAGCCGCCGTACGGCCAGCACGGAGCGGAGCCCGGCGGCGTCCAGACGTCCCTGGTTATTGCTGGCCATCAGCACCCGGTCGAGCTCGACGGCGGACCTGCCGGGTTCGCCGCCCGCGAGTGCCCGCTGTAGCCGGACGAACCGGTGCAGCCGGTCGAGCGCGTAGAAGTCCAGCCCTCGCAGGGACATGAGGTTGGTGTCGCAGGGGTGGTCCGGATCGTCGCTCACGATCTGGATCGCGCCGCCGGGGTTGACGAACCTGGTGTCGAGCACCTCGACGAGTTCCGAGTAGCGGAGGCCGGCGGTGTCCAGCATGTGCCGCACCTGGGACAGGTCGTCCACCAGCTCGTCCGCGGTGGTGTCCGCCGGGTGGCCGTAGAACTCGGCGAGCGTCCGGCCCGGGCTGAGGGGCTGGCCGGTGATGATCCGTCCGGCCACCGAGGGCAGCCCGAGTTCCTCGACGGACACGGCGACGTCGTCCGCGGCCGAGGGACGCAGCACGGCCATCAGCCGGTCGCGGCGTACGCCCAGGTGGGCGAGGCTGGTCCGGGTCTGGTCGGCCCACAGGTCGAACGGCAGGCTCCACGGGTAGACGGCCTTGCGCACCGCCTCGTAGGCGGCCGGGTTCACATGCTGCGGCTGCACCCGCAGTCGCGCGGGATCGCCGCTGGTCTGCCGCTGCTTCGCGCCGACCTTGGTGGACCGTTCGACGATGACCGTTTCGAGCAGCTCGTTCACCAGGTCGACGTACGGGAGCGGCAGGTTGGTGTTGTCGCAGGAGAGCTCGACGTCCCACAGGTCGGGACGGCGCCGGTACAGCGCGTCGGCCACCGATCCCTCGCTGCCCTCCGGCGGCGGGTCGCCGTACAGGCCGATGCTGCGCAGGAACAGCATCAGATCCGCGAGGTAGGCGGGCTGGCCGTGCACCGACTGGCATTCGGTGCAGGCGCAGTAGTCGGGCGAGCCGAACAGCTCCTCCCAGTTCGGGATCTGCGCGAGCATGGCCTGCCGCTCGGGCGGCGCCGCCAGCCACGGCACGTCGAACTGGGTCGCGGTGCGCAGGTCGGCGATCAGGTTGACGGCGGCGGCGTGCACGTGGGTCGCGCGGGCATGGACGGCCGCGGCCTGCTCGGGCGGAAGCGCGTCGGCGACCTGGGCGGCGAACGCGTCCTGACCGGCGCGGGCGATGCTGTGCGCCGAGTCGAAACCCCGTGCGCGCAGCGTCTGGACGGCGTCGAACGCGGGCGTGAGCTTCGTCAGGCGCTGGATGGCGGCCAGCTCGGTGCGGGCCGGCTCGTCGGGGACGGACACCGTGCTGACCGGGGTGGTGAGCAGATCGAATTCGGGGTTCTCGTCCAGGAATCGCACGGCGGGCGCCGAGGCGTCGCTCGCCGCCAGCCGGTGGTGGATGTGCGCTGTCGGATATGCCTCGGCGACCAGCCCGGCCACCAGGTCCCGGTACGCGGTGCCGACGTTTGTGGGCGGCTGGCCGGTTTCCGCCGCCGTCGGCTCGCCGGTCGCCGCGAGCAGGCTCGCGGCCTCTCCCGGGACGCCTCCGGTGTCCTCGATCAGTTGCGACCAGGCGGCGTCGTCCAGGGCTGCCAGCTCGCGGGGATGGGTCAGCTCGCCTTGATCGAAGCGGAGCAGCAGTTTCTTCACCAGCGCGGTGTTGTTGCCGGTCATCGCACCGAGCTGGAGCGCCAGCCGGAGCCGGTCGACGTGAGGCGCGGTCTGCTCGTCGGCTTTCAGCCGCGCCCAGAACCGGACGAAGCCGCCGTCGTGATCGAGGTAGGCGTCGTAGATGCGCTCGCGGATCGCAGCGTCCGGCACGGCGGCGGCGGCGATCTGCGAGACCGGCGAGACCGGCGACGGCGTGCCGGTCGCGCCCTGGACGGTCGTGCCCTGGACGAACGCGGCGACCTCGCGGGCCCGCAGCTGCCCGGCGAAGCCGGCCGCCGCCTCGGCGCTCACCGGGCCGATCACGCCCGCCGCAGCGGCGGCGGTGAGCGCGGCGCGGACGTCGCCGACCGGGCTGCCGGCCAGCGTGGACAGGTCCGCCGGGAGCCCCTGCCTGAGCACGCCGTAGAACAGCTCGGCGGCCAGGCCGGTGGCGGCGGCGTGCCGGTCGGCCAGGACGAGGTAACCGACCTGCGCGGCGGGCCGTCCGGTGGCGCGGGCCAGATAGGCGATGTCGTCGCGGTCGCTCTCCGCGCCGCGCAGCTCGGTCAGGCTCGCCCCTTCGAGGAGCGGCGACACGACGGCGAGCAGGCGGTCGTACTCGGACGTCCCGTCGGCGGGCACCGTGAGATCGACGGTCTCGTCCCGACCCGGGCTCTGCCGGACGCTCTCGGACCCGCCGTCCGGTCCGTTCGTCGCGGCCGTGACGACCAGCTCCGCCGGCGCCGCTCCGATCGCCGTCGCCGGATAGGCGATGCGGTACCGGCCGCCGGGGCCGGTGACGGTCTCGCCGAGGGGGCTCAGCGACCGCAGCCGGCGCGCGGACGCGATCACCCTGACGCCGGACGCCGGGGTGCCGTCGTCGAAGGTCAGCGTTCCGCTGACGGTGTGCTGCTCCGTCGCGTCGGGGGGCGGCCCGCTGTCAGGCATGATCAGTCCTCCGGGTCGGGTGGTGCGGGGAAACGGGAGTCGTCACGGCGGGCTCTGCACGTGGAAATGGTTGATGCCGTCGGGCATCAGGAATCGCAGGATCCCTGTCGTGTCCAGCTTCTGCAGGTCGGCGAATCCCTGCGCGGCCGCCGGTTGAAGCAAGGTGATGTTCTGGTTGAGGAGTGACTTCTTCGATCCTTTGATTTCCGGAGCGTTGTTCGGTGTCTCATTACGGTCGAAGAAGACGTCGTCGAATCGGAATTCCCGTTTGAGGGCTGGTTTCGGGCCGTATCCGGGAATGATGTCCCAGTCGTACATATGGCGCTTGTCGGCCTTTGTCGCGTCCGTGACCGCGCCTTCTCCCGTCGTCCGGGGATTGCGCGGCAGGCCGAGGGCGAACCTGGCGTTGACCGGCTTCTCCCCCTTCGCGGCGTCCCCGATCATGTCCGAATAGAATTTCAGGACCGCGTCGAGCTGCTCGTCCCCTTTGCTTATCGAGAGGTCCTTTCCGGCATAGCGGCCGATGTCCAGACCTCGCCCCTTCTTGTGCGGAGATTTCTCCTTGTCCGTGGAGCGGGTCAGGCTGACGATGGTGAAGTCCACGCCCTTGGCCCCGGCATCGCGGCGCTGCCGCGCCTTGTCGACCATGCGCTGGACGATCCTGGCGATGCCGAGGTTCAGCACCTCGGGCAATGGAACGTCGTCGGGGGCGTCAGTGACGGACTCGAGTTGGCGGGCGATGTCGTCGCTGAACGCGGCGATGCGATCCTTACCCTTACGCGCGTCGAGGAGGGCCTGCGCGGCCTGCTTGATCTCGGAGCGGTGGTCGCGCAGCAGGGTTCGCTCCTTGTCCGGGGGCGACGGCCGGTCTTCGGTGGACTGCTGTCCGGTCGGGTCGGTCAGCCGGACGGGATTGTCCCGTGCGTAGGCGTAAAGATTCGGCCCATCGACCAATCCGGCCGGGTCCGGCGCCGTCCAGCGTCCGAGCCATGGCGCGTAATAGCGGGAGCCGTGATAGGTGAACCCGGTTTCGGCGTCCTTTTCCTTGCCGGTGAAGCGATAGCGCTTCAGGCTGACTTCGGCCGCGCCTTTGGCGGCATGAAAGGACGTCGTGCCGTAGGGGTGATATTCCTCGTAGGAAAGCACCGCGCAGTTCCCGTCCACCTCGACGGTCACGCTGCCGAGGTGATCGCTGAGCTGATATCGGTGGACGGTCTCCGCCGCGAGGAGCCCGGTGTCGACGGTCGTCGTCTCGACCGCGGCGACGCGCCGGACGCCGTCCATCACGTGCAGCGTTCGGCGCTCGGTGCGCAGCGTTCCGTTGACCGTTTTCTGGTAGCGCTCGCTGAGACCCAGATAGACCCGGGTTTCGGTGATGCCGCCTTTGCGAATCGTCGCCCGGACCCGTTGCCCGGCGGCGTCGTACTGGTAGTGGGCATTCCCGCCGCCGCCGAGGTCGGCGCGCGAGAGGCGGTTGTCGGGATCCCAGTCCAGGGTCGCGAGGTGCGGCATCGAGGTGATGTTGCCGCCCGCGTCATGGCCGTACGCGGCCGAGTGACGGCCTGGGTCGTCGCTGGGGATGCTGCTGGCCAGCAGGCGGTTGGAATCGGCGGCGATCTGGTGGCGCCGCGTCCAGGACCCGTTCGCCGCCGCGTGCGCGACGCTGAGGAGGTTGTCCGCCTCGTCGTAGGCGTACGACTCGGTGTAGGCGCGCATCGCGGCGGCGTCGCCGGGCTGCGGGATGCTCCCCGGGCGCACGTCGTAAGGCCCAGGTTGGCCGGACGTCTGGCCGATGTGCTCGCGGCCCTTGGCCTCGACGAGCCGGTAGATCGGGTCGTAGCGGTACGTCCGGGTGCTTCCCACGGCGGCGTTGGCGAAGAACACCGTCTCGTTCAGCGGATCGGCCGCCACGATGACGTTGCCGACCGGGTCGTAGGTGTAGTTCAGAGATTGCAGGCGTTTGCCGTCCGGCCGTTGGGTCTCGACCGAGGACAGGCGGAACGTGTCGGGCTCGTAGCCGTACTCCGTCCTGGCGCCGCAGCCCAGCTCGATGAGGACGCGCTGCCCGCGCGCGTTGTAGTCGATGCCCGCGACGAACGGCGTCCAGCCGGCCACGCTGTCGGTCTGCGCCTCGGCCTTCTCCAGCAGTCCGGCCTCGTTGTAGGCCGGCCGGGTCAGGCTGCCGTCCGGGCCGGTGATCAGCGTCGGCCGGTTCAGCGCGTCGTACGCGGTGGTCGTCGCGTGCGCGGTCTGCTCCAGCAGGGCGGCGGCCCGGGTCAGCGCCGATTCCGGCGTCCTGGCCTGGGCGATGACGGTCCAGTCGGGCTCGGTCAGCGGGTCGGCGGCCAGGCGGCGCTCGGTGGCCAGGGTGTTGCCCTTGAAGTCGGCGCGCAGCGTCCGCACCGCGCCCGCGCCGTCGAAGTCCAGGCAGGGACGGGTGCGCAGGTTGCGCGCCGCGCCGTCGCCCAGGGTCTCGCCGTAGTAGATGCGCAGCCGCAGCCGCTCGGCGCCGCCCGCCGGGGCGGCGTAGGCGTGGGTCGGACGGCGCAGCACGTCGTAAGCCCAGCGGAATGCGCTGCCCCGGCTGTCCCGGGCGTAGACGGGGTTGCCCGCGACGTCCAGGAGGACCCACCGCTCGCCCGCGTCGGCGCTGCGGGTGTGCGCCGGGTTCCCGAGCATGTCGAACCGCTGCTGGAGCACCCTGATCCCGCGGGCGTCGGTGACGGCGCGCTCGTTGCCCTGGACGTCCAGCTCGACGGTGACCTCGAACCGCTGGCCGCCGCCGTTGTCGGTGACGGTGACGTGCACGCGGCCGAGCGAGTCCAGCCGAGTCTCGGTCGGTGTGCCGGCGTGCGCGAGCGCCTGCCGGGCGGCGCGGTTCCGCGGGTCGGTCTCCGGCAGGTCGGCGGGACTCGCTCGGCGTACCAGCGGCTGTTCCGGACGGTGTCGTTGCGGTCCCATGCCTCCTGCCGCCAGGTGTCGAAGACCATCCGGGACGCGGAGCCGTCGGGGTGCTCGGTCTCGACGAGACGGCCGAGCGGGTCGTGCCGCAGGATCGGCGTGACGCCGTATCTGACCAGGTCGTCCTCGGTGTCGAAGCGCTCGTCCGGGGCGAAGTACGGCTCGTACTGCCGGACCGGGTCGCCCTTGTTGTCGTAGACGGTCCGGCCGGTGCCCACCCATCGCCGGTCGGTCGGTTGCAGGCGCAGCGTGCCGTCCGGGTTGCGTATCAGCTTTCCGTCCGGGCCGCGGACGGGGGCCATGCCCGGCTCGGCCCGCGTCTTGGTGAGGATCACTCGTCCCATGCCGTCCACATAGGCGCGGGTCTCCTGCGAGCGCGGCTCGGCCGCTCCGTGCTCTTCCCGGGCCATGGTGTGCACGGACACCGGGACACTCACCAGGTCATAGACCATCTCGACGGTGGGGTCGTCGGTGCTTGAGCTCTCCGGAGTGGACAGGTCGAGGTGGTCGCCCTCGGACGCGCCCTCCTTGCCGAGCACGGCCGTCGCCGTCACCATGCCGAGCGCGTCGTAACGGACGCCGGACCGGTTGCCGTTGGGATCTGTCAGCAGCCAGGGCTTCAGTACGCGATAACTGATCCGGACCTGGGTCGTGTTGCCGAGCGCATCGCGGGTGCGGACCGGTAGCAGGCAGTACTGGTCATACTCGATGGTCGCGGCCGCGCTGAACTGGTCGATCAGCTCGACCGGCTGGTAGTAGCACTCCGGGTCGGGAACCGCGCGATGCGAGGGCGCCCACCACACGCCGTCATCGGCCCGCCGGACATAGCCGGCCTGTGTCAGCGTCGCGTCGGTGACCCGGCCTTCGCCGAACAGCGCGGCAACCTGTCCAGGCGCGAACACCTGCTGGTAGGTCCGCCACACCAGCGCCCGCTCGCCGAGCCGGCCGTGCGGCAGCTCGGTCTCGAGGTCGTCGGAGTGGTAGGTGGTGGCCGTCCGCGCGATCAGCCGCCGCTGCGGGATCGTCCCTGACAGGTCGTCCTGGTAGGGGACCTCGTTTCGGGCGGCGGCGGCCAGACCCGCGTCCAGCACGGCCGCGGTGAAGACGGCCGCGTTCCGTGTGACGCCGCCGATCTCGTACGCGCGGGTCTCGATCTCTGTGCCGATGCGCCATCGTGCGGTCGTGTCGACGTCGTTGACCACGTCGCGCTCCTGGACGGTGATCCACAGCCGCTGCTGTGCGGGATCACCGCCGGCGCGCGGGTACGCGACGGTCGCCGTGCGGACGGGGTTTCCGTAGGCGTCGACCTGGAGGGTGAACTCGTGCGCCACGCGGGGGTCATCGGATCGGCGTTCGGTGTGGACGCTCAGTGTCTCCGCGTGGTGCGCGAACAGGACGGCGTAGTGCGTTGACTGCGCGGGTTGTATCAGGCGCAGCGTGTAGCTGTGTTCTGACACCTGGTACGGGACCTTTTCCAGGGGGCCGCCGTCCTCGGCGTACAGTTCCGTGCGCAGCACGTTTCCGCGTAAGGCCCGGCAGGCTTGACGTTCTTCGTCGGTGCTGAGCCCGTCCGGCAGGACCGTGTCGGGCAGCCGGAACCCGTCGCCGGATCCGTCGTCGCCGGGCCAGTACTCGTCCTCGAACTGCCGGGCGACGGCGTCGCGCCCCGCGTACCAGCCGGTGTGCTGCCACCGCTTGACCAGCGCCGGCGGCTGGACGAGCTCGTCCCGCCGATCGCCGGGACGGGCCTTGCGCAGCGCGTCGCGTTGCTCGACGTAGCCGAATCCGCGGAACTCCCGTTCCGTCCCGTCGTAGTAGCCGTGCCGGTACGCGTAGGTCGTGACCAGCGTCGTGTTGGCGACCGAATCCCGGGTCTGCACCGCGGCGACCACGTGCACGGGGAAGTTGGGCCGGGTGGCCCACGGTCTGCCCGCCGCCTTGTCGGCCAGGTAGTACGCGGTGGACGACTCGTAGGTGATGGTCGTCCGTAGCCCGCTGTGGTTGTCCAGCGCGGTCAGCAGATGCGGCTTGCCCGCCGCCATCAGGTCCACGTACCGGACCTGCGGCTCGGTGTCCGGCCCCGGCTGCGCGAGGACCAGGCAGGCGGTTCCCTTGCCGAGGACGTCGGCGACGCTCACGCCGGTGGCGCGGTCGACCGGTACGTCCACGTGTTGGGGCGGGCTCCAGGAGTTGCCTGCCTGGTTGAACCAGAGCCGTACGCCGTCCGAGCCCGCGTACAGCAGATCGGCGGGGGCGCTGCCGTCCACGTCGAACAGGTGCAGGCGGCGGTGATCGAACCGGTCGGGGTGATCGAAGAGCGGAGCACCGGACATGGCGACCTTCGCGCCGAACCGTCCGTAGCCGAGATTGGGCCAGTACGCGACCTCGCCGTTCCTGATCCGTACCAGGTCGGTGAGGCCGTCGCCGGTCATGTCGGCCAGATGGACGCTCTGCTCGGGATCGGCCAGGAGGAGCCTCGGGCCGTGCTCCTCGGTGGCTGCGAGGCCGAGCTGCCGGGCGTCGCCGAACCCGTCGTGACCGGCGCCCGGGTACCAGGTGAGGCCGTCGTCGGCGGTCAGCAGGACGTCGGTGAGACCGTCGCCGGTGAGGTCGACGAACCGCAGGTTGGGATCGGTCCAGCTCAGCGACGGCAGGCCGGCGAACGGGGCGAAGTCCTGCCAGCCGGCCGCCTGCGTGCGGGCGTGGTAGCCGGGTACGGCACCGCCGAGGTCGACCAGATCCGGAATGCCCGTTCCGGCCAGGTCCATCAGCTGCCGCGTCCTCACCGGGCCGTCCGGTGTGCTCCCCCCGCCCGGCAGGCCACCGCGACCCGCCAGGCCCGCGCCGTTCGGTTGGGACGCCACGGTCTTCGGGGCGTCGATCGCGCCGCCGCCGAGGTTGGCCCGGTAGAACCAGGCGCCGGCCTGCTCGGTGAGGATTCCCGAGACGCCTTCGCCGTCAAGATCGGCCCACTGGTAGGCGGCGTCCAGCCGGGCCGGCGACTCGCCATGGCCGCCGGCCAGCGGGCGGACCTGGGCGGAGACCGAACGCTCGGTGTAGCCGAACGTCAGCGGCGGCACCTCCGCCTCTCGATAGCCGTCACCGTCGCGTACGAAACCCTTCTGTACCACCGACGTGAGGTAGGTCAGCGCGGGATCATGGCGGTAGCCCAGGTCGGTGGAGCGCACCAGCACGGGATCATCGCCGAGTTCGTCGAACTGGTGGAACATCAGCACCCGCCGGCACAGCCGGTAGGTCCGCAACTCGAAGCCGGCCCGGTGGGCGGAGAACGGGTCGCGGCGGACTGGCCACGGCCGGTCCTCCTCGGGGGTCGGCTTCTCGTCGTCGTGCTCGCCGTAGTCGAGCACCGCTTCGAAACAGAAGTCCGTGTCGTCCTCGACGTTTCCATACCGGACGCGCTTGAGATAGCGCTGAGCCTTCGCGGCGCCGTCGCCGAGACGATTGCGTTCGTGGGGTGCGCCGGCGTCCACGCCGGCCGTGTCCTCCCGCTTGTAGGTGTAGACGACGAGGTTGCCCCGGTCGTCGCGGGTCTCCTGCAGCAGCCACCGGAACACCCGCGCCGGGGCGGCCGGGTCGGCGATCCGCGCCGACGCGTCCCGGCCGAAGACGCTGGTGACGTTGTCCTTGGTCGTCACCCGCCAGTGCGTCTCGCCCGAGGCCGTGTGCCGCCACCGTTCGACGCGGGCGAACAGCCCCTCGGTCCGGGGCCGGTACGCACGGATGTCGTACGGTCCCTCGCTGCGCCGCACTGGGCGGCCGTCCGGGGAGAGCGCGGTGACCAGGTCGTCCGCGCCGCTGAGCTGGAAGGTGTCCTCGTCGTCGAGATAACGGGGCAGCCCCCGGTCGGTGGTGCGGGATATCGACGGCAGATCCACGGTCCAGCCCAGACCGTACGGCCCGTTCCCGGCACCGGAGTCATAGCTCAGGGTGAGCTGGGGAGAGACGCCGCCCCTTCCGGGGGACAGCGCCAACGGAACCGACATCGACGCCGTCCCGGTCACCGGGTTGGCGGAGAACTTCTCACCCATGCCGCGGATCGCACCGCCGGCCGTCGGCAGCGACAGCGACGGCGCGTCACGTCCTCCGCCCTGCTCGCCGCGTGCCCCGATCCCGCCGCCGGGCCGGCCGGGCGACGATCCGTGCTGTGAGTCGCCCATGATCCACCTTCCGGGCCTGCTGAGTGCCGATGGATGGGGTCATGACCCCGTGCATCCTTATGCGGCACCCTGAATTCGTAGACGGCGTTCTTGACCTGCGTCTCCCGTATTCCGATCACGGCGTCCGAGCGTCCGCGCTGTACTTCGTCCGGTCTAGCACTCCGGAGTTGTTTGGTTCCGGCACCTGCTCAACTAACAAACAATCCGCGGATGACATGCCTTGTAAGGATGCGCGCGGAGCAGGGCATTCGGCCTGCCCGGGGACCCGGACCGGGCGAGATTTGAGCAACACAAGAGATCAGTCATGCCGTCGGGCAGCCCCACAGGCCGCCGCCCGGTCGCCCGTCGAACTTGATCGTGCCGCCCACGAATCGGGGCGTCGGCTACACGGCCGCCGCGCTGCCCCTGCTCGCCAAGGCCCGCACCGTGCTGGCCGCCGCCGTCGCCACCGACCGCGCCGCAGGCACCACCTGGGCAGAAATCGCCGCCGGCCTGGACGTCAGCGTCGACACCGCCGCACGCCACTACTACCGAACCGGGAACCGATGCCGGTGCAAACCACCGCCGCCAAGAGCCTCGTCTGCCTGCCGCTCTCCCACACGCGACCTGCGGAAGTCCATAGGTCCGACCGCGGCTGAGTGCCAGCCCCGTTGTCCAGCGAGACGATCGCTGGGTGTTGAGGCCCCCGCCACGGGAGGGGTCCCGACCGGCCGCCCGGATGATGGGTGTTGCCCTGACCGCCCTCGCACCGAGAGAACGCCTATCTCGGGCAGGAAGGCTTCGAGCCGAGAGGGATTACTTCGATGGCCACCGTTCTCGAGCAGAATCAGTGGACCACTCTTTCGCACCGCACGAACTTCTGGGGAGCACGGGGGTACTGGTCGTACGAAGGTCGGCGCTACTTGGTCGAAAGACCGGCAGACGATAGTCCTGCGCGCCGCTGGCCGGTCCAATTCCGGTATGCACAAAGCCGCTGAACTACACCGTACACAGCCTTGCTGCCACTCGTCGCAGGCGAGTCCGTCGATGGATCGGCATGTGGGTCAGCATTGCCATCGCTGCATCCTTGCTAGGTCCGGCGGTTACGTCCGACCCAGGCACCGGGTGATGATCACCAGCAAGGACAAGGAGTACCCGGGGTCCGCCGGAGACGTCGTTCGTTACAGCGTGAAGGCTATGACACACCCAGCGAAAGTATTCCGTTGAGCTGCGTGGACGTGCGGTTCGGACGAAGTTCGAGCTACGTGAGCAGACCGGCCCAAAGGACCGGCACGACAGCCCCGTATCGCTACCCTCCGTCACTCAGGATCAAGCCGATCGAGGGGCTTTTCAACACCCACTTAGCTTGACGTTAACCTCTGATCTTCGCGTGTGAGGCAAGGGCGCCGAATCGGACTGTTGCCGTGTGTGATTCTTCAAGCTGAGCGGCGCGTCCGGTGGAGGGCACCCTGTGGGTCGATTCCGATCAGACAGACCCACCGGTCTGCGCCCGGTGCTTCCCGTGAGTCCGGGCAATCGCCCAGTGCGCAATCACCAGCGGAAGCAGCACCAAGAGAGCAGAGAACACGCCGATGTTGTCCCACAGCCCGGCGATGAGCAGACCGGTCATGCCGTCGCCGAGGACGCCGATCATCAGATAGCAGCTCCCGCGCGGCAGACCCCGCCAGGCAACCTGCTGGCTGAGCAGCAGGATCCCTGCCACCAGCAGCAGGTTGACCGACACGAAAGTGGCCAGCGCGCCGAGGAAGGGGCCGATGACGTGCTCCAGCCATGTCGGCCGACCGGGCTGATACGAGGCGTTGTGCAGTGTTTGAAACGCGACGCTGGCTGCGTACCCGCTGAGGGCGAATTGGGCACCGTTGAACAGCCGCTTCACGGGCGCGAACATCCGCTGCCTGCTGATTGTGGCGGTGGCGCCCACAAGGGCGACCCCCGCCGGGCCGAGCAGGACCACGGAAGCAAGGCCCGCGGCGTACCCAGGCGAGACACCGACGCGTCCGAAGTTGAGCTTGGCGAAGGACTCGCAGACCAGGAACAACGCCGCCAGCGAGGCCACGGTCTGCCAGGAAGCACCGATCGATGAGGTGCCGATCACGGTAGCGGCCAAGCCGACCACACCACCCACATACAGCCGAGCGCGAAGCGGCAGCACAGAAGGGGTGCCGTCCGTGAGTTCGCCCGCCACCCTGGGGCCCACCCTCAGCAGGCCCAGCGAGTACCGTGTGCCCACGACTAAACGAGTGATCGGGAGTCCGGCGGCCGGAATGAGGATGGCGTCGAGTTCGGCTTCCCACTCCTCCATCAGGTCGCTTCGGACGTCATGTGGCAGGCGATGCCCTGCAAGTCGAAGTAGCGCATATGGAAGTTGATCCAGGCGACCGCGGGCCTCGTCTCCCAGCGCGCTGACGACGACGCCGACTGCCAGCACGCCAACGCTCGACAACAGGGCCGTCCAGAGCACCGTCATGCCCGCCCGCCTTCGGGTCGCAGCCGGGATGTGACCGACTCGGAGGGCCGGAGTTGTTCGTTGAGCTTGGCCAGCTCGTAACGTGCCGCCTGCGTCCCTTCCTCGCTGAGCCGGTACATGCGGCGGGCGGGACGGCCCGCCGCAGCCGGTTCGACGTTTTCGATCTCCTTGGTAAGCCAGCCCGCCCGCTCAAGCCTGGCCAGCAGCGGGTAGAGCTTCCCGCTTGGGAACCCGGTCAGCTGCATCAGCTCATAGCCGTAGCGTGGCTGCGCGACGTCATCGAGGAAGACGCGCAGCACGGTGGCTACAGCGAGCGTGACTCTCACCTCATCCATAGATAAGTATCTTACATAGGGTCTCGAGAGCCGGCCAGCTGCTTGGCTGGTCGACCCCACTCAGCAGCCCCCATCGGAACCGGCACCGAACCCGTTTGTGAACGGGAGTGCTGATGCCGAGGCATTTCGCGAACCTGGCCGGAGCGGCCACGCTGCTGAGCTTGACGATTATCCTCTGGTCCTGATCCTGAGTTCTGCCTGCGTGATCGGAAGGTCATGGTTTGTGCGCGGGTTGAGGGTTTCGCGGACAGTGCAACGGCCTCCGCGTGATCATGTGCTCCGGCGAAGAAGAACTGATCACGACGAAGGCCGTTGAGGGGTTGATTCTTCTGGATGCGCGGTGCGTGTCGAGGAGCTGAGGGTGTTGTCCGGTTTCCGGACCGAGTTCCACGGATGCCTGACCGCGCGGGCGGACGCGCTGTTCGAGCTGGTGGACGCGGCGCTGTGCACCGACGGGCCGGTCAGGTCGCTGGTGGATTTGTCGCTGGCGCCCGAGCATCGTCGTGGTCACGGGGCGATGTATGACGCGTTGAACCATGGCGGGATCAATGTGACGAGGTTGCGGTGGGCGCTGGCCGCGCTGCCGTTGCCTCGGGCGAGCGATGGCCGGATCGTGCTGGCGGTCGATGCGTCGCCGTGGCTGCGCCCGGACGCCGACACTTCACCTGGCCGGGCGTCCTGCCACACCTACGGCCGCAGCGAAAGGCCAGGCACCAGATGATTCCCGGCTGGCCGTACTCCTTCGTCGCAGCGCTGGGGACCGGCCGCACCTCCTGGACCGCACTGCTTGGCGGGTTGGCTGAGGCGCTCACGCTGGTGGCGTGGCCTAGGGCGAGGTCCGGCGGTGTCCGGGGGGCGGGGAGTCGCTTCCGGGCTGGTTGCGGCAGGATGCCCGGTTCTGTAGTGCGGTGTGGCGGGCTCGGCAGTGGCGGTGGGTGCGGCGAGCCGGGCCCGGGTGGCGGTGATCCTGGACGGTTCGCCGGCGGCCCGGGCGGTGTGTGCGGAGTGCGGAACCGAGTGGATGGTCGGCGCCGAGCGTCAGGCGGGGGCGATCTTTTGCAGTCCGCGGTGCCGGACGCGGGCGTGGCTGTTGCGTCCCGTCGAACCTGACGCAGATGAGCTGGGGTGCGTCAGGTATGCCGGGACGGGTCCCGCTGGATTGTCCCGCCCAACGTGATGCAGATCGACAGGATGCGAGGATTGAGAGCCGGTTGATCATAAGCGGATCTGCGACTCACCTCTTCAGGTGGTCCGGATCCAGTCTGGGAGCGGCTCTGCTGCTCGCCGCCAAGTCTCGGGTAGTGCGTGGAGACCTGCTGCGGTGGCGGTGATGCCGCCGACTATGGCGCAGGTGGTGTCGATGTCTCCGCCAGCTGCCGCGGTGGTCCAGATAGCCTGCGGGTAATCGGTGAGGTGGTGAGCGGCGGCCCAGAGGGTGAAGGGAACGGTGTCGTGGGCGGCGACGGTGCGGCCGTCTCCGAGAAAGTACGCAGCAGTCTCTGGATCGCTCACCGTCAGCAGCCGGCGTGCCTCCTGAATACCGTCGTGGACCTTGCCGGTAGGGACGTGTTCCAGAATCCGGTCAATGAACACCCCTGGAGACAGGGATCCGTGGGCGGCGTGTGCCGTTGCGACGGCAACGGCGATGGCTCCGGCAATCGCCTCGCGGTGAGTATGGGTGACGGCTGCCGATAGGGCCGCTTGGTGGGCTGCCTGTTCGGGGTCGTCGGCGAAGAAGGCGCCGAGTGGGGCGACGCGCATGGCCGATCCGTTGCCCCAGGAGCCAGAGCCGTCGAACAAGTCGGTAGCCAGGGTTCGCCAGTCACCGCCGTCACGAACCAGGCGGAGCAACCGGTTGGTCGCCGGGCCGTAGCCGCGGTCGAAGTCATGCCGCTGGGCGAAGGAGGCTGCGAGGACGTCTTGGTCGATGGCGTGGTGGAGGGCCAGGGTCAGATAGACCGAGCAGGCCATCTCGGTGTCGTCAGCCCACTGCCAAGGTGCGGGCGGGAGCGTCCGGGCGGAGAGGTGCCGGCGGTTGGCGGGGACGAAGAACTGGGATCCGAGTGCGTCCCCGAGGGCCAGGCCGGAAAGAGAGACCCGAGCGCGCTGAAGGCGATCATGTGGCATTGCCACAAGATCCCACTCTAGAAAGCACACGGACACACGCTCGGAGGGTTCCGCTCCGCCGCCACCTGACGCCGCTCGGGTGCGCACCGCGTGGATGCCGGCACCGGCCAGGGCAGCGAACTGCCGGGATCCTTGAGCTTGCCGAGCCGTGGCCAGGAACACGTATTCGTTGACCAGCACCATGACTCCGGAGTTCTGGAGCGGAACGGCGTCCGTCCGTGTCAATCGCCGGTCCCGCGAGCTTCCCCGGGGATCGGAGGACGGGCCGAGCCGGACAGGCGCCTGACCACGGAGGCGAAGTCGGCGACGGACTGGTTGGTGGTGCTCACCGGCCAGCAGAGGGCGATGCGCAGCGGTGAGACGTCGTTCACGGGCAGCCACGCCAGATCCGGACGGCTGTAGTGCAGAGTCATCGACTCGGGGCTGATGCAGATCGCCCGGCCGGAGGCCACGTGTTCGAGCATCTCCTCGACGTTGTCGTTCTCCGGTCCCCACAGCGGCTCCCGTCCGTCGGGACGCGGGTTCACCGCCCACCAGTCGACCCAGTCCCTCGGTGCCTGCCGGGTCCAGACGATCGGCTCGTCGTTCAGCTCCAGGATCGAGATCGTGTCCCGTCCGGCCAGCGGATGTCCGGCGGCAAGCCCGGCCATCCGCCGCTCGACGGCCACGACCTCGGTGTGCAGTCCGGTGGTGTCGGCGGGGAGCCAGACGAAGGCGACGTCGACCAGGCCCTCGTGCAGCGCCATCACCTCCCCGCCCCACTCGAGGCGCTTGGGCTCGACGGAGGAATCGGGGTGCCGCCGCATGAACTCGGTATAGGCCTGGGTGGCCATCGTCCCGGCGCCCGAAGCCTCGAATCCGACTCGCAGGATGCGGGATCTGGCCGCGGCCACGACGCGCGCAGTGCGCTGGGCCGCCTGCCAGTCGGCGACGAGTTGCCGCGCGAGCGGGAGGAGGGCCTCGCCCGCGGCGGTCAGCAGGACCTCGCGACCGGTCCGCTCGAACAGCGGCGTGCGCAGGTCCTCCTCAAGCTGGCGGATCCTGCGGCTCAGTGCGGGCTGGGAGACGAAGAGCCGTTCGGAGGCGCGGGTGAAGTTCAGTCGTTCGGCGAGTTCGATGAAATACCGCAGGGACCGCGTGTCCACGTCCATGCGCAGTCCTCCCTGACCCAAGGGCTGATCTATGCGTTAACTGTATGGGCATAGGTTTCGCGCTCCCTTGCCGCCTCGGAAAGGGACCCTGATCGGCGCCACGACGGCTTCGGTGGCGGAAACCGGTTCACCGGCAGACCATGCCCGCTACAGGGGGTGACCTCGGGCGTCGGCCTTGAGCGGGTGGGACGCCGTCCTTGGGCATCCATGCGCTTTTTGCATAGGCAAAGGTCTTGGACTCGCGCGGGGAGCCCGCGCTTTGCTGAGCCCAGCGGACGCCTTCCGGCAGCGGAGGGCCTCCCCTCGGCCCGGCGGGCAACCCCGCGCTCGCCAGGGAAGGGGCACAGGGTCCGCTCATCGGCCGGGAACCGAAGGAAAAGAAAATGGCAGGAGCTGGAGATTCCGTCATGCGCTTTCGCAAGCACATTTGCCTCGCAATGATGGCGGCGGTACTACTCACCGGTTGCGGTGGAGCGGGCGAGACCGGCGGTTCGCCGGAACGTTCCGCGGGCGCCCGCACAGGGGCGGGTGCCTCGGATTCCCCTCGGGCGTCCGCCATCGCCGTGCCCGTCGACAAGGCGGAGGCCGAACGCGTCGCGCGCCGCTTCGTGGACGCGGCCAACGCGGGCGACGCGAAAGGGGTCGAAGCCACCTTCGTGGAAAACGCCCGCTTCGACAGCGTCGGCCGCATCTACCCGTCGCGCGCGGACATCATGAATCGCTTCCTCATTCCCGAAGTACTCGACGTCGGCGGCCACTACACGGCCACCGGGAGCCGCTGGGACGGCGACCGGTACGTCGTGAACTACGACTTCAAGACGAGCGGGGGCGGCGGCGAGAGCTTCTCGTACGCATTCCTAATCCAGGACGCGCTGATCCGCGACGTCGTCGGCCGCTACTGAGCCGCTGGTATGCGGCGCGCGGAAAGCCCGCGATCCATGGAGCCAATGGAGACAGCTCACTCGCAACTGGAGCTCACGCGACCGCTGAACTCACCTCCCGGCAGGGGAACGTCTCCGAATCCGTCAGCCGGGCGGCGTTGGGCGCGCTGGCCATCGCCGTCCTTCCCTCCGACCGCCGCATGAGCGGGACAAGCGCCGTCCCCGTTTCCGAAAGGAGTTCCTCATGACCGAGATCTCTCGCGCGAGTCTGTTGCGCGCCGCCGGCGTCACCGCGGCGGCCGCGGCCGCCGCGACCATCGCGGGCCCCGAACCGGCCGCGGCGGCGCCCGCCGGCGAACCTCGCGAGCATCCGAACGTCACCCTGATCCGCGAGTACTACGAGGCCTACGGAAAGGGCGATCTCCAAGCGCTGCGCACGAGGTTCTTCGCCCGGGACATCACCTGGACCATCCCCGGACACCATCCCCTGGCCGGCACGAAGGAGGGGCCGGACGAGGTGCTGGCCTTCTTCAAGGCGCTCGGCCGGGCGGGCTTCAAGGCCGAGACGATCTTCCTGGCCGCGGACGGCGACTGGGTGGTCGACCTGCACCGCGGGTGGAGCACGAAACCCAGGGGACTGGACATCACCTGGGCGCTGGCCTTCCGCATCGAGGAGGGCCGCATAGCCGAGGCGATCAACTACCCCGGCGACCAGCACGCGGCGGACGCCTACTTCTGGAAGGTCTTCACCCTGGCCGACCTGCCGTACCGTCTCCACCCTGAATCACGAGGCTGAGAATAAATCTCGTCGTCGTCGGGATCAACTCGAAGCTTCATCTATCGATGCAGATCACCGCCACGATTTCGAGGGGGCAATCCATTTCCGTCACCGCGCTCACCAGGCCCTACAACCAGTACATCCGCTACGGCATCTACAAACGGAGTTACATCGTCACCAAGACCACGCTGACGCCGGCCTGCGCGCGAGTGAAGTCCTCCGGCTCCGCCACCGTGTACGACACCGCGGCAGGCACAGTGCGCGCCTGACGGCCGGCCGGAGAATCCGGCGAGCACGGGACATCGGGCGCCTTGGCGCGGACATCGCTGAGAAGCACACTCGCGGCCAACCGGTTTCCGGAGTCACTGGGAGCCCACCACATTGACGGCTGCCTCGCCAAGACCCGCCTAACCACCGAACCCTCATAGGCGTGCCGGGCACTACGAGTTCAAGCTACTTTAAGCAGGCCCGCCGGTTGTGCCCCGGCGGGCCTTGGTGGATCGATGGTAAGGCGGCGTCATCCGGCGTCATATACGTCGGGGCGCCGCCGCATCCGGGTCAGGGGCACTCGGGTGGAAGCTGCTGCACATAGATTCGGTCGCCGCGACCATAGCCGACCTTGTTGATCGTCCTGTCGTTGACGAGGCCGTAGGTGTACGGCGGCGGCGTTCCGCTGTTGAGCTTGTAGCAGGTCACGTCGATGCTGTGGGCCCGCTGGCAGGTGCCTTGTACAGCGCTTGTCTCGTTGGGGAGCACCCGCAGCGGCGTGTTGTCGAGGCAGTATCCGTCCAGCAGCACGGCCTTCACGGGCCCTGCCGACCTGGGCAGGCCGGTCGTCGCCGCCACGTCCAGGGAGGCTTGGTAGGTGCCGGTCTCGTGGTTGTGCTGGGTGGCCGAAGCCGCCGTCACCGGGACGAGTGTGAACGTCGCCAGCGCCGCCAGCAGCGTGGTTCCCCACTTGTTGATGGTTGTCATCGTGTCTCCCGATTCGATATACGAATTGGCTCGGTGCAGTTGAAGCTCGTTTCTTCTGCGGTAATCCCCTGGACGAGGCGCAGCTTCCTGAAAGGGCGGCGGCGAGTTGCCATGTCGTCCCAGATGCGGGGTGGAGGGGACGGATCGCCCCCACCCTCTCGGAACCAGCTGATCGCCCACTACTGGACTTCAGCCGGGCTTTCCATGGGCGGCCCGCGTGAACGCGGCCAGATGGTTCGGCGCGTTGGCCGAGCGGTTTCGAGACGGACGTAATACCGGAAGCGGGCGGCCCCACTGACCCGAGGTATCGGCTCGCCGCGGGCGCCGGCCGGCCCATGGTTCGATTTACCTGGCAGAGATGGCGCATTGGCTTCAAGTCCGGCGAGCACGTCACCTTGGCCCACCAATGGCCGTCGCGTCGTCACCAACCCGAACCCGGACATGGCCTTCCCTCCGTGATCGTCCGCGTTCTGGATTCGCCCGGTGGACCCGCACGGATGAAACCTGTCCGGATGCGGCCACCACTCGACGATCCGCATGAGGGTGGGCTCTACGAGTTCAGCCTCGTCAATCCACGGCACCGCAGATGCGTCGAACGAGTCTCCGGCGCGGCCGGGGAGCTGGACTGGTCACGGTGCGCGAGCGACTCGGTTGGCGTCCGCGCGAGCACGACTGGACCTGACGGGCCTGAGTCTGTCGATCGTGGCAAGGGCGCGGCGGCCGGGCCCAGTGGTCTGGGACGGCGGGCAGGTCGGCTGCTATCTGACGGGGAGGCCGGTGACGGTGCGGCCGATGACGAGGCGCTGGATCTCCGAGGTGCCCTCGAAGATGGTGAAGATCTTGGCGTCGCGGTGCATGCGCTCGACCGGGTAGTCGCGGGTGTAGCCGTTGCCGCCGAGGATCTGGATGGCCTCCTCGGTGACGTTCACCGCCATCTCGCTCGCCATCAGCTTGGCCATCGAGCCCTCGGCGTTCTGGAAGTCCTTGCCGGTGCGGGCCATCCACGCGGCGCGCCAGACCATGAGGCGGGCGGCGTCCAGGCGGCACTTCATGTCGGCCAGCTTGAACGCGATGGCCTGGAAGTCGCCGATCTTGCGGCCGAACTGCTCGCGCTCGCGCGCGTACTGGAGGGCGTAGTCGTAGGCGGCGCGGCCGATGCCGAGGGCCATCGCGCCGACGGACGGGCGGGTGGTCTCGAACGTCTTCAGCGCGGCCTGGCCTTTGGAGCTCTTGCCCTCGCGGGTCCGCGCGACGCGCTCGTCGAACCTCTCCTTGCCGCCGACGATGTTGGCGCTGGGAAGGCGGACGTCGTCCAGGACGACCTCGGCGGTGTGGGACGCGCGGATGCCGTGCTTCTTGAACTTCTGGCCCTGCCGCAGGCCGGGGGTGCGGGGCGGGACGATGAAGCTGGCCTGGCCGCGGCTGCCGAGCTCCGGGTGCACCGATGCGACGATGATATGGACGTCGGCGATGCCGCCGTTGGTCGCCCAGGTCTTGGCGCCGTTGAGCACCCACTCGTCCTTGGCCTCGTCGAAGACGGCGCGGGTGCGGATAGCGCCGACGTCGCTGCCGGCGTCGGGCTCGGACGCGCAGAACGCGCCGAGGCGGATGTCGTCCGGGGTCCCGAACATCTGCGGGACCCACTCGGCCGTCTGCTCCTCGGTGCCGACGGCGGCGATGGACGCGGCGGCGAGGCAGGTGCCGGTGATGGACAGCCCGATGCCCGCGTCGCCCCAGAACAGCTCCTCGAACGTCACGGGGATGCCGAGGCCGGTCGGCTCCAGCCACTGGGTGGCGAAGAAGTCGAGCGAGTAGATGCCGACCTTGGACGCCTCCTGGATCAGCGGCCAGGGGGTCTCCTCGCGCTCGTCCCACTCCTCGGCGGCGGGACGGATGACGTCCCTGGCGAACTCGTGGACCCAGTCCCTGACCTCGCGGACGTCCTCGCTCGGCTCCAGCGAGAACGGCGTCGGTGCGGCGCTCGTCATTGCCAATTGACCCTTTCTCCAATATCGCTGTTACCAACGGTAGCACCACCCGGCGCCGGCCCGTGTTACCGCGGGTAACCAGGGGAGATGGAGCGCGCGGCGGCGTAGCCGGGGATCCCGATCATCGGCGGGCGCTCCCCCACGGCGACGTCGGTCGTGCGGGCGTCGTGGCCGTCCGCGGCGCGGTGGAACCGGGTGAGCGCGGTGGACGGGGCCTCCAGCGGCATCATCCGGCCGTGCCGCTCCAGCCGCGACCAGGCGGTGAGCATGATCTGGCCGGACATCGCCCCGAGCGCCTCGGTCGACTGGTGCGCGTGGACGCGGCGGCCGAGGTCGACCTGCGCGATGGCGTCGAGGCCCGAGTCCTGGAAGACGTCCAGGAGGAGGCCGAGCTCCACGCCGTAGCCGGTGACGAACGGGAGCCGCTCCAGCAGCGCGCGGCGCCCGGCGTACTCGCCGCCGAGCGGCTGCATCACCCCCGCCAGCAGCGGCCAGTGCAGGTTGATCAGCGGGCGCGCGACCAGCTCGGTCACGCGTCCGCCGCCGCCCTCCACGCGGCGCTCACCGTCCACCAGCGGACGGTCGTAGCAGCCCTTGACGTAGCCGACGGACGGGTCGGTCAGCAGCGGCCCGAGCAGGCCCGTCACGTAGGACGAGGTGAACTCGCGCAGGTCGGCGTCCACGAACACGATCAGGTCGCCGGACGTCACGGCGAGGGACTTCCACAGCGCCTCGCCCTTGCCCGACATGCGGCCGTGCTCGGGCAGGACGGCGTCCTGCGCGACCACGTCGGCACCGGCGGCGGCGGCCACGGCGGCGGTCCGGTCGGCGGAGCGGGAGTCGACGACGACGATCTCGTCGACCAGCGGGATCCGCTCGACCAGGTCGGTCCGGACGGCGGCGACGATGGCGCCGACCGTCGCCTCCTCGTCGCGCGCGGGCAGCACGACGCTGATCCGCGCGTCGCCCTTGGCGGCGAGCAGCAGCCGCGGCGGCCAGTCCCCCGCCGCGCTGGTGCGGCGGGCCACCCAGTCAGCGACCTCTGGCAGCACGCGCTCTCCCTCCCGTGCGGGCCGTCCGGGACCCGGCGTCCCCCTACCTTCTAGGGAACGCCAGATCCTGCCAGAACATTCACCACGGAACCGGACAGGCCCGAAGAGTTAACAGGACGACAACACACCGTCCTCCAGCCCCCACCCACCACCAATCAACGGACGAGCTCCGCTCGACACACCGTCCTCCAGCCCCCACCCACCACCATTCAACCGACGAGCTCCGCTCGACACACCGTCCTCCAGCCCCCACCCGCCGCCGTCCAACGGACGAGCTCCGCTCGGCACGCCGGTCACTGGGCGGCGTGCCTGTCGAGGAACTCGTAGACGTCCGCCTCGTCCACGCCCGGGAAGGCGCCGGGCGGCAGCACGGACAGGACGTGCGAGTGCGCGCGGGCGGACGGCCACGCCATCCCCTCCCACCGGTCGGACAGCTCCCGCGGGGGCCGCTGGCAGCAGTCGCCGTCCGGGCAGGACGACCTGCGCCGCCGGGTCGACTCCCGGCCGCGGAACCAGCGCGAGTCCTCGAACCGGACGCCCAGCGTGATCGCGAAGTCGCGCTCGTGGCTGGGGTCGATGTGCGACAGGCACCAGTACGTCCCGCTCGGGGTGTCGGTGTACTGGTAGTAGACGGAGAAGCGGTCGGCGGCGCCGAAGACGTGGCGTCCGGCCCATTCGCGGCACATCCGCTGGCCCTCGATGGCGCCGTCCTCGTCCTGCGGGAAGTTCAGGCCGTCGTTGGCGTACGCCTTGTAGATGGTGCCGTTCTCGTCGTTCTTGGTGAAGTGCAGCTGAAGGTCGAGGTGGTGGGTGGCGACGTTGGTGAAGCGGTGCGCGGCCATCTCGTAGGAGACGGCGAAGACGTCCGCGAGGTCCTCGACCGACAGCTCCCGCGCGGCCTTGGCCTCCTGCAGGAACGGGACCGCGCTGCGCTCCGGGATCAGGATCGCGGCGCCGAAGTAGTTGGCCTCGACGCGCTGGCGCAGGAAGTCGGCGAAGTCGCGGGGCTGGTCGTGGTCGAGCGCGATGTGCCCGAGGGTCTGGAGCAGGATCGTCCGGGGGGTGTGCATGCCGAGCTGCTCGCGCTCCAGGTAGATCCGCCGGTTGCGCAGGTCGGTGACGGACCGGACCGAGCGCGGCAGGTCCTGGACGTACTGCAGGCTGAACCCGAAGTGCCCGACCAGCGTCATCAGCAGCCCCTGCGACACCGCGCCGCGCCGGTACCCGACGGAGTCGAGCGTCTGGGACGCGATCCGCTCGATCTCGGGGAAGTGGTTGCCGCGCTCGTGCATCTGGCGGCGCAGCTCGGCGTTGGCCTTGCGCGCCTCCTCGGGGCTCGCGGTCGGCTTCGTCCGGCTGCGTTTGAGCTCCCCGTACAGGGCGAGGATGTGCTCGATGACCTCGTTGGGCATCCGCTTGCCGACCTTGAGGTGGGAGAGGCCGAGCGTCCGGTACAGCGGGTCGCGCTGCGCCTCCTCCAGCTGGATCTCCAGCTGGGCGCGGCGGCTGGGCGGCTGGCGCCGCAGCAGCTCCTCGACCGGGCACTCCAGGGCGGCGGCGAGGGCCTGCAGCAGCGACAGCTTCGGCTCGCGCCGCCCGTTCTCCAGCAGGGACAGCTGGGACGGGGCGCGGCCGACGCGCCCGCCGAGCTCCGACAGCGTCATCCCGCGGCCGCGCCGGAGATGGCGGAGCCGCTGCCCGAAGGTGACGAGATCTACGTCACTCGTCAAGTTGAGGGGTTCTTCTGGCCGCAAGGTCGTCACGGCTTCATCGTAGCGGAAATTTCGCAGTTCTTTCGTTACCCGTCGGTTCATCAGGGGGTTGCGGCCGGGGCATAGTCGAGCACAAGCACCCAGGGGACGACACGGAAGGGCAAGACGATGACTGACAGTCGCCTCAAGGGCGCAGCCGATGAGCTGCGGCGGCAGTGGGAGACCGACCCGCGCTGGACGGGCGTCGAGCGGACCTATACGGCCGAGGACGTCGTGCGCATTCGCGGTTCGGTCCAGGAAGAGCACACCCTCGCGCGCCTCGGCGCCGAGAGGCTCTGGACGCTGCTGCACGACGAGGACTACGTCAACGCGCTCGGCGCGCTGACCGGGCTCCAGGCCGTCCAGCAGGTGAAGGCTGGCCTGAAGGCCATCTACCTGTCCGGCTGGCAGGTGGCGGCGGACGCCAACCTCGCGGGCCAGACCTACCCCGACCAGAGCATCTACCCGGCGAACTCGGTCCCGGCCGTCGTCCGCCGCATCAACAACGCGCTGCTGCGCGCCGACCAGGTCCAGTGGGCGGAGGGCGAAGGGGACACCCATTTCCTCGCGCCGATCGTGGCCGACGCCGAGGCCGGGTTCGGCGGCGTGCTGAACGCCTTCGAGCTGATGAAGGGCATGATCGCGGCCGGCGCCGCGGGCGTGCACTGGGAGGACCAGCTGGCCTCCGAGAAGAAGTGCGGCCACCTCGGCGGCAAGGTCCTCATCCCGACCTCGCAGCACGTGAAGACCCTCAACACCGCCCGGCTCGCCGCCGACGTCTGCGGCGTGCCCTCGCTGATCATCGCGCGGACCGACGCCGAGGCCGCGACCCTGATCACGACGGACGTGGACGAGCGCGACCGCGAATTCATCACCGGCGACCGCACCGCCGAGGGCTTCTACCGGGTGCGCAACGGGATCGAGCCCTGCATCGCCCGCGCCAAGGCGTACGCGCCGCACTCCGACCTGATCTGGATGGAGACCGGCACCCCCGACCTGGAGGTGGCCCGCGCGTTCGCCGAGGCCGTCAAGGCCGACTACCCCGACCAGATGCTGGCCTACAACTGCTCGCCGTCCTTCAACTGGAAGGCGCACCTGGACGACGCCACCATCGCCAAGTTCCAGCGCGAGCTCGGCCACATGGGCTACACGTTCCAGTTCATCACCCTCGCCGGATTCCACGCGCTCAACTACGGCATGTTCGACCTGGCCCACGGCTACGCCCGCGAGGGCATGACGGCCTACGTCGACCTGCAGGAGCGCGAGTTCGCGGCGGCGGAGCGCGGCTTCACGGCGGTCAGGCACCAGCGCGAGGCCGGCACCGGTTACTTCGACCTCGTCAGCACCGCGATCAGCCCCGACTCGTCCACCACGGCGCTGAAGGGCTCCACGGAAGAGGGCCAGTTCCACTGATCCCGGACCGGCCCCGGACCGGCCCCGAACCGGCCCCGAACCGGTCCCGATCCGCCCCTCCGGGCTGATCCCCTGAGCAGGAGGCCCCCGCGTCCCTACACCCGCGGGGGCCTTCTGGCCACCACCGGCCGCACCGATCCACCTGGTGTGACGGTCGGTGATCCCCCGTTTCGGCCACATCCGGCAACGGATCTCGACATTGACCGAAATTGGGTGGATCGTGAGCGCGCTGTTGATCACTCGAGGGAGAGGATCTCTGATGGCGCGTCACCCCCGGTTCATTCCGTCCCGGGCGATCCCTGGGCGAATGCTGCCGATCGCCGTCGCCGCCGTGAGCGTCGTGGCGCTCGCGCCCGCCGCGTCCGCCGCCGGCAGCGGACACGGAGGAGGGCGCTACACCCCTGGCGCCTCCGGTGTGGGCGACCCCTATTTCCCGCTTGAGGGGAACGGCGGCTACAACGCCCTGCACTACTCGCTCGACCTGAGCTACGACCCCGACTACGACCAGCTGGACGGCACGGTGACCGTCACCGCGCGGGCCACGCAGAACCTGTCGGCGTTCAACCTGGACCTGTCCGGAATGGACGTCGAGGGGGTGACCGTCGACCGGCGCCGGGCCGACTACAAGCGCCGCGGCCAGGAGTTGACGATCACGCCGCGCAAGGGGTTGCGGAAGGGCTCGGTGTTCACGGCGGTCGTGAAGTACGGCGGCGTGCCGCAGACGATCGTGGGATCGCCGATCGTGTTCGGCTCCCCGTACGGGTTCCTGCACACCCCGGACGGCGCGTTCGTCGGCGGCGAGCCCAACGGGCCCAGCACCTGGTTCCCGGTCAACGACCATCCGAGCGACAAGGCGACCTACGACTACACCCTCACGGTGCCGCAGGGCCTTAAGGCCGTCGCCAACGGGCGGCTCACCTCGCACCGCAGCTCGATCGCCTCGTTCAGCCGCCGCAGCGCGCAGACCCGCGCCGAGGTGTTCAAGTGGCACGAGGACAGCCCGATGGCGAGCTACCTCACGACGATCGACATCGGCAAGTGGGACGTCAAGGAGGGCCGCACGCCCGGCGGGGTGCCTAACTACACGTTCGTCGACCCTGTGCTGAAGGCGAACCAGCCGGACGCGCTGGACTTCTTCTACAACACCACCAACGAGGTCACCGACGGGCTGGCGAAGATCTACGGCCGCTACCCGTTCAGCAGCACCGGCGCCATCGCCGACGACGCCCGCTTCAACGGGCAGCCGCTCGGCTTCTCGCTGGAGACCCAGAGCAAGCCGGTGTACTCGGCCGTGCGCAGCACGGGCACGATCGTCCACGAGCTGGCGCACCAGTGGTTCGGCGACTCGGTGTCGCCGAAGGAGTGGGACGACATCTGGCTGAACGAGAGCTTCGCGACGTGGGTCACCTGGCACTGGAACGAGACGCACGGCGGCAGCTCCGCGGCCACGCAGGCCCGCGCGACGTACGCGGCGCGGCCGTTCCCCGACCGTGAGGGCCGCCCGTTCTGGTCGGTCGTGCTCGGCGACCCGAAGCGCGACACGATGTTCAACGACCGGGTCTACAACGGCGGCGCGCTGATGATCCAGTTCCTCCGCGAGAAGATCGGCGACGACAAGTTCTTCACCCTCACGCGGACCTGGCTCGCCCGGTACCACCACCGCAACGCCGAGACGGAGCAGTTCACCCGCATGGCGGAGCAGATCTCCGGCCAGGACCTCGACGCGTTCTTCAAGGACTGGCTGTACTCCCCCATCAAGCCCGCCCTCCCGTCGTGACACCGGCGCGAGGAGCGTCATGGCACCGGTAGGAGGAGAGTCGTAGCACCGGCACGAGAAGACGGGCCCCGGCCAACGCGCCGGGGCCCGTTTCCGTATCGCGCATTCTGTGCGAAATTACGTAGTGGTGGCGGGCCCGCCTGTTTAGTCTCTCGGCAAGTGGGTGTTCTTCCTTGGGTGTGGTGGTACGGCGTCCGCCGTCACACGGCTTATCCGCTCGGCTCCGCCACCGAGGCCGTGACCAACACCGTCTTCGGGTTCATGCGCGCGTACGTCTTGATCGCGCTGTGGCAGGCGCGTCCGGCCCTCGGCGGTTACGACGAGGTCGACGCCGTCACCTTCTGCTTCATCACGCAGGCACTGATCGGACCGGTCCAGATCTTCGGCGGGATGGACCTGACCGAGCGGATCCGCAACGGCGACGTGGCGATCGACCTGCACCGCCCCGCCGGGCTGCAGGGCTGGTGGCTGGCCGACGACCTCGGCCGCGCGGCGGGCTCCCTGCTGCTGCGCGCCGGGCCGCCGCTGCTGGCCGGGGCGCTGGTGTTCCCGTTCCGCCCGCCGGCGCCGGCGAACCTCGCCGCGTTCGCGGCCGCGCTGCTCCTCGCGGTGACGGTGAGCTTCGGGCTGCGCTACCTGGTGGCGATGGGGATGTTCTGGCTGCACGACGACCGCGGCCTCAGCGCCGTCACGCTCGTGATGTCGCTGTTCTTCTCCGGGATGATCCTGCCGCTGGTCGTGTTCCCCGGCGCGCTCGGCGGCGTCGCGCGGGCGCTGCCGTGGGCGGCGATGATCCAGGTGCCGGCGGACGTGTTCCTCGGCCGGTACGGCGGCGCCGGGCTGGCCGGGGCGCTGGCGTTCCAGGCCGGGTGGGCGGCCGTCCTGCTCGGGGCGGGCGCGCTGGCGACGCGGGCGGCGCGGCGGAAGCTGGTGGTGCACGGTGGCTGACGGTGCCCTTCGGTGGCCGACGGTGACCCATGGTGACTGACGCCGCGCGGATGTACGGCCTGCTCGTGTGGACGTGGACCCGGGCGGCGGCCCAGTACCCGGTGTCGATGGTGCTGCTGGCCCTGTCGACTGCGGTCGTCACCGGCCTGGACGCCGCCGCGATCGTGCTGCTGTTCTCGCAGGCGCCGCGCATCGCCGGGTTCGGCGCGTCCGAGGTCCTGTTCCTGTACGGGACGTCGGCGCTGTCGTTCGGGATCTCCGACATCGTGCTCGGCACCACCGAGCGGCTCGGCTACCACGTGCGGCGGGGGACGCTGGACGCGATGCTGGTGCGGCCGGTGAGCCCGCTCGTCCAGATCGCGACGGAGGAGTTCACGCCGCGCCGCTTCGGCAAACTCGTCCCGGCGGCGGCGGTGCTCGCGTTCGCGCTGGCCCGGGTGGACGTGGCGTGGACGCCCGGCCGCGTCGCGATGATCCCGGCCATGGTGCTGTCCGGGGCGGCGATCTTCGGGGCGCTGTGGGTGCTGACGGCGGCGGTGCAGTTCGTGATCGTGGACGTCCACGGCGCGAGCAAGTCGCTCACCTACGGCGGCGGGTTCCTCACCCAGTACCCGATGACCATGTTCGCGCGCGACTTCGTCCGCGGGGTGACGTTCGTCGTGCCGCTGGCGTTCGTCAACTGGCAGCCCGCCCTGTACGTCCTGGACCGGCCCGACCCGCTCGGGCTCCCGGACGCGGCGCGGTTCGCGTCCCCGCTGGTCGCCGCCGCGCTGTGCGGGGCGGCGGCGGTGGCGTGGCGGGCGGGGCTGCGGCACTACCGATCGACAGGGAGCTGATGCCGATGATCGAGGCCGAGAACGTGGTCAAGTCGTTCACCGTCCGGACCAGGTCGGGCGGGCTGCGCCGGACGCGGACGCCGCTGCGCGCCGTGGACGGCGTGTCGTTCGCCGTCCGGCGGGGCGAGTTCGTCGGGTACCTCGGCCCGAACGGCGCCGGGAAGTCCACGACGATCAAGATGCTGACCGGGATCCTCACGGCGTCGTCCGGGCGGCTGCGGGTGTGCGGGCTCGACCCGTCGCGGCGGCGGACGTCGCTCGCCCGCCGGATCGGGGTGGTGTTCGGGCAGCGCACGACGCTGTGGTGGGACCTGCCGCTGCGCGACTCCCTCGCGCTCGTCCGGCGGCTGTACCGGGTCGAGGCTGCCGCGCACCGGGAGCGGCTCGCCGAGCTGACCGCGCTGCTGGAGCTGGAGCCGTTCCTGGACACGCCGGTCCGGCAGCTCAGCCTCGGGCAGCGGATGCGCGGCGACCTCGCCGCCGCGCTGCTGCACGACCCGGAGCTGCTCGTCCTGGACGAGCCGACGATCGGCCTGGACGTGGTCAGCAAGGCGACCGTCCGCGACTTCCTGGAACGTATCAACGCCGAGCGCGGCACGACGATCCTGCTGACCACGCACGACCTCGGCGACATCGAGCGGCTCTGCCGCCGCGTCCTGATCATCGACCACGGGCGGCTCGCCTACGACGGCGGCCTGGACGAGCTGCGCCGCACCGTCGACGCCGACCGGCTGCTGGTCGTCGAGCTGGACCGGCCGGTCCCGCCGATCGCGCTGGACGGCATCGAGGCGGAGCGGGTGGAGGGGCCGCGGCAGTGGCTGCGGCTGCCGCGGTCGGCGAACGCGGCGGCGGTGGTGGCCGAGCTGGCGCGCAGCCACGACGTCCGCGACATCTCGCTGCGGGAGGCGGGGATCGAGGACGTCCTCGCCGGCCTCTACCGCGGCGACCACGCGTACTCGCCCGCGCGGCGGGCGGCGCGCGGCGCGGCGGCGGCGCGTCAGCGCTGGACGGTGGAGTAGAAGTCCATGTCGGCGGCGTCCTCGTCGCGTCCGGAGCCCCAGCGGCGCGGCGCCCACGCCGGCATGAGCAGCGCGAGGCCCATCATCCCGTACACGCCGGAGCCGAGGAGCATCCGCAGCCCGAAGTCCATGTCGCCGGAGGGCGGCACCTTGCCCGGCAGGTCGAGGACGCCGTCCGGGTCGATGAGGAACCAGGCGGAGAAGCCGAGCAGCGCCAGCGCGGGGACGAGCGAGACCAGCGGCGACGCCCAGCGCGCGACGATGATCACGCCCATCACCAGGCCCACGGCGGCCAGCAGGGCGAACGCGCCGTAGATGCGGGTGCGGTCGGTGATCTCCTGCCCCGTGCCGTCGAAGGACTGACCGGCCTGCACGTAGCCCCAGGCCGCGCCGTACACCAGCCCTGGTGTCAGCAGGACGCCGAGGACGAAGCCGAACGCGTGGCGCACCTCGCATCACATCCATTCGTTCCGATATCGGCCCCAATCACACCATCCGCACCGGGCATAGCGCAGTAAATCCGTCCAATAACGGAGGCGAGCGGGTTGTCACCCCCGGTGACGGCGGCGGCGACAACTCCGGGCACGCGGGCGACGTCGTACACATAACAAGATCGATGAGGGGCACCGTCCCTTCGTCGGCTCTCCGCCTACCCCCCGCGGCGGAGACGCCGGGCACGGGGCACACACGGGCGTAGGGGGACGCAGGTGATCCAGGAGCTCGACCGCACCGCCCGCACCAGCGGCCAGGCGGGGCCGACGCGGGCGACACGGCTGATGGACGGCTTCACCGACGGGGCGGCACTGCTCTTCGCGGCGTGGACCGCCGTCTACCATCTCGGGCTCCTCTTACACCCGCCCACCTGGGCGCTGCTGCTGATGTGGCTCGCCGGCGCGGTCGTGATCGGCGCGCTGTACGCGGCGCGGCGCGACTGGTGGGCCGGGACGCCGTGGCGGGAGCCGTCCGGGCCGCTTGCCGCTCGCGCGTCCGGGATGGGGGTTCGTGTGGCATCCGCGCCCCGGTCGCTGGTCGCCGTCTCGGTGGTCGCGGGGATCGTGGCGGGGACGTGCGCGGGCCTGCACCCGTCCGGCGTCCCGTGGTGGTGCGCGTGGGTCCCGGGGCTCGTGAGCGCCGCCGCGTCGGCCGCGTGCCTGCTGCTCCGCCGCAGCCCGGACGAGGATCCGGCGGAGGCCTCCCCGGCCGACGAGACCCGGTGGGGGACGCCGCTCGCGCTCCTCACCGGCGCAGGGTTCGCGATCGCGTCCCTGTTCATCGTGAACACCGACGGCGACGACGCCTACTTCGTCTCGCGGTCCGTGGCGACGGCCACGATCGGGGAGATCCCGCTCAAGGACGTGATCTTCACCCCGGGCACGGCGGACGAGATCTCGGGCGAGCCGCCGGTCGCGTCGATCGAGGTCCTCGCCGGGGCGGCGGCGCGGGTGCTCGGCGTCCACGCGGCCTCGTTCGTGTGGTACCTGCTGCTGCCGGCGGTGACGTTCGTCGCGGTCTGGGCGCTGTGGCGGCTGGTCAGGGCGTGGGCGCCGCGCCGCGCGACCCTGTGCTTCGCGGTCGCGGCGGTGTACCTGCTGTGGAGCGGGATGGGCGGGGCGTCGCTCGGCTCGTTCCATCTGCTGCGGATGTGGCAGGGCAAGGCCGTGCTGGTGTCGGCGCTGGTGCCGCTGCTGTTCGTGTACCTGACCCGGTGGGCCGAGCGGCGGTCCCGGGGCGACCTCGCGCTCCTCGCCGCCGCCGGGGTCGCGGCGGTGGGGCTCACCTCGTCCGCCGTCTTCGTCGTCCCGCTGATCGTCGGCGCCGCCGCGGTAGCGCTGATCGCCGCCGGACGCGTCCGGACCGGCGTGGTCGCGTGCGCGGCGGCGGTCTATCCGATCGGGACGGCCCTCGCGGTGAAGCTGCTCTACGGCGAGACGAGCGTGGTCGGGAGGGTGCACGACGCGCCCGGCAGCTACCGGTGGGTCCTGCTGCACGCCGCGCTCGGCGTGATCGGCGGGTGCGCGGTCTGGCTGTCGCCGTGGACGGCGCGCCGCGGCGTCCCCGCCGTGATCGCGACCGGGGTGGCCGCGACGCTGGCGGTGCTGATCGTGCCCGGCGTCCTGGAGGCGGCCGCGGACGCGTCGGGCGCCGGCCAGGTGCTCTGGCGGACGATGTGGGCCGTTCCCGCGCCCGCGCTGATCGGGCTGCTCGCCGCGGTGCGGATCCCCGCCGGACGGTGGCCGGAGCCGGCGGGCGCCGCCGCGGCGGGCGTCCCGGCCGCCGCGCTCGCCGTGGCGATGGTCGCGGGCGGGACGCCGGTGTGGTCGGAGTCGAACGGGTCGTTCGTGGCGTCGCGTCCGGCGTGGAAGGTCCCCGCGGACACCGTCGGCACGGCGCGGGAGGTGGTCGCGCTCGCCGGGAGGAACGGGCTGGTGCTGATGCCGGGCGGCGTCATGCGGGTCGTGCCGCTGCTGACCGTCCGCACGCAGGCCGTCAACCCGAACGGCCACTACCTGAAGCTGCTGCCGGTTCCGGAGCGGTTCATCCGCGACCGGAAGGTGCTGTCCGCGGCCGTCCGCCCGGCGCGGGGCGGCAAGCCGGCGGCGGCCGAGGTCGCGGCGGCGCTGGCGCGCACGAAAGTGGACGTGGCGTGCGCGAACCGCCGCGACGGGCGCGGCCTGGCGCTGCTGCGGAGCGCCGGGTACGAGGGCGACCGGCCCGTCGGCCGCCTGGTCTGCCTTGTCCCGCGCGGGACCTGACCCTGGCATGGCCGATTCGTGGTGGTTCGTTTTGAACGCCGGCACGCGGGCATCGGCGTTCCATTCGATCCGACGCACGTTGGAGGAACCACCATGTCGACCGCGATATTGGTCGTCATCGTCATCGTCGCCGCCCTGGCCGGGGCCGCGTACCTGGCCTGGTCCGGGGCCCGGACGCGGCGGCTCAAGCGGCGTTTCGGCCCCGAGTACGACCGGACGGTGGAGCGCGAGGGCGGCCGCTCGGCCGCCGAGCGCGAGCTGCGCTCCCGCGAGGAGCGCCACGAGGACCTCGACCTGCACGAGCTCGACCCGCACCGCCGCGAGCAGTACCGCGAGCAGTGGACCGGCGTCCAGGAGCGCTTCGTCGACGCCCCGGAGGCGGCGGTCGAGCAGGCCGACGGCCTCGTCACCGTGGTGATGGGCGAGCGCGGCTACCCGACGCGCGGCTTCGAGGAGAAGGTCGCCCACCTGTCGGTGGAGCACGGCCGCACGATGGACCACTACCGCCGCGCCCACACCATCAGCGAGCGGGCGGCGTCCAGGGACGCGTCCACCGAGGACCTGCGGCAGGCCATGGTGCACTACCGCGCCCTGTTCGACGAGCTGCTCGCCGCCCCCGCCGCCGGAACCGCCGAGCCGGCGGGCCCCGCCGAGCGGGCGAACCGCGCCGAGCAGGCGGGCCGCGCCGACGACCGGACGCCGAGGAGCTGACCTCGATGGAGCACAGGCGACCCGAGGGCAGCGCGCCGGGCTCCGGCGGCGGGCTCGGCGCCGACAAGCGCGCCCGCGCCGCCGGGACCGCGGACCCCGGCGTGGCCGGCGACACGCACGTCGCCGGGCCCGCGCCGAAGCCGCCCGTCATGGACCTGCCCGGCCCGGCCGCCCCGCCGCCTCCGGCGGAGCCCCCGCCTCCGGCGGAGCCCCCGCTCCCGGCGGAGGCGGCGGCGCGGCTGCTCGACCCGGCCGAGGCCGAGCGGTTCCGGGACCGCTGGCGCGAGGTGCAGGCCGCGTTCGTCGACGACCCGGGCGAGGCCGTCCGCCGCGCGGACGGCCTCGCATCCGACGCCGTCGACGCGCTCGGCCGCGCGATCGCCGCGCACCGGCGCACCCTCGCCGAAGACGTCAAGGAGGGCGCGGACACCGGCGGGCGCGCCGACACGGAGCGCCTCCGCCTGGCGCTGCGCGGCTACCGCGACCTGCTCAACCGGGTCATCGACGCCTGAGCCGAGCCGTGCCGCCGGTCGGTGTCAGCCGTTCAGGAAGCGGTTCACCGCCTCGCGGCCCTTCGTCCCCCGCTCGCCGTACTGGATGGAGTGCGCCGAGCCCTTCACCACGACGAGCTCGCCGCGCGGGATGCGGCGGAGCTCCTCGTACGCCCATTCCAGCGGCGTGGACAGGTCGCGGTCGCCGTTCACCAGCAGGGTCGGGACGGAGATCTTCGGCGGCGCCTCGGTGGTGTGCCGCGCCCAGGGCCAGCGGAGGCATTCCTGGACGAACCCGTTCCCCACGGCCGTGTCGGCGGTGAACGGCCAGGTGGCGCGTGCCGGGAGCGTCCTGCGGACCCGCTCCAGGGCGGCGGCGCGGCGGGCCGGGCGTGTCTCGGACGTCCCCCACGGGAACCATCCGTCGCCGCAGGCCGTGGCGATGTGCAGGCCCGCGCTGTAGATCCTGCGGTCCTCGCCGCCGGAGTTCAGGATCTGGAGCAGCCGGTCGAGCCGCGCCGGGTCGCCGTGCCGCGCCTCGTGGACCGCCGCGACCGCGTCGCCCGCGCCGCCCGGCAGGGCGCCGGCGTCCCGGAAGGTCGGGTCGACGAACTCGTAGGTCACGAGCATGTCCCAGACGAGGACGGCGTCCTTGCGGTGCCCGGCGAGCCAGGCCAGGTCCTTGGCCGGGTCGAACCCGCAGGCGGGGGCCGTCCGGCAGGCGTCGCGCAGCACCCGTCCGGTGGCGCGCAGGCTGGCGGCGTACAGCAGGTCGTCGCGGCCCTGGTCCACGTGCGGCAAGACCGAGTCGAGGACGAGCCTGCGGACGTTCTCCGGGTGGAAGGCGGCGTAGTGCGCGCCGGTCTTCGTCCCGTAGGACACGCCGTCCACCGTCCACTGGCGGACGCCCAGCGCGCGGCGCAGCAGGTCCAGGTCGCCGACGGTCTGGTCGGTGGTGTAGTAGTGCCGCCGGTCGCCGAGGACGCGGGCGCACTCGTCGATCGCCTCGGGCGTCGGCGGCTCGATGTCGCTGGTGCCGACCTGCGCCTGGAGTCCTGGGCAGTCGATCGCGCCGAACTCGCCGGTGCCGCGCTGGTCGATCATGACGAGCCGGTAGTTCTTCGCGACCTCGGGCAGCCGCGCGGCGACGCCGTCGACGAACGGGACGCCGGGCTGTCCGGGCCCGCCGGTCAGGAAGAGCAGGACGCCTTTGGGCGCCTCGACGTTGTCCGCCGTCGCCACCTGCAGCCTCAGGGTCTCCCTCCCCGGGCGGCGGTGGTCGAGGGGGACGGTCAGGAAGGAGCAGGTGTAGCCGGGTTTCCCGGCGCAGGGGTGGGGGTCGGCCAGCACCGGCCCGGGCCGGTGCGGGGCGGACGGAGGCGTGGGCGCCGCGGCCGCCGTCGCGCCGCCGGACGCGGCGAGCACGGCGGAGAGCGCGAGGGCTAATACAGCTGTACTACGTGAGCGCATGGAGAGATCATCGCCCGAGTCTCCGGTGATCGGCGGAAACTCGCCGGATCCGGTCACGCCGCCGCGCCCGCCGGATCCGGTCACGCTGCCGCGCCCGCGCGCGACCCGCCGATCGTGCGTGCCCCCTCGTCAGACGGCCGCGAAAGGGCGATACTGAATGGCGTTCGGTACGCGGGGAGCGAAGGGAGCGACGGTGCCCGAGGACTTCTCGATGACCATCGGCGGCCGGGCGGCGGACGCCACCGCGACCTTCGGCGTGATCGACCCGGCGACCGGCGAGGTCGCCGAGCGGGCTCCCGACGCGTCCCCGGCGCAGCTGGACGCCGCGATGTCCGCCGCGGAGGCCGCCTACCCGGGATGGCGGGGCGACGAGGCGGCGCGGCGCGAGGCGCTGCTCGCGGCGGCCGACATCATGTTCGCCAGGTCGGAGGAGTTCGGCCGGGTGCTGACCCTGGAGCAGGGCAAGCCGCTGCGGGACGCGATCAGGGAGGTCGTCGGCGCGGGCGTGTGGCTGCGGTACTTCGCCGGCCTGGAGCTGCCCCGCGAGGTCATCCAGGACGACGCGGCCGCGCTGGTCGAGGTCGTCCGGCGGCCGATGGGGGTGGTCGCCGCGATCACCCCGTGGAACTACCCGCTGCTCCTCGCGGTCTGGAAGCTCGCCCCGGCGCTGCTGGCGGGCAACACGGTGGTGCTCAAGCCGTCCCCGTTCACGCCGCTGTCCAGCCTGATGCTCGGCGCGGCGCTGCGGGACGTCCTCCCGCCCGGGGTGCTGAACGTGGTCAGCGGCGGTGACGCGCTCGGCGCCGCGATGACCGCGCACGACGTCCCCCGCAAGATCAGCTTCACCGGCAGCGTCGCCACCGGACGGCGGGTCGCCGCGGCCGCGGCGCCCGACCTCAAGCGCGTCACCCTGGAGCTCGGCGGCAACGACCCGGCGATCGTGCTCGACGACGCCGACCCCGCCGCCGTCGCCGACCGGCTGTTCGCCGCCGCGTTCCAGAACAACGGCCAGGTCTGCTCGGCGATCAAGCGCGTGTACGTCCCGGACGCCCTCTACGCCGACCTGGTGGACGCCCTCGCCGAGCGCGCGAGGGCGGCGAGGATCGGCAACGGCATGGACGACGGCGTCCAGTACGGGCCGATCAACAACCGGCCGCAGTACGAGCGGGTCGGCGAGCTCGTCGCGGACGCGCTCGCGGGCGGTGCCCGCGCGGCGGCGGGCGGGCGGCCCGTCGACGGCCCCGGCTACTTCTTCGCGCCGACCATCCTCGCCGACGTCGACGACGGCGCCCGGATCGTGGACGAGGAGCAGTTCGGCCCCGCGCTCCCGATCGTCAGGTACGCGGGCGTCGAGGACGCGCTGGCCCGCGCCAACGGCACCCATTTCGGGCTGTCCGGCTCGGTGTGGGGCGCGGACGCCGACCGTGCCGCCGAGATCGCCGGCCGCCTCGAATGCGGCACCGCCTGGGTCAACACGCATCTGGCGCTCGCGCCGCACCAGCCGTTCGGCGGGTTCAAGCACAGCGGCGTCGGCGTCGAGAACGGGCCGTGGGGCCTGTACGGGTTCACCGAGCTCCAGGTCGTCCACCGGTCGAAGAACTGAGCGGACACCATTTTCCGCCACGGACTTTATGTACAGAAAGTCATTACTTCGAGTCCGGAAAGTGATATCTCCACTACTGGCGGTCGGCTTCCAGAATGGGACACTTTTTAAGCGGGGGGCGTGAAAACCGCACCGCTGACCGTGGAGGAGCCGGATGCAGACCTGGGACGTCATGCGCCAGGACGACCTCGGCGACACCGTCCAGGTGGCCGCGCATGACTCGCGGATCTCGGCGCTCGCGCAGGTCCTGGTGCTGCGGAGCGATCCCGCGAACGGGCAGGCGTACCGCGTGGAGGGGCCGCCGGGGCCCGCCGTCCGCACCAACCGCGACCTCTATCTGGTCTTCCTGCACCTCGGCCAGGAGGCCAGGGCGGCGTCCTGGTCGCTGTCGGCGTTCCTGCGCGCCCTGTGGAAGGTCAGCGCTCCGCTCAGTGACCGGACGCGGCTGGAGCCGGACGACGTGGCGGCAATGTTCGCGGCCGCGTCCATCACGCCGCCCGCCGCCTTCGACCCCGCGTGGAGCGGCAAGGACCTGTCGCTCCCGGGCGAGGATCCGGACGGGTACGCCGACTGGGAACGCGTCCTGCTCTCCCAGATCGCCGACCTGGAGGACTTCCTGGCCGCTCCCCCGGGCCCGCAGGCCAGGTTCGGCGCGGACGCCCCGCGCCCGCCCGGCTCCGGCGCCCGCGCCACCCCGGCCCGCTGGTACAACTTCGACCCGGCGACGTACCTGGAGTGCGCCGTCGCGGGCAGCCTCGGCGGGTGGGACGCCACCGACGGCGCCCGCGTCCCGCTGCCCGCCCGGCCGGGCGAGCCGCCCGCCCGCTCCTACGTCCGCACGATCACCACCATGACCTGGGACGACCTGGCGCGCATCGCGGTGTGCGGGCAGGTGTACGAGTAGCGTCCCGCGCCCCGGAAACGTCCGGACGGCGTGGTAGGACTGGGGACATGAGCGACAGACCGGTCCAGGTCGCCGACCGGGGCGGCTGGTGGCTGGCGCAGGCCCTCCCCCACCCGGCCCTGCGCCCGTTCCTGCGCTCCTACGACGGGTACTGGGAGACCGAGATCGTCCCGACCCGGATGCGGACCCTGCCCACCCGCACCACCGTCGTGATCGTCAACCTGGGGCCGCCGCTCTACCTGGAGGTCCCCGACACCGGCGTCCACGGCCGCGAGTACGGGTCGTTCGTCGCCGGGATGCACGACGGCCACGGCATGTACCTCAGCCCCGGCGGGCAGCGCGGCATCCAGCTCGACGTGACGCCGCTCGGCGCGTACACGCTGCTCGGCGTCCCGATGGCCCAGCTCACCAACGCCGCCGTCGGCCTGCCCGACCTGCTCGGACGCGGCGCGCGGACGCTCGTGGAGCGGCTCGCGGCCGCCCCGTCCTGGGGCGAGCGGTTCGACATTCTGGACGGGTTCCTGCTGCGCCGCCTGGACGCCGGTCCCGTGCCCGACCCCGAGGTCGCCAGGGCGTGGCGGCTGCTGAACGGCGACCTCGGCGTCACCGTCGCCGACATCGCCGCCGACGTCGGGTGGAGCCGCAAGCACCTGACCAACCGGTTCCGGGAGCAGGCCGGGCTGCCGCCCAAGGTGATGGCCCGCGTGATCCGCTTCCGGCGCGCCATCGGGCTGCTGACCGGCGGCGCCGGGTTCGCCGACGCCGCGTCCGCCTGCGGCTACTACGACCAGGCGCACCTCAACCGCGAGTTCCGCGCGCTGTCCGGCTGCACGCCCGGCGAGCTGATCGGCGGGCAGCTGGAGCAGCAGCGCGTCACCACCCTCGCCGAGCCCGTCTGAGACCGCCGGGCCGCTCACCCCTGGCCGCTCACCCCTGGTGGACGCCGCCGCCGAGGTTCATCACGATCACGCCCACCACGATGATCACCGCGCCGGCGATGGTGAGCGGCTTGACCTGCTCGTCGAACAGCAGGACGCCGCCGGCGAAGGCGCCGATCGTGCCGAGCGCCGACCAGATCGCGTAGACGGGCCCGACGTTCAGGGACGTCAGCGCCTTCGCCATGAAGAAGAACGAGATCAGGTACCCCACGACGACCACGACCGCGGGCCCGAGCTTGGTGAACCCCTCGGACGCGCGCATCGACAGCGTGGCCGTGACCTCGAACGCGATCGCGAGCGTGAGCAGCACGAACGGCATCAGCGGCCCTCCCCCGGCTCCCTGTGCCCCGCCGGCTCGCCGTGCGCCGCCGGCCCGCCGTACTTCTCCGCGACGGCCTCGAAGACCTTCGGATCGGCGTCGAACGGGGTGCCGGGACGCGGCCAGTGCAGCACGATCTCGGTGATGCCGAGCTCGGCGTAGCGGCCCGCGAGGTCGTCGAACGAGCCGGCGGACTCCAGCCACGGCTCCCCGCTGAACCCCGTCAGCAGGATCCTCTCCTCGATCTCGCGGCCCTCCGCCTCGCACGCGGCGTCCAGGGCCGCCAGCCGCCGGCGGACCGTGTCGTGCGGCGTCCCGCCCTCGGGACGCCCGCTGGTCACCCATCCCGCGCCGTGCCGGGCCGCGACCCGCATGCCGCGCGGACCGTTCCCGGCGATGACGAACGGCACCCGTGGACGCTGCACGCACCCGGGCTCCTCGACGACCTCCCGCGCCGTGTAATACTCGCCCTCGAAGGTCGTCTCCGGTTGCCGCAGCAGGCGGTCGAGCAGCTCGACCCATTCGGCGAAGCGGGCGGCGCGCTCGGCGGGCGTCCAGTCGTCCCCGCCGAGGACGCCCGCGTCGGAGGCGCGGCGGGTGCCGCCCGACCCGATGCCGATCGCGAGCCGCCCGCCCGCGACGTGGTCGATCGTCTTGATCGCGTGCGCGGTGGGGACGGGATGCCGGAAGTTCGGCGAGGTGACCAGGGTGCCGATCCGCACCCGCGCGGTGACGGCGGCGGCCGCGGCCAGCGTCGTGTACGCGTCGTACCAGGGCGTCGTGCCCCGCCACGCGATGTGGTCGTACACCCAGGCGTGCCGGAACCCGAGCTCCTCGGCGCGCCGCCACAGCTCCCCCGCCTCCGGCCAGGACTGCATGGGCCACATCACGGTGCCGATCCTCGGTGCGGTCACCGGTCCCCCTCCGTTCTCGTCCCGGACGTTCCTGGACGGAACGTCCATCCAAACAGAATCACGGGAGCGGGCGGGCGAGCCAGCGGTGCAGGGCCCACCACCAGTGCGCGGCGCGGGACACCGCCGCCCCGCCGGACGGGTCCAGCAGCGGGCGCCCGGTCAGCTCCCGCAGCCGCCGGATCCGGTACTTGACCGTGTTGCCGTGGACGCGCAGCGCCGCCGCCGTCGGCTCGATCCGGCCGCCGTGGTCGAGGTAGGCGAGGCCTGTCTCGGCCAACTCGCGGTGGAAGGGGTCGTCCCGGTCGAGGCCGGACAGCAGCGCGCCCGCGAGCAGGCCGCCGAGCTCTGGCTCCGCCTCGGTGGCGGTGAGCAGCGCCAGGTCGGCGAGGTCCCGCATCCCGGTGAGCGCGGCGGCCGCGCCCGCGCGCAGCGCGCGCCGTCCCAGCTCGTACATCGGGGCGACCTCGCCGGGACGCGCGGGCGGGGCCGCCACCAGCAGCGGCTCGGGCCGTTCCGGGGGGTGTGGGGGGTCGTCCCTCCACAGGAGACCGGATACGGCGCGCGGCTCCGGAAGGCGGGCGACCAGCGCGGCCAGGCGCCCGTCGACCAGCCCGCACAGGCCGGGACCGGCCGCCGTCAGCTCGGCCTCCAGCCGCGCCGCCACCGCCGGGTCGCTGACGTCGGACACCACGCAGCGGTACGCACCGGACGGGTCGAGCGGCGCGAGCACCGGGACGGCCTCGCCGTGCAGGAGCTGCCGGAGCATCTGCACGCGGCCCTCCCGCATCGTGCGGGCCATTTCCAACTCGGCGACCCGGTGCGCGTGGACCATCCGGTGGACGAGCGCGGTGGTGATCTCGTCGATGCGGGTGACGCCGTCGAGGAGCGCCGCGTCCGGGACGCCCAGCCGGCGGCCCTCGGCGACGATCGCCCGGACGAGATGGGCGCGGCCCGCCTGGAAGCCGTCCAGGAACGCCTCGACCGGGACGCCCTGCCGTGCCCGGTCCGAGCCGAGCCGCTCCGCCGCGGCGAGGACGTCCCCGGCGGGCCCGCCGGGGTCCAGCGCGCCCGGTCCGCCGCCCTCCAGCGCGGCGAGCACGCCCCGCACGAGCGCCCGCGTGTGCCGCCTCGTCTCCTCCTCGGGCAGCGCCGCGACCAGCTCCGACCTGCCGCGGGCGGCGCGGACGGTCGCCTCCAGCAGCGCCGGGTCGTCGCCGTGCTCGATCAGCAGCCGCAGGAACCGGTCGCCGTCGGTGGGCTCCATCCCCCCATTCTGCGCCCGGGTTGTCCGATCTGGACAACCGGGCGTCCGGCGCTTGGATCGTCCCGGTCTAGCCGGAACGCCCGCGAATGGTGTTCGGTGGTGGCAGACGAGTCGAGGAGTACGCCGATGTCCGACGAGGACGAGTTCCTGGAGAAGCTGCCGACCGACCTGATCTTCAAGCTGCCGCCGGCGTTCGACGACGCCGAGGACGAGCGCCGCCACCGCAAGGAGCGCCTCGCCGCCGCGCTGCGCGTCTTCGGGAAGTTCGGCTTCGAGGAGGGCGTGGCCGGGCACATCACGGCCCGCGACCCGGAGCGGACCGACCACTTCTGGGTCAACCCGTTCGGCATGTCGTTCAAGCACATCAGGGTCAGCGACCTGATCCTGGTGAACCACGAGGGCAAGGTCGTCGAGGGCCGCTACCCCGTCAACGAGGCCGCGTTCGCGATCCACTCCCAGATCCACCAGGCCAGACCGGGCGTCGTCGCCGCCGCGCACAGCCACTCCACGTACGGGCGCGCGATCTCCGCGCTCGGCCAGAAGCTGGAGCCGATCACCCAGGACGTGTGCGCGTTCTACCAGGACCACGGCCTGTTCGACGACTACACCGGCGTCGTGACCGACCTGGAGGAGGGCAAGCGCATCGCCGCCGCGCTCGGCGGCGCCAAGGCCGTCATCCTGCGCAACCACGGGCTGCTCACGGTCGGCGACACCGTCGACGCCGCCGCCTGGTGGTTCATCACAATGGAGCGCTCGTGCCAGGTGCAGCTCCTCGCGAAGGCCGCCGGGCAGGTCGTCCCGATCGAGCACGACAACGCCGTCCTGACCCACGAGCAGATCGGCAACGACCTGGTCGGCTGGATCAACTACCAGCCGCTCTACGACCAGATCACCCGCGAGCAGCCCGACCTGTTCGACTAGCCCGCTAGTCCGCGTTCTCGTCGGTCGGCTCGGTGAGCGGCAGCAGCACCTGGAAGCGGGTGTCGCCGGGCAGCGACTCGACCCGGATGTCGCCACCGTGCCGGTTCGCAACGATGCGCCACGAGATGTCCAGGCCCAGGCCGGTGCCCTGCCCGACCGGCTTCGTGGTGAAGAACGGCGTGAAGATCCGGCCGAGGTTCTCCTCCGGGATGCCGGTCCCGGTGTCGCCGATCTCCACGAGGGCCTGGTCGTTCTCGCGCGCGGTCCGGATCGTGAGCGTGCCGGACCCCTGCATCGCGTACAGCGCGTTCACGATCATGTTCGTCCAGACCTGGTTCAGCTCCGCCGCGTAGACCGGGACGGGCGGCAGGCCGGGGTCGTAGTCGGTCTTCACCACCACGTCCTGGCCGATCTTGCGCTTGAGCATGGTGAGCGTGCTGTCGAGCAGTTCGCGCAGGTCGGCGCGCTGGTGCGCGGCGCGGTCGAGCTGGGAGTACTGGCGCGCCGAGTCGAGCAGGGCGGTGATCCGGCCCATCGCCTCGGAGATCTCCGCCTGGAGCTGCGCGACCTCCACCACCTCGGTGAGCCACCGCATCGCGCCCGGCAGGTGGTCGCCCGCCGCCGCCGCGACCTCCTCGGCCTGCTCGACGCCGATCCCGGCGGCGACCAGGCCGGGCGCGAGGTCCCAGGCGTCGCCGACGCCGTGCTCCTCCAGCCAGTCGCCCAGCTCGTCCTCGGCGTCGCTGACCTCCAGCGGGCTCCGCCTGGCCAACTGCGGCTGGAGCGCGGGACGCAGCGCGACCAGCGCGCTGAGATGCCTGCAGTCGACGCCCTGCGCCGCGAGGTCGGCGAGGCTCTTCTGCGCGCCGAGCAGCCGTTCGCCCAGCTCGGTGCTGGCCCGCGCCGCGGCGGCCGCCGGGTTGTTCAGCTCGTGGGTGAGCCCGGCGGTGATCGTGCCGAGCGCGGTGAGCCGCTCCCGCTGGTCGACGACCCGCCGGTTGTTGGTCATCCCGAAGAAGATGCCCTCCAGCAGGTGGGCGGCCATCGGGAACCACTTGCGGACGGACTTGCCGAACTTGCGGGCCGGCAGCACGAACATCCGGCAGTCCCGCACGGCCCGGAGCGAGTGCTGGTAGATCTGCTCGATCTTGTCGCCCAGGTACGCCTGGACGGCGCCGCCGTAGGTGCCGGGACGCGACGTCCGGGTCACCTCGACGATGTGGCCCCGGACGTTCGTGGACAGCACCATCTCGCCGTCCAGAAGCACGTACAGGAACTCGGCGGGTTCGCCCTGCGCGCAGATCACGCCGTCCGCGGGGATCACCTCGACCGTCCCGTGCTCCGTCAGCCAGGCCAGCTTGTCGTCGTCGAGGTCCTCGAAGAGGAACAGCTGCCGCAGCTCCTCCGGCGATGTGGTGCTCATGCCTGCTCCAGGTAACGATGGACGAGCGCGACGGCCATCGCGCCGTCGCCGACCGCGGACGCGACGCGCTTCATCGACTCCGCGCGGACGTCGCCCGCCGCGAACACGCCGGGGACGCTGGTCTCCAGGTGGTAGGGCTGGCGGACGAGCGGCCACCCGGCGGGCCTGCGCCCTCCGGCGACGAGGTCGGGGCCGGTCAGCACGTAGCCGCGCGGGTCGCGTTCGACGAAGCCGCCGAGCCAGTCCGTGCCGGGCTCGGCGCCGATGAACACGAACAGCCAGTGCGCGTCGATCGTCTTCTTCCCGCCAGGCCACGCGAACGTGAGGCGCTCCAGCCGGTCGGCGCCCTCCGCCGCGCAGACGGTCTTGCCGGTGTGGACCTCGATGTTCGGCGTCTCGGCGATCTGCTCGATCAGGTAGTGCGACATCGACCGCTCCAGCCCGTCGGCCCGGACGATGATGTGCACCTTCTTGGCGTACTTCGCGAGATGGACGGCGGCCTGCCCGGCGGAGTTCGCGCCGCCGACGACGGCGACCTCCTCGTCCGCGCAGGACGGCGCCTCGGTCAGCGCGGCGCCGTAGTAGACGCCGCGTCCGACGAAGTCGTCCACGCCCCCGGCGTTGAGGCGGCGGTAGGACACGCCGGTGGCGAGGATCACGGCGTGCGCGGCGATCTCCGTGCCGTCCGACAGCCGGGCGACGCGGGCCGTGCCGCGCGCCTCCAGCGCCGTGACCTCGCCCGCCTGGAGCAGCTCGGCGCCGAACCGGTCGGCCTGGCGGCGGGCCCGCTCGGCGAGCTGCGCCCCGGTCACCCCGTCGGGGAAGCCGAGGTAGTTCTCGATGCGGGAGCTCTGCCCGGCCTGGCCGCCGAGCGCGCGGCGCTCCACCACGACCGTGTTCAGGCCCTCCGACGCGCCGTACACGGCCGCGCCCAGCCCGGACGGCCCCCCGCCGACGACGATCAGGTCGTAGAACCCGGTGGACGGCGTCGTCGACAGGCCGATCGCGGACGCCAGCTCCGCGTCGGACGGGGCGCACAGCGTATTCCCGTCCGCGGTCACGATCAGCGGCAGCTCGGGCGAGCCCGCCGCGGCGACGAGCTCGGCGCCCTCCGGGTCGCCGTCCATCAGCCAGTGGTAGGGCACCTGGTGGCGGGCCAGGAAGTCGCGGACCTCGTAACATCGCGCCGACCAGCGGTGCCCGACGACGCGCAGCTCCCGCGGCGGACGGCGGTCGGTCCGCGCCCACGCGTCGAGCTGGGTGTCGATCACCGGGTAGAACTTCTCGTCCGGCGGGTCCCACGGCTTGAGCAGGTAGTGGTCGAGGTCGACGACGTTGATCGCGCGGATCGCGGCGTCGGTGTCGGCGTAGGCGGTGAGCAGGACGCGGCGTGCGTACGGGTACAGGTCCATGGCGTGTTCGAGGAACTCAACGCCGTTCATCTCGGGCATCCGGTAGTCGGCGAGCAGGACGGCGGTGTCCTCGCCGCGCAGCCGCAGCTCGCTCAGCGCGTCCAGGGCCTGCGGGCCGGACTCGGCGCGCACGATCCGGTACGACTCGGCGTACCTGCGCCGCAGGTCGCGGGCCACGGCCCGGGACACGCCCGGGTCGTCGTCGACCGTCAGAAGCACTGGCTTGGGCAACGGGCCCCCTCGTTCCTGGACATCCCTGCACGAAAGCCTACGTCGCCCCCCGTACCCCGGAGCCGGGCCGCCACCACGGCATCGGTCATGATCGAGGCATGGACCTGCGTGTTGCGCTGATCGGATACGGCACCGGCGGCTCGGTGTTCCACGCGCCGCTGATCTCGTCCGTCCCCGGAATGCGGCTCGCCGCGGTCGTCACCGGGAACCCGGAGCGGCAGGCGGCGGTGCGGGAGCGGTACCCGGACGCGGAGGTCGTGGACGGCGCCGACCGCCTCTGGGGCACGTCCGGCGAGTACGACCTGGTGGTGGTCACGACGCCGAACCGGCAGCACGTCCCGCTGGCCAGGACGGCGCTCACCGCGGGCCTCCCCGTCGTCCTGGACAAACCGGTCGCCGCCTCCGCCGCGGACGCCAGGTCGCTGGCCGCGCTGAGCGCCGTCCGGGGCCTGCCGGTGTTCCCGTTCCACAACCGGCGCTGGGACGGCGACTTCCAGACCGCGCGGCGGCTGATCGGCGCGGACGCGCTCGGCGGCGTCCTGCGCTTCGAGTCGCGCTTCGAGCGCTGGCGGCCCGAGGTCGGGAAGAGCTGGAAGGAGAGCACCGATCCGCGCGACGCGGGCGGCATCCTGTTCGATCTCGGCACGCACCTGATCGACCAGGCGGTCGCGCTGTTCGGGCGTCCCGCGACGGTGTACGCGGAGATCGACGCGCGGCGCCCCGGCGCGGCCGCGCCCGACGACGTGTTCGTGGCCCTGTCCCACCCCGGCGGCGTCCGCTCCCACCTGTGGATGAGCGCGGCGGCGGCGCAGCTCGGCCCGCGGTTTCGGGTGCTGGGCGGCCGCGCGTCGTACGTCGTGTCCGGGATGGACGTGCAGGAGGAGCAGCTCCGCACCGGCCTCACCCCGAAGGACCCCGGCTACGGGATGGCGCCGCCGGAGGCGTACGGCCTGCTCGGCACGCCGGGCGACGAGCGTCCCGAGCCCACCTCTCCGGGCGCCTACCAGGACTTCTACGCGTCCGTGGCCCGCGCCCTCGCCGACGGGACGCCCCCTCAGGTGACGCTGGCCGACGCGATCACCGGGCTTGAGGTCGTCGAGGCGGCCGCCCGCTCCGCCGCCGACCGCGCCGTCGTCGACCTCGACGATCAGTGACGCGGTCCCGTCAGAGGACGGAGACGTGGACGTGGTCGTAGTGGTTCGCGGTGATGCTGCCGCGGTCCTCCATCTGGCGCCAGCCGCCGCTGCCGCGCATGTCGTAGATGCGCTGCTTCCAGATGACGTACTTGATCCCGAGCCGGGACGCGTTGCTGATCACGTACTGGGCGACCTGGTCGCCGTGCGCCTGCGCGGACGCGCTCGGCATCTTCCCGCCGGTGCTCTCCATGAAGTCGCAGGCCCGGCCGGAGCCGTGGTCCTGCGGGTCGCCCGGACGGGAGCAGCCGATGGCGGGGAACGGTCCGAACCGCCCGTCGATCGCCAGCAGGGCGGTGCGCATCCGCGCGGTCATCGAGTTGCCGATGATCGAGGACTTGGAGCCGCTCACCCCGTCGGGGCGGCCCGCGGGGGCCTGGGTCCTGGTGACCTCGGGCTTGTACTTGGCGAGCAGCTTCCTGACGCGGGTGCGCTGGCTCTCCAGGTCCTTGATCTCCTTCTCGACCGCGTCCAGCTTCTTCGCGGCCGTCGCCTGCGACTGCGTCGCCCTGGCGTTCAGCGCCTGCAGCGCCTGGAGGCGGCGGCCGTTGTTGCGGCTGATGTGCTCGACGACGGCCGCGTCGTGGACGGCGGCGCCGGGCTCGGCGGCGGAGATGATCGGGACGACGCCGAGCCGCCCCGTCATGTAGGCGGTGGAGGCGAGCCGGGCGACGTCGGCGCGGGCGGCGTCGTACTCGCGGTCGGTCCGCGCGGCGTCGGCGGCGGCGCGCTCGGCGGCCTTCTTCGTCTCCTCAAGGGTGACGAGCTCGCCGCGGTACTCCTTCGACAGCTTGGCGGCGCGCTTCTGGAGTTCGGCGTACTTCTTCTTCGGGTCCTTCGGCGCCTGCGGGAGGCCCGCCGCGCTCCCGGACGCGGCCGGCAGCGCCACCGAGACGCCCACCGCGAGGACGAGCGCGGCGAGGCGCCGTGCGGCCGTCCGCCGTGCGCCCTTCCGCCGTGGGCCCGAACGGGCCGCCGTGCCGAGGGGGTCGAGGGCCGCCACAGATCACTCCCAGATAACAAAGCTCAAGATTGGCGGCACGCTACCACAATCGTCCAATTAGCCTCAGACGCTTACAGAAAACACATAGAGTGACATAAAGGCTACACGCGTAAGGGGCCGCACCACCGTGTCCGGCGGTGCGGCCCCAGGGTCGGGTGACGGGCCGGGTCACGGGCCGACGAGCTCGTCCCAGCGCGGGATCCGCGGCTCGGACAGCAGCCGCAGGCCCGCCTCGGCGACCGTGCGGTCGCCCTTGCGGTTGTTGCACCTACCGCAGGCCAGGACGGTGTTCTCCCACGTGTCGCCGCCGCCGCGCGACTGCGGGTGGACGTGGTCGATCGTGTTGCCGCGCCTGCCGCAGTAGCAGCAGCGGCCGCGGTCGCGCAGGTAGACGCCGCGCTTGCTCCACGGCGGGCGCCGTCCGTGCCGCCAGCGCATCGCGACGTACCGGACCAGCCGCAGGACGCGCGGCACCGGGAACCGGCCGAAGGTGCGGCCCTCCTCCGCCTCCTCGACGACCGCCACCTCGCGGACCAGCATCCGGATGGCGTGCCGCAGATCCACCTTCTGCAGTGGCTCGTACGACGCGTTCAGGACGAGCACGTTCACCGGGTCACCTCCCTAGCCCGTGCCGCTCCCCGCCAGGATTCGAACCTGGATATCCGCATTAACGGTGCGGCGTTCTTCCGTTGAACCACGAGGAAATGTTCCGGCAATTATCCGGCTTCCGGGCATTTCCCGGAAGCCTCCATAAGGGTGCCGACGCGGGGGCGCCCGGGGCAACGCATTTTCGGGCCGCGGCGCGGCGTCAGCGGGTGGGGAGGGCGTCCACGAAGGCCTGGTATTCCATGGACTCGCGCTCCATGCGGAAGCCGAGTTCCTCGTTGACGGCGAGCATGTGGGCGTTGTCGTCGGAGTTGTCGGTCTCGATCTCGCGGACCTCGGAGCGTTCCTCGGCCAGCCACCGCAGCATCGCCGCCTTCACCCAGATGCCGATCCGCCTGCCGCGATGCTCGGGCACGACGGCCGTGTCGTACTGGGCGGCGCGGCGGGCGTCGTCGTGCGGGACGACGACCTCGGTGAACCCGGCGACCACGTCGCCCGCCAGCGCGGCGACCGTGTACAGGTCGTCGCCGCGCTTGGCGACGACCTCCTCCGTCTCGCGGACGCGGTGGGCGTCCCAGGGCGTGCCGTCGACCTCGGCGAAGTCGGCCATGGCGTGCTTGGCGCGGGCCAGGGCGGACGCGTGCTCGTCCGGCACCACGCCCCGCCAGCGGACGAGCCGGTACCCGGCGGGCGCGGCCGCCAGCAGCCGCGCGAGCCGCTCCGGCGGGACGTCGTCGAGCCGCAGCAGCATGCCGCGCAGCGTCAGGACGCACTCGAAGCCGTGCGACTCCAGGAACGGGACGGCGGGCGTCCCCGCGAAGACCTGCGTGATCACGCTGGTGCGGCCGTCGGCGCGCAACCCGTCCGCGGCGGCGGCGAGGAGCGCCCCGCCGAGCCCGCGGCGGCGCAGCGGCGGCCGGACCTGGATGTCGATCTCGGCGGGACGCCCCGCGCCCGGCTCGCCGGGCAGCCGGACCGCGGCCACCCCGGCCAGCCGGCCGCCGTCGGCCGCCGCCCACAGCCGCCGCCGCGAGCCGGACTCGGGGCCGAGCAGTCGCGCGGTCTGCTCGGGGTCGGGGGCCGGGTCCCCGCCGGGGTCGGCGGCGTGGACGGCGGTGAGCACGTCGTGCCACTCCCGGATTTGCGCCTCCGTCGGATCATCGAGCGCGATGACGTCCATTCGACTGTTGTACCTGATCGCCGCACGGCGCGACCGGCCGCCCGGGGCAACGCGGGGGTTTCGGTCGGCGCGAACGAGGGTCAGCGGCCCCGCGAGAACGCCTCCATGATCCGTTCGGCGGCCAGGGCGGGGGTGAGGGCGCCCTCCGCGACCTCCTTCTCCAGCCCGGGCGCGAGCCTGCGGACCTCGGGGTGCGCGTGCAGCTCGCCGAGCAGCCGTTCGCGGACCATCGCCCACGTCCAGCCGACCTGCTGGCGGCGGCGCCGCTCCTCCAGCTCGCCGGACTCGCGGAGCCTGTCGTGGTGCTCGGCGAGCCTGCTCCACACCGCGTCAAGCCCGGTGCCCTCCTTGGCGCTGCAGGTCAGGACGGACGTGTCCCGGACGCGTTCGTCGCTGCGCAGCAGCCGCAGCGCGCCCGACAGCTCGCGGGCGGCGCGCTTGGCCTCCAGCTGGTGCTCGCCGTCTGCCTTGTTCACGGCGATGACGTCGGCCAGCTCCAGGACGCCCTTCTTGATGCCCTGGAGCTGGTCACCGGTGCGGGCGAGCGTCAGGAACAGGAACGTGTCGACCATCTCGGCGACGGTCGTCTCGGACTGCCCGACGCCGACCGTCTCGACGAGGACGACGTCGTACCCGGCGGCCTCCATGACGACCATCGCCTCGCGGGTGGCCTTGGCGACGCCGCCGAGCGTCCCGGCCGTCGGCGACGGGCGGATGAACGCGTCCGGGTCGACGGCGAGGCGCCGCATGCGGGTCTTGTCGCCGAGGATGCTGCCGCCCGTCCGCGTCGAGGACGGGTCGACGGCCAGCACCGCGACCTTGTGCCCGTCGCCGGTCAGCCGGGTGCCGAGCGCGTCGATGAACGTGGACTTGCCGACGCCGGGCACGCCGGTGATCCCGACGCGGCGGGCGTCCCCGGTGTGCGGGGTCAGCTCGACCAGCAGCTTCTGCGCCAGCTCCCGGTGGTCGGGACGGGTCGACTCGACGAGCGTGATCGCCCGCGCGATCCAGGCCCGCGACCCGTCCCGCACCCCGGCCGCGTAGTCGTCCAGGCCCGGCTTCACTGCTCTCCGTGGCCGAGTCTCGTGGTCAGGTCGGTCAGCAGGCCGGCAGCCGCGTCCGCGAGGACGGTGCCCGGCCCGAAGATCGCGGCGGCGCCGGCGGCGCGCAGCTCGTCGAAGTCCTGGGGCGGGACGACCCCGCCGACGACGATCATGATGTCGTCGCGGCCCAGCGCGGCCAGCTCGGCGCGCAGCGCGGGCACCAGCGTGAGGTGCCCGGCGGCGAGCGAGTTGACGCCGACGATGTGCACGTCGGCCTCCACCGCCTGCCGCGCGACCTCCGCCGGCGTCTGGAACAGCGGGCCGACGTCGACGTCGAAGCCGAGGTCGGCGAAGCCGGTCGCGATCACCTTCTGGCCGCGGTCGTGGCCGTCCTGGCCCATCTTGGCGACGAGGATGCGGGGGCGGCGGCCCTCGGCGTCCTCGAACGCGGCCGCCGCGGCGCGCGCCTGCTCGATGGCGCTCACCCGCCCCGCCTCTTCCCGGTACACACCGGAGATCGTACGGATCTGCGCGGCGTGCCGCCCGTAGGCCTTCTCCAGCGCGTCCGAGATCTCGCCGACGGTGGCCTTGGCGCGGGCGGCGTCGATGGCGAGGGCCAGGAGGTTCCGCTCCAGGCCGGCCTCGCGGGTGCCGTTCTCGGCGGCGCCGGCGGCGCGGGTCAGGGCGTCCAGCGCGGCCAGCGTCACGGGCTCGTCGCGCTCCTCGCGGAGCCGCCGCAGCTTGTCGATCTGCTGCGCGCGGACGGACGCGTTGTCGACCTTGAGGACGTCGACCTCGTCCACGGCGTCCGGGCGGTACTTGTTGACGCCGATCACGGGCTGCCGACCCGAGTCGATGCGGGCCTGCGTGCGGGCCGCGGCCTCCTCGATGCGCAGCTTCGGCAGGCCCTCGTCGATCGCCTTCGCCATTCCTCCGGCCTGCTCGACCTCGGTGATGTGGCCCCAGGCGCGGCGGGCGAGGTCGTAGGTGAGCCGCTCGACGTAGGCGCTGCCGCCCCACGGGTCGATGGTGCGGGTCGTCCCGGACTCCTGCTGCAGGACGAGCTGCGTGTTCCGCGCGATCCGGGCGGAGAAGTCGGTCGGGAGGGCGAGGGCCTCGTCCAGCGCGTTGGTGTGCAGCGACTGCGTGTGCCCCTGCGTGGCGGCCATCGCCTCGATACAGGTGCGGGCGACGTTGTTGTAGACGTCCTGCGCCGTGAGCGACCAGCCGGACGTCTGGCAGTGCGTCCGCAGCGACAGCGACTTCGGGTTCTTCGGGTCGAATCCCTTCACGAGCCTCGCCCACAGCAGGCGGGCGGCGCGGAGCTTGGCGACCTCCATGAAGAAGTTCATCCCGATCGCCCAGAAGAACGACAGGCGGGGCGCGAACGCGTCGACGTCCAGGCCCGCGTCGCGCCCGGCGCGGATGTACTCGACGCCGTCGGCGAGGGTGTAGGCGAGCTCCAGGTCGGCCGTCGCCCCGGCCTCCTGGATGTGGTAGCCGGAGATCGAGATGGAGTTGTACTTCGGCATCCGCCGCGACGTGAACGCGAAGATGTCGGAGATGATCCGCATGGACGGCCGCGGCGGGTAGATGTAGGTGTTGCGGACCATGAACTCCTTGAGGATGTCGTTCTGGATCGTCCCGGCGAGCGCCTCCGGCTCCACCCCCTGCTCGCCGGCGGCGGCGATGTAGAGCGCCAGGACGGGCAGGACGGCCCCGTTCATGGTCATCGACACGCTCATCCTGTCCAGCGGGATGCCGTCGAAGAGCTGCCGCATGTCGTAGATCGAGTCGATCGCGACGCCCGCCATCCCGACGTCGCCGGCGACGCGCGGGTGGTCGGAGTCGTAGCCGCGGTGCGTGGCCAGGTCGAACGCGACCGACAGCCCCTTCTGCCCGGCCGCGAGGTTGCGGCGGTAGAACGCGTTGGACTCCTCGGCGGTGGAGAACCCGGCGTACTGCCGGATCGTCCACGGCTGCGTCGCGTACATCGCCGGGTACGGGCCGCGCAGGAAGGGCGCGATGCCCGGATAGGTGTCGAGGAAGTCGAGCCCGGCCCCGTCCTCGCCGGTGTACAGGTCGTCGCCGGTGTAGAGGGGCTTGACGCCGATGCCCTCGGGCGTGTCCCAGGTCTGGGCGCCGGGGTCCTGGCCGGTGGCGTCCGCGACGGCGGCGCGCCAGCGCTTGGCGGCCTCGTCCGCGGGGGGCGCGGGCCCGAGCTCGATCTCGCTGAAGTCGGGGATCATTCGTTCACTCCCAGATCGCGGAGGGCGGTCTCCAGCACCTCGATCGCGTCGCATCCCGCGTACACGCCGGCCGTGACATCTGCGGGGACGCCCTCATAGGTACCTCTACCCGCGAGCCAGATCTTCACAGCACCCGCGTCGCGGAGAACCCGCGCCGCGTCCGCGGCCCGCTCCTCGTACACCCTGTCGCTGGAGCAGAGGCAGGCGACGGCCGTGCCGGACGCCGCGAACTCCTCGGGCGGGCCGGTGACCGTCTCGATCCCTCCCGCCTGGAACAGGTTGGCGGCGAACGACGCCCGCGCCGTGTGGACGGCGACCGGCCCGAGCGTGGCAAGGAACACCCTCGGACGGGCACCGGTCGTCTCGGCGTGGGCGTCGGAGCGGTCGCGAAGGGCCTCGAAGTCCTGCGCGTAGGTCACGACGGGCAGGCGGGCCCGCGAGGTGAAGTGCTCATAGGCGCCGGGCCGTTCCGGGGCGGCCTCCCGCTCCGGGAGGGTCTCGGCGAGGTTGGGGAACTCGCTGACGCCGGTGAGCGGGGCCTTGCGCCGGGCGATGTCCTCGCGGCGGCGCGCCCAGGTCGCGGCGATCCGGTCGGCGACGAGGCCCGATTCGAGCGCGGCGGAGAGGCCGCCCGCCTTCTCGATCCCGGTGAACCAGGCCCAGGCCGCGCGGGCGATGCCCTCGGTGAGGCTCTCCGCGTACCAGGACCCGCCGGCCGGGTCGACGACGCGGGCGAGGCTCGCCTCCTCCAGCAGCAGGGTCTGGGTGTTGCGGGCGATGCGGCGCGCGAACCCATCAGGCAAGCCGAGCGGGGCGTCGAAAGGCCGGACGGTGACCGCGTCCGCGCCGCCCACCCCGGCGGCGAACGCGGCGACGGTGGTGCGGAGCATGTTCACCCACGGGTCGCGCCGCGTCATCATCGCCGCCGACGTCACCGCGTGGATCCGCGCGGACGTCCCCTCGGCGGCGCCGCTGACCTCGGCGACCCGCGCCCACAGGCGGCGGAGGGCGCGGAGCTTGGCGATCGAGGCGAACTGGTCGGCGCCGACGGCGAGGCGGAACTCGATCTGCCCGAACGCCTCGTCCACGCTCAGCCCGGCGCCGGTGAGGGCGCGCAGATAGGCGACGCCCGCGGCGACCGCCGCGCCCAGTTCCTCCGCGTCGGAGCCGCCCGCGTCGTGGTACGGGGTGCCGTCGGCGACGACGGCGCGCAGCTTCGGGAACTCCCGGACGCACCGGACGGCCAGCGCCGCCGCCTCGTCCAGGGAGCCGGGCGTCCCGGTGCGGGCGGCCAGCCCGAGCGGGTCGGCGCCGAGGGTGCCGGACGCGTCCGCCGCGTTCCCGCGCTCGACGACGAGGGAAAGGAACGCGTCCGCGGCCTCGGCGGTCCCCGTCCCCGCGTCGAGCGCGACGGGCGCGAGGTCGAGCAGGACGCCGCGCAGCACCTCGGCCAGCGCGCCGACGGGCGGGCTTCCGCCGCCGAGCCGCAGCCAGACGGACGTGGCGCCGTTCTCCAGGTCGGCGAGGATCGCCTCGCGGGTGACCGCCGGGTCGGGGTGCGCGTGCTGCTGGCGGACGTCCCAGCCCGCGATGCCCTCGCCGCCGGGCCGCACCTCGCGGACGTACGGGGCGAGCCCGGGCCGTCCCGGCGGGGCGTCGTCGCGGGTGTAGAGCGCCGCGATCGGCACCCCGTCGTAGGACTCACGGGTCAGCAGGCCCTCGATCTCGTCGAGCGGGGTGTCCTCGGCCGCCGCGCCGGACTTGCGCAGGACCCCCTTCACCAGCTCCCGCCACCGGTCCCGGTCGGCCGGGGGGAATACGGCGGCGAGTTCGAGCTCCTCTGGCGGCACCGTCATGTCCTGGATCGTAGGCGAGCGGCCGAACGCGGCTCTAAAGCGGGTCCCGCTGACCAGAAGACGCCCCGCGCGCGCTTCCCGGTTAGCGGTGCGGCGCCCGGGAAGGACCAGGCCATGGCCCTCGACGCGCTCCCCGGCGACCTCTACCACATGCAGGAGCTCCTCGACGAGCGCGAGAAGGAGATCGTGGGGCGGGTGCGGGACTTCCTGGAGTCGAAGGTCGCGCCGATCGCGAACGACTGCTGGGCGCGGGCCGAGTTCCCGTTCGACCTGATCCCGCAGTACGGGGAGCTCGGCATCGCCGGGCTCGCCCACGACGAGTGCCCTGGCGAGAAGCCGAGCAGCCTGCTGACCGGGTTCCTCGCGATGGACATGGCGCGGGTGGACCCGTCCATGGCCACGTTCTTCGGCGTCCACGCCGGGCTGGCGATGGGCAGCATCGGCCGGTGCGGGTCCCCGGAGCAGCGCGAGCGCTGGCTGCCCGCGATGGGACGGATGGAGAAGATCGGCGCGTTCGCGCTCACCGAGCCGGAGGGCGGGTCGGACGTCGCGCTCGGCCTGCGCACCACCGCCCGCCGCGACGGGGACCACTGGGTGCTGAACGGCGCCAAGCGCTGGATCGGGAACGCGACGTTCGCCGACCACACCGTCGTCTGGGCCAGGGACGAGGCCGACGACCAGGTCAAGGGCTTCGTCGTCGCCAAGGGCACGCCCGGGTTCACCGCCACCCGCATCGAGAACAAGATCGCCCTGCGGACCGTGCAGAACGCCGACATCACCCTCGCCGACTGCCGCGTCCCGGAGGCCGACCGGCTCGCCGGGGCGAACACGTTCAAGGACACCGCCGCCATCCTGCGCCGGACGCGCAGCGGCGTCGCCTGGCAGGCCGTCGGCGTCATGCTCGCCGCCTACGAGATCGCCCGCGACTACGCGGTGGAGCGCGAGCAGTTCGGACGGCCGATCGCCAGGTTCCAGCTCGTCCAGGACCTGCTGGTCAGGATGCTCGGGAACGCGACGGCCTCGCTCGGCATGGTGGTGCGGCTCGCCCAGCTCCAGGACGACGGCCTGTACCGCGACGAGCACTCGGCGCTGGCCAAGGCGTACTGCACCACCCGCATGCGCGAGGCGGTCGGCTGGGCGCGGGAACTGATGGCGGGCAACGGGATCGTCCTCGACTACGACATCGGCCGGTTCGTCGCCGACGCCGAGGCGCTCTACTCCTACGAGGGCACCCGGGAGATCAACACGCTGATCGTCGGGCGCGCGGCGACGGGGCACGGCGCGTTCGTCTGACCCCGGAAGGCCCCATGGCGAGGGCCGTTGCTAGAGTTCGGGCGTCGCTAGAGTTCGGGCGTCGAGGCCCCAACGGATCCCGCAGAGGAAGACCAACGCATGTCGACTGGCAGCCACGCCGGGCGCCCGAAGTCCTGGGTCGCGGTGACCATCATCTTCGTCGGTTTCATCGTCGGCGGCGTGGGCCTCGTCATGGGACCCGACTGGATCGTGTTCGGGGCTGGCGTCGCGGTGACCGTGATCGGCGGCATCGTCGCGCTCGCCGTCGACATCATGACCGACGTCGTCGTCGACGAGCCGCGCCAGTGACGCCCGCCGGCAACGCCCGCCAGTAGTGCCGCGCCCGTAACGGCGCGCAGGTACAACAACGCTGGTCAGACGGGTCAAAAGAGCTTCAAGGACATCCCGTGCGGCGGGTTAGCGCCCGTCCGGCAGATGCGAACCGGACGGCGGCCACGTACGGTCGAAGGGAAGCGGCCGCCTGCGTCTCCCCCGAGCCCGAGGTGGTGGGATGGCCCTGCGATTCGGCATCGAGGAAGAGTACTTCGTCGTCGATCCGGTCTCCCGGGAGGTCGTCCCGCGCGCCGCCGCCGTCGTGCGGCGGGCCGCGGCAGAGCTGGGCGAGCGCGCCTCCACCGAGCTGGTCGACTTCCTCGCCGAGGCCAAGACCGCGCCGTGCGACGACCTCGACAAGCTCGGCGAGCAGATCCGCGCGATGCGGGCGGCGATGGCGTCCGCGGCGGCGGCCGAGGGCGTCCGGCTCGCCGCGACCGGGACGCCCGTGCTCGGCGACCTCTTCCCCGCCCCGATCGGCGCGGGCGCCCGCTACGCCGAGAGCCGCGCGACCTACCGGGGCCTGGACGACGAGCAGAGCATCTGCTCGTGCCACGTCCACGTCGAGATGCCCGACCGGGAGCGCGCGGTCCAGGTGAGCAACCATCTGCGGCCGTGGCTGCCGACGCTGCTGGCGCTGGCGGCGAACTCGCCGTACTGGGCGGGGCGCGACACCGGCCACGCCTGCTGGCGGGTGATGGCGTGGGCGCGGTGGCCGGTCGCGGGCCCGCCGCCGTTCTTCGAGTCGTCCGCCCACTACGAGGACGTCGTCGCGACGCTGCTCGGCTGCGGCGCGCTGATGGACACCGGCACGATCTTCTGGGACGTGCGCCCGTCGGCGCGGCTGCCGACCGTGGAGATCCGGCTCGGCGACGTCGCCCCGACCGCCGCGGACGCGGCCGTGTTCGCCGCGCTGATCCGGGCGCTGGTGCAGGTGTCGGCCGCCGCGGTGGACGCGGGCCAGCGGGCGCCCGACCCGCCGCAGGAGCTGCTGCGCGCCGCGTACTGGCTGGCCGCGCGGGACGGCCTGGCCGGGAAGGGCGTGGACGTGCGCACGGGCCGCCCCGCCGGGTTCCGGGAGCAGGCCGGCGACCTGCTGGCGCACGTCCTGCCCGCGCTGCGCGACAACGGCGACCTCGGGGCCGTCACGCGCGGCGTGCGCCGCCTGCTCACCGGCGGGACGGGCGCGGAGCGCCAGCGCGGCGCCTACCGGCGGCGCGGCCGGCTGACCGACGTGGTCGACGCCGCGATCCTGCACGACCGCTGAGCCCTCCGGAGCCGGCACGGCGGGAGCGATTCGACGGCGCGCGGAAGCGCTTTCAGCACTCGAAACCAGGATTTTACGGATTTCGCCTGTTTTTCGGAGGTCATGCGCGGGTAATCGTCACGTTGACCAGAGTTCGACGAAGCGACCCATCCGACCCCGGGGGACGCGGCGCACGGGTCGCCTCGCACGAGCGGCTCACGGCGCGTACCCTCGACCCGATGCACGTGCATTCCACCGCCGCCCCGAACGGAGTGACCGCGCGATGAGCCCAGGGCCCGGGGGGCCGGGCACGACACCGCGCGACTCGTTCGTCCACCCTGCCCTCTTCTACCGCGACGACGAGGAGTACCTCGCGGGCACCGTGCCGTTCATCCGGGCGGGCCGCGAGGCGGGCGAGCCCGTCGCCGTCGCGGTGCCGGGCGACCGGCTGCGCACGCTGCGCGACGCGGTGGGCCGGGCGGCCGAGGACGTGTCCTGGCTGGACATGTCCGAGGCGGGACGCAACCCGGGCCGCATCATCCCCGGCGTGCTGCGCGACTTCGCCGACCGGCACGAGGCCGGACGGGTGCGGATCATCGGCGAGCCGGTGTGGCCGGGCCGCTCCGCCACCGAGTACCCCGCCTGCGCCCAGCACGAGGCGCTGATCAACCTGGCGTTCGAGGGGCGCGGCGTGTCGATCCTGTGCCCCTACGACGTGAGCGGCCTGGACGACGTCGCGATCGCCGACGCCCGCGCCACCCACCCCGTCCTGATCGACCAGCACGGCGAGCACGTCAGCGGCGACTACGCGCCCGACCGCGTCATCAGCGCCTACAACCGGCCGCTGCCGGAGCCGTCCGCCGCGGTCGCGATGAGCTTCGACCTCGACGCGCTGCCCCTCGTCCGGGAGTTCGTCACCCGGTGGGCGGCGCGCCTCGGCCTCGGCCCGCGCGCGGTCGGCGACCTGGAGCTGGCCGCCAACGAGCTGGCCGCCAACTCGTGCCTGCACGGCGGCGGGGCGGGCACGGCGCGGCTGTGGTCGGAGGACGGCCAGGTCGTCTGCGAGGTCCGCGACGCCGGGACGATCACCGACCCGCTGGCCGGGCGGCGCCCCGCCGACATGAGCCCGGACGGCGGCCGCGGCATCCTGATGGTCAACCATCTCGCCGACCTCGTCCGGATGCACACCGGCCCGGACGGCACCGCCGTCCGCGTCTACATGCGTCACTGACCTCCGTTCCGACGGGCCGACCGGACGCCCCGGATGCCGAGACTTGACCCGCCCGCCCGGTGTAGCGCGCGGATGACGGGAATGAACCACTGCGCCCGATCTTCCGACATCGATGAGGAACGATGCGATTTCTGGCTCGTGCGCACCAGATGCCCGCCAGGCTCAGCGTGGGGGCGTTCGTCGTGAACTCGGGGCTGTCGAAGCTCAAGGGCGGGGACGAGGCGGCCGAGCAGACCCACGGCACGGCCAAGGCCGCCTACCCGTTCCTGGAGTCCCAGGATCCGCGGGACTTCACCCGCATGCTCGGCACCGCGGAGGTGGCGCTCGGCACCGCGCTGATGGTGCCGCTGGTGCCGTCGCTCCTCGCGGGCGCCGCGCTCACGGCGTTCGCGGGCGGGCTGACCGGCCTGTACCTGCGGCTGCCCGGCATGCGGGAGCCCGGCGGGCTGCGCCCCACCCAGCAGGGCATTCCGCTGGCCAAGGACTTCTGGCTCCTCGGCATCGGGTCCGCCCTCGTCCTGGAGGAGCTCGGGCAGGCCCGCGCCGGGCGCCGCGGGCGCCGCTGAGCGGGGCCCGGCGTGGTCCAGGATCCATGACATGATCGGGGGTCCTTGACGGGACCATGGGTGGACCGTGAAGATCGGCGCGTCCCTCAGGAGGCCGTGTCCATGACAGAGCCGTGTCCATGACAGACAAGCCCCAGCCGTCGCCGCCCGCCGTCCGCGAGGCTGCGGCGCCCGACGCCGCAGAGATCGCGGCGCTCCTCGGGCGCGCGTTCGACGACGACCCGGTCTGGCGGTGGCTGCTGCCGGACGACGCGTCCCGCGTCCGGCGGCTGACGGGGCTGTTCGAGCTCATGCTGCGCCAGGTGCATCTCCCGCACGGCGGCACGGAGCTCGCGGGACGCGACGGGCGCACGGAGGCGGCGGCGCTGTGGGACCCGCCCGGCCAGTGGCGCGTGCCGCTCCGCATGCAGGTGGCGCAGGCCGTGCCGCTGCTGCGGGTCCTCGGCGCGCGGACGCCGACCTCGCTGCGCACGCTCGGCGCGATCGAGAAGCACCATCCCCGCGAGCCGCACTGGTACCTGGCGGTGCTCGGCACCGATCCGCCCGCGCAGGGCAACGGCCTCGGCGGGGCGCTGCTGCGGTCCCGGCTCGACCACTGCGACGCCGAGGGCGTCCCCGCCTACCTGGAGAGCTCGAAAGAGGACAACGTGCCGTACTACGAGCGGTTCGGGTTCGCGGTGACGCGGGAACTGGGGCTGCCGGGCAGGGGAGCCCCGCCGGTCTGGCTCATGTGGCGCGCCCCGGGGCGGGGGTCCTGATCGAGTCCGACAACGATTCGGCGAGGCGGTTAAGTCCGTGTCATGGCCGGAAGCGGCCATTTGGCCGAACGGGTCGCGCGGCGGTGATGCGGTCGGCGACCGTCCGCTCGCCCGCCGCGTTCCTGATCATCGTCACCCGCGGCGCCGGAACCGGCCGGAGGCCGCCAAACGCGGCTGTCCCGATGCGGCCATGCCGCGGGCGCCTTTCGGGCGGGCCGCGCGGCGCCTCAACCTTCCGGCGACCTCCGCGGCCTACCGTCGAGGGTGAGCCACGCCCCCGCGCCCCTCTTCGTGAAGGCGACAGGTGAAGCGAATGACGACGGTCGGCACACGGGTGCCGGAGACGCGGCTCGCCCTGGACAGGCCGGGCCCGGCGCGCGTCCAGGACTACCTCCTCGGCGGCAAGGACAACTACGCCGCCGACCGCGAGCTCGGCGACCGGCTCCTGAAGGTCCTGCCGCAGGCGGCGGACGCGGTCCGCGCCGCCCGCGAGTTCCTCGCCGGCGCCGTCCGGCTCGTCGCGGGCCGCGGCGTCCGGCAGTTCGTCGACCTCGGCTGCGGGCTGCCCACGGCCGGCAACCTGCACGAGTTAGCCGCCCGGCACGTCCATGGCACCCGCATCGTCTACGTCGACAACGACCCGCTCGTCATCGCGCACGCCCGCGCGCTCCTCATGGACGGCGGGAACATCGCGGCCCTGCGCGCCGACCTCCGCGACCCCGGCTCGATCCTGGACAGCCCGGAGGTGCGCCGCCTCATCGACCCGGCCGAGCCGGTCGCGCTGGTGTTCTCCTCCGTCCTGCACTTCCTGCCCGGCGCGGCCGACCTCGTCGCCGCCCTGGCGGCCCCGGCCGCGCCCGGCAGCGCCCTGCTCGTCTCGCACGTCACCGCCGACTTCGCGCCCGTCGCGATCACCGAGGCCGCGCGGCTCTACCTGGAGGCGAGCGACGTCCCGCTGATCCCGCGCGGCGCCGTCGAGGTCGCGCGGCTGCTCGGGCCGTTCCGGGCGGTCTCCCCCGGGGTCGTCCCGCTCACCGCCGGGGCGCTCGGCGGGACGTACCGCGCGGGCCACGAGCCGATCATGTACGGCGCGGTCGGGCTGCGCTGACCCGTCCCGGAGTTGTGGAGTTGGTCACACCGGCCGCCGGTGCGGAGCGACGTCGCCAAGGTCACCGCGGCCCTGTTCCACCGGTCGCGCGGGTCCCCCGCGGCCATCACGCTGAGTCAGCCGCCGGTGCACCGAGTTAACTGAAATGTCACTCACCGGTTGGAGAACGCGAGCGCGCCGCCCCTAGGGTGGCCCGAATGCCGACGAACACCCTGACTCCGCCGCAAACGCAGATCGGCTCCCGTCCGGAGAAGGCGCCCCGCCTGGACTGGCTGGACGCCCTGCGTGGCCTCGCGGCGCTGGTGGTGGTGTTCGAGCACTCCCTCGACGTGCTCCTGCCCGAGGTGCGCGGCGCGGCGAGCCCGTGGTTCGACTTCGGCCGGTACGGGGTGTTCGTGTTCTTCCTCGTCAGCGGGTACGTCGTGCCGTTCTCGCTGGAGCGGCGCGGGAGCGTCCGGCGGTTCTGGGCCGGGCGGTTCTTCCGGCTGTACCCCGCCTGGTGCGTGTCGATGCTGCTGGCGCTTCTGCTCGGCGCGGCCGGGATGTCGTACGGGCTGCCCGCCGCGCTCGGGGAGCGTCCGTGGGCGTCCGCGCTCGCGCACATGACGATGCTGCAGGACCTCCTGGGCGTGCCCAACGCCGTCAACGTCTACTGGACGCTCTCCTACGAGATGGTCTTCTATCTGCTCGTGACGGCGATGTTCGTCGCGGGCGTGCACCGCTCCAGCGCGCGGGTCGCGCTGGGGTTCGGCGTGGGCGCCGCGATCCTCGGCGTCGCGCTGCCGTCGAGCCTGCTGGCGTCCCGGTGGCCGGGCGGGACGATCCTCGCCGCCGCGCTGTTCCTGGCCGGCGGGCTCGCGGCGATGGTCAGCCGCCGGCGCGCCATCCGCCGGACGGGGGTCGCGGTCGTGGCGGCGCTGGCGCTCGGGCTGCTCGTCCTCGACAGCCGCATCGGCGCCATCGAGAGCCTCTGCATCATCGCGACGATGTTCGCCGGGACGGCCGTCCGCGGCATCCAGGAGGGGCGGCTGCGCGCCTGGCCCGCCGTCACGATGGTCGCGGTCGTCCCCGCGTTCTCGCTGGTCGCGGGCATGCGCACCCCGACGTCCCTGGCCGTGAACGCCAACCCGAACCCGCTCGGCGTCGACTGGTCCGTCGCGGTGGGGGCCGCGTGGCTGACGTTCCTCGCCGGGCTCGCGCTGCGGCACCGTCCGATGCCCCGCGCGCTGGTGTGGTCGGGGCTCGTCAGCTACTCGCTGTACCTGCTGCATCCGCTGGTCATCCAGGCGATCTGGCACGCCGCGGGACGCGACCCCGGCGCCCTTCCCGGCCCGATCCGGATGATGTGGGGGGTGGTGCTGGTCACGACCGTCCTCGGCTCCGCGGCGCTGGCGCACCGCTACGTCGAGCGTCCCGCCCAGCGGCTCGGACGGCGCGTGACGGCGCGGCGTCGTCCCCGGACGGGCCATGACGGCGTGCGCGTCCTCGCCTGAGGCGTGGCCGATCCACCCGAGCCCGACCTCAGCGGGACGCGAGATGGTGCCCGAGGAAGGCGAGCTGCGGGCGCAGGAGGCGCTGCCAGAACGCTCCGTCGTGGCATCCGCCGCTCATCGCCCCTTCCGGCCGGGCCCGGTCGCGGAACCGGCGCGCCATTCCCGCGAACGGGTCGCTGTTCCCGCAGTCGACCCGGAGGGGGACGCCCTTGAGCGCGTCCAGTGAGGCGAAGACGTCGTTGCGGGCGAAGTCGGCGCGGCCGTCGAACGCGCGCCGGTTGGTGGCGCGCGCGTCCTCGTAGGAGGCGAACAGGGCCGGGGACGAGGCGACGACCGCCGCCGTCCGCGCGGCGCCGAGCCGGCGGGCGAGGACCAGCGCGCCGTAGCCGCCCATCGACCAGCCGATGGCGCCGACGCTGTCGGTCCTGGCGCCGCGGTCGCGCAGGCGGGGCAGCAGCTCGTCCGTGATCATCCCGATGGGGTCGGCGCCGTCCGCGCGGGGATGCCAGTAGGAGTCCCTGCCGCCGTCGACGGCGACGAGGACGAACGGAGGGACGCCGCCGTTCGCGACGGCGTCCGGCAGGTAGTGGTGCAGGTTGAGGTTCGCCACCGCGGACGTCGCCGTGTCGCCGGTGCCGTGCAGCGCGACCGCGACCGGCAGCCCGCGCAGGGAGCGGCCGTCCGCGGGCGGGACGATGGCGGCGGTGACGGCGGTCCGGCGGCGCGCCGACCGCCACGTCACGAACTCGATCTTGACGGGCCTGGGCGGCGGCTCCTGGACGTCCCCGCACCGGCCGAGCGCGCGGTCGAGGCGGACCCTGCCGGGCAGCGACCCGTTCTGGACGAGCGCGTACCCCGCGCCGCCCGTCGCCGTGACGGCCCCCAGGCCGCCGATGCCGCCGAGCAGCGCCCGTCTCGTGATCAACGCGGCTCCCTCGCGCCGGCGGCCTCTCTCCGGGTGGCGGCCGCGGAGCGGGAGAGCAGGGCGACACCCGCGGTCAGGAGCATGGCAGTGAACGATACGGCAACGAACGCCGACACCGTGCGCGGCGGCATGGTCTGGAAGGCGAGCACCGCGACCAGGTAGGACGCGATGGGATTCGTCATCGTCATCGCGGTCATCGCGGCGGGCAGCGACCCGGCGGCGAACGCCCGCTGCTCGATGACGAGCCCGAGCAGCGTGCTCCCGGCGAGGGCGTAGCCGGGCCAGTCGACGGCGGTGGCGGCGACGCCGTGGTCGACGAGGCTGGCGGTGGTGAGCTTGATCAGCACGGCGGTCGCGGCGAAGCACAGCCCGGCGCAGACGCCGAGCAGCGCGGCCCGCACCGGGCCCCTGCGCAGCCACGCCGCCCGGGACAGCACGACGATGAGCGGCGCGGCGATCAGCCCGGCGAGGAACAGCCGCGGCCGGGACGGCTCGCCCTCCGGCGGGATCGCGCCCGGCACGGTGAACAGGACGGCGAGCCCCGCCGACACGGCGACGCCGCCGAGCAGGTCCATCCGCGCGGGGCGGCGGCCGGTGCCGACCGTGCCGAGCATGATCGTGAAGACGAGCTGGGTGACCAGCAGCGGCTGGACGATCGCGGTCGAGCCGAAGTGCAGCGCGATGGCCTGCGCGCAGAACCCGGCCAGGTTCACGCCCCACCCCGTCAGCCACACCGGGTCCCGCACCAGGCGGCGGATCAGGCCGTGCGCGGCGGTGGCATCTGAGCCGCCGTGCACGGCGCGCCTGGCCGCGCGGTACTGCAGCGCGGCGGCCCCGGCGAACAGGAACGCGGCGAGCAGGCTGAACCCGGCCGACCACGCCATCAGGGCGTTCCGGCCCGCGCGCCGCCGTCCGCACCGCGCTCGCCCTGCTCGCCCTGCTCGCCCTGTTCTCCGTGTTCGCCGGACTTGGCGCGTTCCCGTTCCCGTTCGGCGGCGGCGGCCAGTTCCCCGAAAGCCCGGACCATCCCGCCGGTGAACGCGGCCGCCTCGGGCAGCAGCCTCGGCTCGGCGGTCACCGCGACGTGCAGCGCCCCGTTCCAGCTCAGCGCGCCCACGGCGAACGGGACGCCGTCCGCGAGCGGCAGGATCGGGTGGACGTCGCCGAGCGGCGAGCCCGCCATCGACATCGGCACCGAGGGTCCCGGCATGTTGGAGACGATTCCACCGAAGAACCGGGCCCGGTAGGTGCCGCGCGCGGCACGGGCGTGCAGGCGCGGCGGCAGCACGCCGATCAACGCGAGCACGGCGGTGCTGGCGACCGCCCGCCCGGACCTGCGGCGCCGTTCGGCGGACCGGTGCACGGCCGCGAGCCGCTCGCGGACGGGCATCGGGTCGACCGGGACGTCCAGGCGCAGCGCGGCCGTCAGGTTGCCGGGCACGGCGGTCCGGCCCCGGTCGGGCGGCGCCGGGGCGCGCAGCGTCATCGGGACGGCGGCGCGCAGGGCCCGTCCGCCCGCCCGCTCGCCGCGGTGGGCCAGCACGTCGGCGACGACCTCGCCGACCAGCGCGAGCAGCACGTCGGTGACGCGGACGCCCGCGGCCCTGGCGGTGTCGCGGACCTGGTCGAGCGGCAGCGTCACCGTCTCGAAGGCGCGTTCAGGCCCGAGCCTGCCGGAGACGGACACGGTCGGGGCGGCGCCGTCCAGGCCGAGCAGGACCAGGCCGGGGACGACGGCGGCGGCGCGCGCGAACCCGCCGGGCCCCCGCATCGGCTCCGCGTCGGGGAGGTGGGGTTCGAGGATGCCGCGCAGGATGTCGACGACGCCGATCCCGTCCGCGATGGCGTGGTGGAGGAGGATGACGACGGCGTCCGGCCCCCGCGTCCCGCCCCGGACGAGCCAGAATCGCCACAGCGGCCGGTCGTGGTCGAGCGGGTCGGCGACCAGCCGGGCGACGAGGTCGTCGAGCGCGCGGCGGCCGCCCGGCGCGGGAAGGTCGACCTCCTGGACGTGCCAATCGAGGTCGATCGCGCCGGCCTCGACCCAGCGGGCCCGCCGGAACCGGCCCGCCGGAACGATCCGCTGGGTGAGCCGCGGGAGGTGCGGCAGCCGCTCGGCCATGAGGTCGCGCATCCGCCCTGCCGCCGGGCCCGGCCCGGCGAACTCGGCGACGCCGCCGACGACCTGCGGCACGTTCTCGCTCTCGACGTGCAGGAAGAACGCGTCGGCGGCGGCCACCTGCTGCTCCCCGCGGGCGGCTCGGGGCGGGCCGCCGGGGACGATGCCGGACGGACGGCGCCGCCGCCGCACCAGGCTCACGCGGAGCCGCTCGGCGCCCGCCGCGGCCGGGATGAGCAGCAGCCCGGCGGGAATGTCCACGACGTAATGGGCGGCGGTCGACACGATGACCAGGGCCGTCACGACCAGGTGCAGGCCGCACAGCCACAGGACGAAGGCGCCGCTCCTGGCCCGGACGGCCGCCGCGCCGATCCACGCCACCCATCCGATGTGCAGGCTCGGGATCGCCGCGTACGGGTTGGCGCCCGCGGACACCACGCCGGTCCCCCAGGTCGCCGGCGGGTGGTGGACGGCGATGATGTCGGTGTAGCCCTCGTCCGGCAGCAGCCTGGGCGGCGTCGTCGGCCAGAGCGCGAAACAGCAGATCGCGATGAGCGTCAGCCAGATCAGCGTGTTGCGGGCCCACGGATAGGCCGGGCTCCTGCGCCACCACAGGTACGCGAGGAACCCGAACGTGCCGAGCGCGTACGTCGTCGCGTACTCCCACGCCGCGACCGCGCCCAGCCACTCGTGCCGGACGAGCACGTCGTTGAGCGGGCGCTCTATGTCCAGGCGCGCCCAGCGTTCGAAGTCGAGCAGCGAGCGCCCGTGCGCGTCGCTGACCTCCCGGGGACCGGTGAACACGTGGGTGAACGTCAGGTAGACGGCCAGGACGACCAGTGCGGCGGAGACCTCGCGGGCCGCCGCGGCGGCTCTTCCCCCGGTGGCGTCCTCCTCACCGGCCTCCTCCGCGCCGGCCGCGACCGCTTCGGACCGGATCAACGCGCCCTCCCGCCTCGTCCGTCACACCCGCCCACTACCGATCATCTTTCCCCGTCAGGCATAGCAACGACCAGAACCTGTTTATTGCGTTGCCGCCGGCGCCGGTGAGCACGCCTCGGAGGGCCGCGAAGAAGCGGCCGAATCGGTGCGGTGAAGGAATCAGTGCGGTAAAGGAAGGGGCCCGCGACGGTCTGACGCCGTCGACGTGAGAGTGCCCCGAGCCGGCGGGCGGGACGGTCCCGCGGCGTCCGCCCCGGCACCGCGGGACCGTCCAGCCCGCCGGCTGTGGCCGGTGCGTCCGGCCCGCCGAGCGGGCCCCCCTCCTGCACGGCCCGCCGGCGGCGTCGCTCTCCGGCTCCCACTCCGTACAGCGCCCGCCCGCCGTGAAATGTCACACGACCGGCCGTCATAGTGGTCTACCAGGCAGGACGTCCCGGCGCGGCTTCCCCGGGACCAGTGGGGGCGGGGCGCGGGGCGCGCCGCCGGGGGCGTCAGGTGGTGAGGCTCCGCGGACGGAGGTCGGTCCAGTTGTCGGTCACGTAGCCGAGGCAGTCGGGCCGGGACGCGGGGCCGAACGCGGTCGTCCAGCCGGCGGGGACGTCGGCGAACTCGGGCCACAGGGAGTGCTGGCCCTCGTCGTTGACGAGGACGAGGAACGTGCCGTCGGGGTCGTCGAACGGGTTGGTCATCTCAGGCCTCCTGGGCGACGGGAACGGAGCGGCGGGCGACGGCGCGGCCGGCGATGGAGCGGACGATCTCCCCGGTGCGCACGGCGGTCATGGACAGCAGCGACGACGCGATGCCGTGGCTGTGCTCGGTGGCGCCCTGCAGGTAGACGCCCCATCGCGGGCCGGGCTCGGTGGCGATGCGGTAGTCGCGCTCCACGACGGGGCGCCCGTCCGGGCCGGTCCGGCAGTGCCGGGCGGCCTCGCCGAGCAGGTCGAGCGGGTCGCGCTCGCGGTAGCCGGTGGCGTAGACGATCGCGTCGGCGTCCAGGTCGGTCACGTCGCCGGTCGCCATGAACCGGACCTGGGCCCGCACTCCCCCGGGCTCCTCCCGGACGTCCTCGACGCGCGACACGTTGAGGATGCGGAGCCGTTCGGCGCCCGCGACCTTCTCGGCGTAGGAGCGCCGGTACAGCTCGTCGATGAGGTCGAGGTCGACCACCGAGTAGTTGGTGTTGCGGGAGTACTCGAACAGCATCCGCTTCACGTCGTCGGGGGCCGTGTAGTAGTGGTCGACGGCCTCCGGGTCGAAGATGCGGTTGGCGAACGAGCTGTCGTCGGCGGGCGAGTAGCCGTACCGGGCGAAGACGGCGCACACCTCGGCGTCACCGAACGTGCGGTGCAGGTACTCGACGGCCTCGGCGGCGCTCTGCCCGGCGCCGACCACGACGAGCCGCTTCGGGCTCCAGCCCGGACGTTCGGCGAGGCGGGTGAGCAGGTCCTCGGTGTGCCAGATCCGCTCGCCCGCCCGGACGCCCTCCGGCAGGACGGGTTCGAGCCCGGCGCCGATCACGGCGTTGCGGGTCAGGTGCGTCTCCAGCTCGTCGTCGCGCCGCACGACGACTTCGAGGGTGTCGTCGTCGTGCGGGCGCATCGCGACCACTTCGGAGCGGTAGCGGACGCGGTCGGCGAACGCGGCGGCCGTCCATTCGAGGTAGTCGTGGAACTCGACCCGCGTCGGGAACATCGTCTTGTGGTTGACGAAGTCGACGAGGCGGCCCCTGGCGTGCAGGTACGCCAGGAACGAGTACGGGCTGGCGGGGTTGCGCAGCGTCACCAGGTCCTTGAGGAAGTGGACCTGCATGGTGGCGCCGTCGATGAGCATGCCCCGGTGCCAGCCGAACTCCGGCTGCTTCTCGAAGAACAGCGCGTCCGCGGCCGCCCCGGCCGCCCCGTCCCCGCCGCTCGCGCGGTCCGCTTCGTCGAGTGCGACGGCGAGCGCCAGGTTGGACGGGCCGAACCCGATGCCCACCACGTCATGGACGGGGGTCTGCATGCGCTCCTCCGGCATCAGGCGGGCCTCAGGCGGACTTCGCCGCTGCGGCGGCCTTGACGATCTTCGGCACGATCTGGTCGATCACGTACGGGACGGACAGCGGGGTCGGGGTGCGCAGCGGCCAGAACGACTTCAGGTCGAGCGCCACGTACGAGCCGCGCTTGACGGCGCCGAGGTCGGCGAACAGCTTGTTGCCCTCGATCTTCTTCTGCGTGGCCGGGTCGTCGTTGTAGTGGCTGAGCAGGACGTCCACGTCCAGGATGGAGATCTTCTCCATGCTCAGCTCGGCGGCGAAGCCCTCGCCCGGCAGCTTCTTCACGGGCTCGGGCAGCACCATCCCGAACTGCTTGAGCAGCTTGACGCTGGTGTCGTTGTCGGCCTTCATCACGCCGATGTTCCCGTTCGGGAAGACGCTGGTGAACGCGAACTGCTTGCCGTTCAGCTCGGGGTGCTGCGTCTTCACGGCGGCGAGGCTGGTGTCGAGCCTGCCGATCAGGGCGCGGCCCTCGTCGGGCTTGCCGACGGCGGTGGCGACCTGCATGGTGATCTGCTGCCAGGCGTCCTCGGCGGGCCCGGTCTGGTACGCGACGGTCGGGGCCAGCTTGGAGAGCTTGCCGTACTCCTTGTCGATGTAGAAGTCGCCGGCGGCGAGGATGAGGTCGGGGCGCAGCGCCGCGACCTCCTCCAGGTTGAACCCGGCCTCCCCGGCCTTGAGCAGCTTGGGCTTCCCGCCGGTCAGCTTGGGCGCGCTCCAGGGGGCGAGCCCGTCGGGCTGGACACCGGTCAGCTCGGCCATGCCGACGGGCGTGACGCCGAGGGCGAGCAGCGCGTCCTGGTCGACCTCGCCGAGCGCGACGATCCGCTTCGGCGCGGACTCGACCTTGGCGGTGCCGAGCTTGTGGGTGATCGTGACCGGGAACGCGCCGGTTCCGGCCTTGCCGCCCGAGGCGTCGTCCGCGGGCTCGTCGTCGCCGCACGCGGCGACGAGACCCAGGCTCAGGACGAGCGCGGCGGTGACGGCCAGACGCCGCATCATGGTGCGCATAGAGGACCGGTGTCCTTCCAGGTTTTCCGGGGGTTTATCGACCGAGATCTTAGGTTAGGCTCACCTAACCGTGCAAGGCTGGGGCAGGCGGGACTCCGGCGAGCAATCCCGCCACCGTCGGCGCGGCCATCAGGGCCGCGATCTTCACGGACTCGCATCCGGGTTCCCTCCTGATCCGCCGGACGAGCTTCATGGCGAGCAGCGAGTGGCCGCCGAGGTCGAAGAAGTCGTCGTCCGGGCCGACCTCGGCGACGCCGAGCTCCTCGGCGAAGATCCGGCACAGGACCGCCTCCCGATCGTCGTCGCCGCCGCTCCGCACCGCGGGCACCGCCGTCGCGGCCGTTACGGCGCGGGCGGCCAGCGCCGCGGGCGCGGGCAGGGCGCTCACCCGCACGCCGGGGTCGGACGCGACGGCGTCCAGCAGCGCGATCAGCCCGTCGGCGAGAGCGGCGACCGTGTCCCGGTCGAACAGGTCGGCGGAGTAGTCGACGATCAGGCGGAGGCCGTCCGGGTCCGTTCCCTCGCGGAAGATGAAGTCGATGTCGAACTTCGCCGCGCCCGGCCCGAACAGCGCCTCGCGCTGCTCAAGGCCCGGGAACCGCACGTCGCCGGCGCCCTGGTTCTCGTAGCCGACCATCACCTGGAACAGCGGGTTGCGGCCGGGCACGCGGCGCGGGCGCAGCGCCTCGACGACCGCCTCGAACGGCAGGTCCTGGTTGGCGAGCCCGGCGAGGTCGGCCTCCCGGACGCGGCCGAGCAGCTCGGCGAAAGCGGGGTCGCCGGACACGTCGGCGCGCAGCACGAGCGTGTTGACGAAGAAGCCGACGAGGTCCCGCGCGGCCTCCTCGGCGCGTCCGGCGACGGGGCTGCCGAGCGGGACGTCGTCGCCCGCGCCGGCGCGGTGCAGCAGCGCGGCGACGGCGGCCTGGCAGACCATGAACATGCTGGCGTTCCCGTCGCGCGCGACCTGGCGGAGCCGCCGCGTCAGGCCGGGCGGGAAATCGGCGGTCAGGGTCCCGCCGCGCTGCCCGACGGTGCCGGGACGCGGCCTGTCCACCGGCAGCGGGATCTCCTCCGGGAGATCGGCGAGGGCCCGCGCCCAGTGGTCGAGCTGCCGGGCGTGGACGCTGCCGGGGTCGAGCGGGTCGCCGAGCAGCTCGCGCTGCCACAGCGCGTGGTCGGCGTACTGGACGGGCGGCGGCTCCCAGCCGGGGGCCTCCCCGTCCAGGCGGGCCGTGTACGCCTCGGCGACGTCCCGCGCGAACGGCCCGAACGACCACTCGTCGAACGCGATGTGGTGGAAGACGGCGAGCAGCAGGTGCTCGCGGTCCCCTTCGGGGAACACCGCGACGCGAAGCGGGATGTCCTTGGCGAGGTCGAACGGCCTGGCGATGACGTCCTCCGGCGCGCAGGTCGCCACCTCCAGCGCGGGCCGCGCCTCCTCCGGGGGGAGAATCCGCTGGTAGGGGGCGCCGTCGTGCTCGGGGAAGACGGTGCGGAGGCTCTCGTGCCTGGCGGTGACGTCCGCGACCGCGGCTTCGAGCGCCGCGAGGTCGAGGTCGCCGCGGAGCCGGACGGCGAGCGGCAGGTGGTACGCGCCGCGCGGCCCACCGTCCTCCAGCCCCCGCCCACCACCAGTCAAACGACGAGCTCCGCCCGGCCAGTCCTCCTCGCGGAGGAGCTGGTCGAGCAGCCACAGGCGGCGCTGCGCGGACGACAGCGGGACGCGCTCCGGCCGCTCCTTCGGCTCCAGGACGGGCCTGGCCCCGGCGGGGGTCGCGTTGCGGTGCACGCGTTCGGCCAGCTCCGCGACCGTCGGCGCCTCGAACAGGTCGCGGATCGCGAGGTCCGCGCCGAGGACGGCCCTGGCTCGCCCGACGAGCCGGGTCGCGAGGAGGGAGTGGCCGCCGAGGTCGAAGAAGTCGTCGTCGACGCTCGCGCCTGGCGCGTCGAGGACCTCGGCGAACAGCGTGCACAGCAGGCGTTCGACGGGGGTGCGCGGCGCCCGTCCGGCGCGGCGCGGGCCGTCCCGGCCGGGGTCGGGGAGGGCGCGGCGGTCGAGCTTGCCGTTCACGGTCAGCGGCAGCGCGTCCAGCGTCATGATCGCGCTCGGCACCATGTAGCCGGGCAGCCGTCCCTTCAGCGCCTCCCGGACCCGCGCCGCCAGGACCCCGTGGTCGCGGGCGGCGACCGGGTTGTTCGCGTAGGACGCGGGCGCGCGTCCGGGCTCGGCCGGAAGGCAGGCCGCTCCCCCGCCGAACACCGCGTCGTAGCATCCGATCCGGTCGGACGGGGTGAGGACCACGTCCGGGAACAGCGCGTGCAGAGTCTCCGGTTCGACGCCTTCGGGCGCGTCCGGCGGGGCGCCGTTCTGGAGGGCGTGGAGGGCGGCCAGCTCGCCGGTCAGCCTCGCGTCGGGGATGCCCTTCACGCGGAGGGGGCCGGGTGGTCGTTCGTCGAGGTCGTCGAGGGTGCTCCAGTCGATGACCGGCGTGTCGGGGGCGGGGGCGGCGTCCTTGCGGAGGACGACGTCGTAGCGATGGCGGGTCAGCTCGTTGTGGTGCGTGCCGCGCCTGATCAGGACGTCCACCCGGGTAGGGCCGTCCAAGGCGGACGCGGCGGCGGTGAAGAAGGCCGGGTCGAGGAGCAGTTCCTTCTCCATGCGGACGGCGCGCTCGACCGCGTCCAGGTCGCCGCCGCCGCGTCCGAGCTGGATCGCGGCGTGCAGGCAGCGGACCGTCCGCAGGTCGCGGACGTCGCCGACGAACAGCGCCCCGCCCGGCGCGAGCAGCCGCATCGCCTTGGCGATGACGTCCTGGAGGTAGGCCGCGCCCGGAAAGTACTGCACCACCGAGTTGATCACGATGGTGTCGAAGTACGCCTCGGGCAGGCCGCCGGTGTCGTGCGCGGGCCGGCAGCTCAGCCGGACGTGCGACTCCGGGCCGAGGTCGTGCCGGAGTTTGGCGATGACGGGTTCGGAGAAGTCGGTCCCCCAGTACTCGTCGGTCTCGGGCGCGAGGCGGGTGAGGACGAGCCCGGCCCCGACGCCGATTTCCAGGACGCGGCGCGGGCGGAGCCCACGGATGCGGTCGACGGTCGTCGCGCGCCATTCGCGCATGTCGTCCAGGGGGATGGGCTCGCCGTCGTAGCTGCTGTTCCAGCCCGCGAACTCCTCCTGGTGGACGACGGTCCCGACCTCGGTGTACTCGGCGTCGTAGATCTGCCGCCATTCGGCGAGCTGCTCGTCGGCGGCGCCTTCGCGCGTCCCGTCCGGGACGACGTAGCCGATGAGCCGCCTCACGCCGGGGACCTCGGTGTCCGCGGCGACCACCGCGGCCTGCCCGACGCCGGGCTCGGCGGCGAGCGCGGTCTCGATCTCCTCCAGCTCGACCCGGTACCCGCGGATCTTGACCTGGTCGTCGGTGCGGCCGAGGAAGTCGATGTTGCCGTCCGCGCGGACCCGGACGAGGTCGCCCGTCCGGTACATGCGCCCGCCCCCGCCCGGATCGCCGCCGAAGGGGTCGGCGACGAAGCGTTCGGCGGTCAGGTCGGCGCGGCCGAGGTAGCCGCGGGCCAGTCCGGCGCCCGCGATGTACAGCTCGCCGGGCGCGCCGGGCGGGACGGGACGGAGCCATCCGTCCAGGACGTAGCCGCGCGTGTTCCAGATCGGCTTGCCGACGGTCGGCGTGGCACTGTCCTCGGTGCCGCCGCCGAGCGTGTTGATCGTGTACTCGGTCGGGCCGTACAGGTTGTAGCCGAGGACGCCGTCGGCCTGCGCGAGCCGGTCCCACACCGAGCCCGGGACGGCCTCGCCGCCGAGCAGGACGAGCGGCGGCCGGTGCTCCCCGTCGAGGAGTCCTTCGTCCAGGAGCTGCTGGGCGTAGGTGGGGGTCACGTTGATGACGTCGATGCTGTGCTGCCGCAGGTAGGCGGTGAGTGCCTCGGCGTCGCGGCGCAGGTCCTCGTCGCAGACGTGCACCTCGTGGCCCTCGATGAGCCAGAGCAGTTCCTCCCACGACATGTCGAAGGAGAACGAGACGGTGTGCGCGATCCGGAGGCGGCGGCCCGCGGACTCGACGACCGGGTCGAAGATGTTGGCGCGGTGGTTGAACTGCATGTTGGTCAGGCCGCGGTACGGGGTGACCACGCCCTTGGGACGTCCGGTGGAGCCCGACGTGTAGATGACGTAGGCGGGGTGGTCGAGGCGGCCGGGGGTGCCGGGGGCGAAGCCGGGCAGTTCGTCGGGGGTGAGGTCGGCGCCGGGGAGGTCGGCGAGGGTGCGCGCCAGGTCGGGGTCGTCCAGGGCGAGGGTGACGCCGGGGTGGGCCAGGCCTGCGGCGATGTCGCGGTGCGAGAGCAGGCAGGCGGGGGCGGCGTCCTGGAGCATGTAGTCGAGGCGTTCCGCCGGATAGTCGAGTTCGAGCGGCAGGTAGGCGGCGCCCGTCCGCAGGACGGCGAACAGCGCGACGACCATCTGCGCGGAGCGGGGCAGCGCGAGCGCGACGACCCGCTCCGGGCCCGCGCCGTTGGCGATGAGGAGCCGGGCGAGCCGGTTGACCTCGGCGTTCAGCTCGCCGTAGGTGAGGCGGACGTCGGGGAGCGACACGAGCGCCAGGTCTCCGGGCTGCTCGGCGGCGCGTTCGGCGAGCAGTTCCGCGACGGTCAGCTCGGGGACGGGACGTCGCGCCTCCGCCCAGTCGCGGCGCAGCCGTTCGTGCTCTTCCTGGACGAGCAGGTCGAGGCGGTGGCAGGGCGTCGCGGGCGACTCGGCGAGCGTCCGCAGGACCCGCACGTAGCGGTCGGTGATCCGGTCGGCCTCGGCCCGCGTGAACGCGTCGCCCCGGTACATGACGCGCAGCCCGGCGCCCGGCTCGACCACCATGGTGATCGGGTAGTGGGTGGCGTCGCGGACCTCGCGGCCGCGGACGCGGACGGCGCCGTCCGGGCCGAAGCCGCGGCCGGTCGGCATGCCCGGGAAGTTCTGGAAGACGAACAGCGTGTCGAAGAGCGTGCCGAGGCCGGTGGCGCGCTGGACGTCGGCGAGCGCGACGAACGAGTGGTCGAACAGCTCCGACTGGGCGGCCTGGACGCGGTCGAGCACGGCGGTGAGCGGGTCCGCCGCTCCGGCCTGGACGCGGACGGGGATCGTGTTGAACAGCAGGCCGACCATGGCGTCGACGCCGTCGACGTCGGGGTGGCGTCCGGAGACGGAGGCGCCGAAGACGACGTCGTCGCGTCCGGTCAGGCTCATCAGGACGAGGCCCCACGCGGTCTCGAACAGCGTGCCGGGTGTCACGCCGTGGTCGCGGGCGACGGCGTCGAGCCGGTCGGCGAGGCCGGTCGGCAGCGTGCGGTGCACCTCCCCCGCCGTCGCGAGGTCGGCGGGCCGGTCGACCAGGCCGGGCCGGACGAGCGCCGGTTCGTCGAAGCCGTCGAGGGCGCGGCGCCACGCCTCCACGGCGGCGGCCTTGTCACGGTCGTTGACCCAGTCGAGGAACGCGCGGAACGGCGCGACGGGACGAGCCGCTTCGGCGGCGGCGTCGGTGTAGGAGTCGAGCAGCGAGGTGACGAGCAGGCCGCCCGACCAGCCGTCCAGCAGGATCAGCTCGGAGGTGAGGATCAGGCGGTGGTCGTCGTCGGCGAGGGTGGCGAGCGCGAACCGGATCAGCGGCGGCTCGCCCGGGTCGAACGGCTCGGCGCGCTGCGCGTCGATGAACGCGTCCAGGCCGTCCGGGGCCACGCGGGCGTGCGTCCAGGGGGTGTCGAAGTCGTCCGGGACGAACTGGACGGCGCGGTCGCCGTCCGTCCGGAACCCGGCGCGGAGGTTGGGGTACTTGTCCAGGACGGCACGAGCCGCGTCCGCCATCCGCGCCGGGTCGACCGGCCCGGACAGCGTCACCACGGCCTGCTGCACGTAGATGTCGCGGCCTTCACCGGCCAGCATCAGGTGGAACAGAAGCCCTTCCTGGAGCGGCGAGAGCGGCAGCTCCCCGGCCTGCTCCGACGCCCGCGCGGGGGCCGCGGCGGCGGGCGCGGCCGTCCGCGCGAGGGCCTCGACGGTGCGCAGTCTGAACACGTCGCGGACGGTGAACGACAGCCCGGCCCGGCGGGCGCGGGCGACGAGGAGCGCGGCGCTGATGCTGTCGCCGCCGGCGCGGAAGAAGTCGTCGTCGGCGCCGACGGAGTCGCGTCCGAGGACGGTCGCGGCCAGGTGGGCGAGGACGCGTTCCGGCTCCGTGGCGGGCGCCCGTCCGGCGGCGGGGCGTCCCGGTTCGGGGAGCGCGCGGCGGTCGACCTTGCCGTTCGGGTTGAGGGGCAGCTCGTCCAGGACGACCAGCTCGGCCGGGACGAGATAGTCCGGCAGCAGCGCGCGGAGCCCGTCGCGCAGGGCCTCGGCGTCGACGTCGCCGACGACGTAGCCGACGAGCCGCGAACCGCGCGCGGCGACGGCGGCGCGCCGCACCCCGGGCTGCGCGGCGAGGACGGCCTCGACCTCGCCCGGCTCGATCCGGAAGCCGCGGATCTTGAGCTGCGCGTCGGCGCGGCCGAGGAAGTCGAGCCCGCCGTCCGGACGGCGCCGCACGCGGTCGCCGGTGCGGTAGAGGCGGGAGCCGGGCGGTCCGAACGGGTTCGCGACGAACCGCTCGGCGGTGCGGGCCGGGTCGCCGAGGTAGCCGCGGGCGAGCCCGTCGCCCGCGAGGTAAAGCTCGCCGACGGGGACCTCGCGGAGCGCGGCGTCCAGGACGTGCGCGCGCGTGTTGGCGATGGGGACCAGCCCGCCGGCCTCCTCGACGAGGCTGTCGCCCGCGGCCTCCGAGCATCCGTACAGATTGACGAGCCGGACCGGGACCCGCTCGGCCAGCGCGGCGGGCAGCGCCTCGCCGCTGCTGATCCAGGTGGTGACCGAGGGCGGCAGGCCGTTCTCCACGAGCGCGGAGAGCAGGCTCGGGACGAGGGTCACGAGCCGGGCGCCGTGCCGTTTGATGAAGGCGGCGAGCGCGACGGCGTCGGTGGCCGTCGCGTCGTCGGCGATGACGACCGCGTCCCCGGCGACGAGGCCGCCGAGGAGTTCGGTCGTGCCGTCGATGAACGCGGGCGAGCTCTTCGCGACGCGGACGCCCGGCTGCGCGAGATCCGCGCCCCAGGCGAGCCGGTTGGCGAGGGCGCGCTGCGTCCCGGCGACGGCCTTCGGCGTCCCGGTCGAGCCGGACGTGAAGATGACGTACGACGGGTGATCAGGGTGGAGCCCGGGCCGTTCGCGGGGCGGCGCGTCCGGCGGCGGCTCGTCGCGGCCGAGGACGAGCAGCGGGCGGACGGCGTCCAGCATCGCCTCCACCCGCGCGGGCGGGTACGACAGGTCGATCGGCAGGTACGCGGCGCCCGTCTTGAGCACGGCGTACAGCGCGACCGCGAACTCGTCCGAGCGCGGCAGCGCGAGCGCCACGACCTGTTCGGGACCGGCGCCCGCGGCGGCCAGCCGGTCGGCGAGCGCCTCGGCGCGGCGGTCGAGTTCGGCGTAGGTCAGGACGGTGTCGCCGAAGACCACGGCGGTCGCGGCGGGCGTCCGCGCGGCCTGCTCCTCGATGAGGGCGGCGGCCGTCCGGACGGGGAACTCGCGTGTCGTGTCGGGGTGCTCGACTCGCGCGCCGAGCGACGACAGCTTGCGCTGCGGATCGGCCGTGACCTGCGCGAGGAGGTCGTTCAGGCCGTCCAGGAGGCGCTCGACGGTCGCGGCGTCGAACAGGTCGGTCGCGTACGCGGCGAACCCCTCGATCTCCTGGTCGCCTTCGGCGAAGTAGACGTCGAGGTCGAACTTGACGCCGCCGGTCTCCGGCAGGAACGGCTCCGCGCGGACGTCCGGCAGCGCGAGGCGCACGTCGTCCAGCCGCTGGTGGACGATCATCACCTGGAACAGCGGGCTGCGGGCCAGCGACCGCTCGGGGGCGAGCCGGTCCACGACCCGCTCGAACGGGACGTCGGCGCGCGAGAACGCGGCGAGGTCGGCCCCGCGCACCCGGTCGAGCAGCTCGGCGAACGACGGATCGCCGGACAGGTCGGTGCGCAGCACGAGCGGGTTCACGAACACGCCGACGAGGTCGGCGAGGTCCTCGTCGGGGCGTCCCGCGATCGGCGACCCGACCGCCACGTCGTCGCCCGCGCCGGAACGTTGCAACAGCGCGGCGACGGCGGCGTGCAGGACCATGAACACGCTGGTCCCGGTGTCGCGGGCCAGCCGCCGCGCCCCCGCGGCCGGGAGCCGGAACGGGACGAGCCCGCCGCGGTGGCTCGCCTCCGCCGGACGCGGCCGGTCGAACGGCAGGACCGTCTCCTCCGGCAGCCCCGCCAGGGCCTCCTCCCAGTAGTCGAGCTGCGCGGACGCGTCGGGTGCGCCGTCCCGCTGCCAGGCCGCGTAGTCGGCGTACTGGACGGGCAGCGGCTCCCACCCGGGTTCGCGTCCGTCCCGCCGGGCCTCGTAGGCGCGGGCCAGGTCGGCGAGCAGCGGCGTGAACGACCACTCGTCCGCGGCGGCGTGGTGCAGGAGCAGGATCAGCGACCAGTCCTCGTCGCCGTTCCGGATGAGGCTGCCCCGGATCGGGAGGTCGCGGCCGATGTCGAAGACGTGCCCGGTGGCTTCGCCTTCGGTGCCCGCGACGGCGAGGTGCACGGGGACGTCCGGCTCCAGGACGCGCTGGACGGGCAGCCCGTCCGGCCCTTCGACGAGCAGCGTGCGCAGCGCCTCGTGCCGGACGACGACGTCGGCGAACGCCGCGTCCAGCGCGGACTCGTCCAGCGGGCCGCGGAGCCGGAGGCCGAGCGGCAGCGCGTACGAGGCGGACGGCCCGCGCAGCCGCTCCTCCAGCCACAGCCCGCGCTGCGCCGCCGACGCCGGGACGATCTCCGGCCGCGCGACGTCGCGGACGCGGACCGCCGCCGTCTCCGCCGTCACCAGCCGGGGCGCGAGCGCGGCCACGGTCGGGGCCTCGAACACGTCCGCGATGGACAGCGCCCCGCCGAGGACCGCGCGGGCCTTGGCCGCCACGCGCGTGGCCAGCAGCGAATGGCCGCCGAGCGCGAAGAAGTCGTCGTCGACGCCGATCCCGTCGACGCCGAGCAGCTCGGAGAAGATCGCGCAGAGCGCGGCCTCGCGGGGGTCGCGCGGGGCCCGTCCGGACGCCCCACCGGACAGCGGGGCCTCGGGGGCGGGGAGCGCGGCGCGGTCGAGCTTGCCGTTGACGGTCCGCGGCAGCGCGTCCAGGGCGACGAGCGCGGACGGCACCATGTACTCCGGCAGCGCTCTGGCGAGCGCGTCGCGCAGCCCGGCCTCGTCCACGCCGTCGCCGTCACCGTCGGGCACGTAGTAGCCGATCAGCCGGTCGTCGCGGACCACGACGGCGGCCTGCGCGACGCCCGGCCGCGCCGCCAGCACCGCCTGCGCCTCCGCGGGCTCGATCCGGAAGCCGCGGATCTTCACCTGGTCGTCGGTGCGGCCCAGGTACTCGATGGACCCGTCGCGGGCGCGCCGCGCCAGGTCGCCCGTCCGGTACATGCGCGCCCCCGGGGGTCCGGACGGGTCGGCGACGAACCGCTCCGCCGTGAGGTCGGGGCGTCCGGCATAGCCGCGGGCGAGCTGCGCGCCCGCCAGATACAGCTCGCCGGGCACGCCCGGCGGCACGGGACGCAGCGCCGCGTCCAGGACATGCGCACGCGTGTTCCAGAACGGCCCGCCGATGCCGGACGCGGGCAGGTCGGCGGACGTCGCCCAGATCGTGGCCTCCGTCGGCCCGTAGAGGTTGGTCGCGAGCGACGCGGACGCGTGCAGGGAGTCGGCGAGCGCGGCGGGCAGCGCCTCCCCTCCGACGAGGACCCGCAGCCCCTTCAGCGCGGCCGGGTCGAGCGTGCCGAGCAGCGACGGCGTCCCCTGCACGACGGTGGCGTCCGCGAGCAGCGCGGCGAGCGCGACCGGATCGCGGACGGCCTCCTTCCCGGCGAGGACGACGGTCGCGCCGCTGATCAGCGGCCCGAACACCTCCAGCGCGGCGATGTCGAACGCGATCGTCGTGACCGCGACGAGCCGGTCGCCCGCGCCGAGTCTCAGCTGCGAGCGCATCGTGAGCAGGAAGTTCGCGAGCGCGCCGTGCGGGACGGCCACGCCCTTGGGGCGTCCGGTCGAGCCGGAGGTGTAGATGACGTAGGCGAGATCGTCGCGTCGCGGCTCGTGGGACGGCTCCGCCGCAGCCTCCTCCAGCGCGCCGTCGAGGACGAGGAGGTCCGCCGTGTCGGGCAGCAGGCTCGCGGTCTCGTCCGTGGCGATCGCGCAGATCGGCCCGGCGTCGTCGAGCATGTAGGCGAGCCGGTCGGCGGGATGGCCGAGGTCGAGCGGCAGGTACGCGGCGCCCGACTTCAGGACGCCGAGCAGCGCGACGACCAGCTCCGTCGTGCGCGGCACCGCCAGGGCCACGACACGCTCCGGGCCCGCGCCCCTCGCCCGAAGGTGCGCGGCGAGCGCCGAAGAAAGTTCGTCCAATTCGGCGTACGTAAGGGATTGGTCTCCTGCTTCGACCGCTGTCGCGTCCGGTGTGCGGGCCACCTGTTCCTCGAACAGCGCGACGACATGAGCGTCCGGCAGAGCGCGTTCGGTCGCGTTGGCGCGTTCGATCAGTGCGCGCTCGCCCGCGTCCATGAGCTCCAGCGCGCCGATCGGACGATCCGGATCGGCGAGCGCGTCCCCGAGGAGCGTCTCCAGGTGGCCGAGCAGCGCGTCGATGCGCGCGTCGTCGAACAGCTCGCGGCGGAACGTCGCCTCGACGGTCATGCCCCGCGGCCGGACGAACGCCTCCAGCGACAGGTCGAAGTGCGTGGTGCCGTTGTGGACGTGCGTCCAGCTCGACGTGACGCCGGGCAGGTCCAGCTCGCCGATCTCCTGGGCGAGGAACAGGAGCATGGTGTCGAAGAACGCAGAGCGTCCGCGTCCCCGCGACGGGCGGAGTTCCTGCACGATGCGGTCGTAGGGCAGGCCCTGGTGCGCGAAGCCCCCGGTGACGGTCCGGCCGACGCGGTGCAGCGCCTCCCGGAACGTCGGCGCGCCGGACAGGTCGGTCCGCATCACCAGCGTGTTGCCGAAATTGCCGACGAGCCGCTCGATCTCGGCATGCTCCCGGTTCATCACCGCCGACCCGATCGCCACGTCGACGGCGCCCGTGTAGCGGTGCAGCAGGACGGCGTAACCGGCCGTCATCACCATGTACGGGGTGAGGTTCTCCTCGGCGGCGAGCTTCCGCATCCCTTCCGTCACGGCGTCGTCGAAGCGCCGCGCCCGCCGCCCGCCGCGCTCGGACACGGCGGCGCCCCGCGGACGGTCGGCTGGCAGGTCGAGCGGCGCGGGCGGCGGGTCGAGGCGCTCGCGCCAGTACGCGAGGTCGTCCTCGTCGACGGGCCGCCGCTGCTCCCATTCGGCGTAGTCGGCGTACTGGACGTCCAATGCGGGCAGCCCGTCCGGCTCCCCCGTGAGGGCCGCGCGGTAGAGGGCCGACAGGTCGCGCGACAGCGAGCCCCACGTCATGCCGTCCCAGGCGATGTGGTGCACGACCAGGACGAGCGCGTGCTCGTCCGCGCCGCCGAGCCCGAGCAGTTCGAGCCGGATCGGCCGCTCGCGGCGCAGGTCGAACGGCACGGCCGCCAGCTCCGCCGCCCGCGCGTCCGGATCGGCGCAGGCGACCGGCGTCAGCTCCAGCGAGTCGTCATCGGTCACGACCTGCACGGGACCCTCGTCGGCGTAGACGGTGCGCAGGACCGCGTGCCGGCGGATCAGCCCGCGCAGGGCCTCGCGCAGCGCGGCGGCGTCGAGCGGCCCCGACATGCGGATCAGGAGGCAGACGTTGTAGGCGGCGCTGTCCGGGAACGTGCGATGGTGCAGCCACATGCTCTGCTGCGCGTAGGACAGCGGCGCCGGTCCGTCCGATCCCCGCGGGGCCGGCCCGGCGGTGTCCGGGCCGAGCCCGGCCTCGGCCATCATCCGCCGCATCAGTTCGCGTCGCCGTGCCGTCGTCGTCTGCTCCTGCACGCTCGCCTCTCCGTTGTCGGCTTCACCGCCGTCGGTTAGGTTAGCCTTGCCTCTTAAAATCCCACAAGGTTAGCCTTACCTAAGTTTGGACCGTTCCGGCCCATGAGAGGGAGTTGGCTACCTTGTACTCCGGTCTGCGCGCATATGCGAACCCCGTCGAGCTGGTCGTCGAGTACACCGCGGACCCGCTCGCGCTGATGGCCAGGCTGGCCGGATCGGGCCTGTTCGACGACTACGTCGTCTACGAGCGCCCCGGCGCCTGGACGTTCGCGGGCGGCCTGCTCGGCGAGGTCGTCCTCGACGCCGGCGAGGTGCGGGTCCGGTGGCCCGACCGGCCCCCGGCCACCAGGACCTGGACGGAGGGACGGCCCGCCGACGCGCTCCGCGAGGTGTTCGCCGACGTCCCGCTGCCCGCCTGGAACGCCTACGGCTGGATCGCGTTCGAGTTCGCCGCGTCGCCGCCCCGGGGCCGGCTCGCGCACCTGATCGTCCCCCGCGTCGAGGTCCGCGCCGAGGCCGGCCGCGCCCGCGTCACCGGCGTCGACGCCTACGAGGCCGAACAGGTCGCGAAGCTGCTGGCCAAGGCCGACGCGCTCACCGTGGGCACGCCCTCGCCGGTCGACGTCCGCGTCGGGGACGGCCGCTACCGCGCCCAGGTCGCCGAGGCCGTCGCGGAGATCAAGGCCGGTCGCTACCAGAAGGTGATCGTGTCGCGGCGGCTGGACATCCCCTACCCCGTCGATACCGTGTCGACGTTCGTACGGGGCCGCCGCGCGAACACCCCCGCGCGCTCCTTCCTGTTCGATCTGGGCGGCTTCCAGGCCGCCGGCTTCAGCCCCGAGGTCCTCGTCAGCGTGGACGCCGCCGGACGCGTCATGACCCAGCCCCTCGCCGGGACCCGCGCGTTCGGCCTGGGCGCCGACGCCGACGCCCACACCCGCCGCGACCTGGAGACCGACCCCAAGGAGATCTACGAGCACGCCGTGTCGGTCCGCACCTCCCAGGACGAGCTGTACCGGGTCTGCGATCCCGCGTCCGTGCAGGTCACCGGGTTCATGGCCGTCAAGGAGCGCGGCAGCGTGCAGCACCTCGGCTCCACCGTCAGCGGCGCCCTCGCGCCCGGCCGCACCTCGTGGGACGCGCTGGACGCCCTCTTCCCCGGCGTCACCGCGTCCGGCATCCCCAAGCCCGAGGCGATCGACGCCATCACCCGCCTGGACGAGCACCGCGGCCTGTACTCGGGCGCCGTCCTCACCGTCTCCCACGACGGCGCCCTCGACTCGGCCCTCGTCCTCCGCGCCCTCTACAACCGCGACGGCCACGCCTGGCTCCGCGCCGGCGCGGGCATCGTCGACGCGTCCACCCCCGACCGCGAATACGAGGAGACCTGCGAAAAACTCGCCAGCATCGCCCCCCACATCGTCCCCCTCCCGTGACGTCGAGGGGAGGGCTCGCGGGCGCGGCTACGCCCCGGAACCGGGCAGGCCGGCCGCGAGGCGTCCGGCGGCGCGGCGGAGGTGGTGCTCGGGGTGTTCCATCGCCTCCCGTTCCGATCCGGCGAGGTCGGCGAGGCTGATCGTCGCCACGTCCGGGCGGCCGGCTGTCGTGGTTCCGGCGATCACGGCTGCCGGGACGCCGTGCCGCTGCGCCAGCCCGAGGACGTGGCCTGTGATCTTGCCGGTGTAGGACTGCTCGTCGTGGCGGCCCTCCCCCGTGACGACGAGCGCGGCGCCGGGGATACGGTCCGGGAGGCCGCTCAGGTCGGACAGGTGCCGGGCGCCGGACGCCATCGTGGCGCCCCAGCAGGCCGCCAGGCCGTATCCGATCCCGCCCGCGGCGCCCGCTCCGGGGGCGTCCGGGTCGGCGCCGACGACGTCCGCCCACCGGCGGAGGGCGCCGTCGAGGACCCGCGCCAGCGCGGGGTCGGCGCCCTTCTGCGGGCCGAAGACCGCGGCGGCGCCGCGCGGGCCGAAGAGGGGCGCTTCGACGTCGCAGAGGAGGAGGACGCCGTCCGGCGGAGGATCCAGCAGGTCAGCGGCGTCGGCGCGGGTCACCGCCAGGAGCCCGGCGCCTCCCGGCGGGACGTCGTCGCCGTGCGGGCCGGTCGTGCGGAGGCCCAGTTCGCGCAGGCAGCCGGAGCCGCCGTCGGTGGAGGCGGAGCCGCCGAGGCCGACGACGATCCTTCGGGCGGACATGCGGAGGGCCTCGCGGAGGACGGTGCCGAGCGGGGCACTGTCGGCGCCGGACGGGTCGTCGGTGCCGACTAGGGGCAGCCCGCAGCATTCCGCCAATTCCACTATCGCCGTGCCGTCGTCGAGCATGAGCCATCGCGCTGTGTGCGGGCCTTTCGGCAGTGTCACCGTCGTGGTGTGGACGGACGCGTCCGGGCGCGCGGCCAGCACTGTGTCGAGCGTGCCCTCGCCGCCGTCCGCCTGGGGCAGGCGTTCGGTCACCACGTCGGGGCGCACGCGCCGGAAGCCCTCGGCCATCGCCTCGGCGGCCTTCGCCGCCGTCAGGGTCGACTTGAACGAGTCGGGCGCCAGCACCACCCGGAGCGTCACGGGCGCGGGTCTCCCTCCGCGAGCAGCGGGGCCACGGCCCGCCGCATCGTCTCGGTCGGGTCGGGAAGGCCCGTCCACCGGCACCATGCGGCGGCCGCCTGCGCGACCAGCATCCCGTCGCCGTTGGACGCTCGCATGCCGCGGGCGCGGGCCTGGCGCACCAGCTCGGTCTCCGCCGGGATGTACACGACGTCGAACACGGCGGCGGACGGGGCGAGGAGGCCGACGTCGACGACCGGGCCCGGCGACAGCATGCCCACGGAGGTCGCGTTGACGAACAGGTCGGCGTCCGCCAGGCGGTCGCGGGCGCGCGGGTCGTCGAAGGCGAGGGGCTCGATCGACGCGGCGTCGCCGAGATCGTCCGCGAGGCGTCGGGGCAGGTCGGCGTCGAGGTCCAGGACGGTGAGGCGGCCCGCGCCCGCGGTGGCCAGGCCGTAGACGGCCGCGTGGCCGACGCCGCCCGAGCCCGCGACGACCACGGACCGTCCTTTCACGTCCCCGCCCAGGCAGTCGCGGACGCCCGCCATGAAGCCCACGACGTCGGTGTTGAATCCGATCAGGCGTCCGTCTTCAGAGGCGGCGACGCTGTTGACCGCGCCGATGGCGCGGGCGCCCGGCTCGATCTCGTCGAGCAGGTCCATCACCAGCAGCTTGTACGGTGCGGTGATCTGGAAGCCCATCCATCCGTTGCGGCGCGCCTCGGCCACCTGTTCGGCGAGGCCCGCCTCGTCCACCTCGCGCAGCTCGTACCGGGCGTGGACGCCCGCCGCCTCGAACGCCGCGTTGTGCATGACCGCCGAGTGCCGTCTCCGCAAGGGACGGCCGAAGAGGGCGACTGTGCGCATCAGCTTCTCCAGTCTGTCGTGGTCACCGGCCGGTGAACCGGGCGGGGCGCTTGGCGAGGAAGGCGTCCGCGCCCTCCAGGACGTCGTCGGTCGCGAACACGGTCTCGGAGCCGTCGAGCTCGTCGGCGAGACCGTCCTCCAGAGCGGTCTCGGCGGACAGGTCGAGCAGCCGCTTCGCGACCCGCATCGCGACGGGCCCGCGCGAGGCGAGCGTCCCGGCCATGCGGCGTGCCGCGTCCACGGCCTGCCCGTCGTCGACGACGCGGGTGACCAGGCCGATCGCGAGCGCCGCCGCCGCGTCGACCGGCTCGCCGAGCAGGATCATCTCCTTGGCGCGGGCGAGCCCGATCGTCCGCGGCAGCCGCTGCGTGCCGCCGCTGCCCGGCGTCACGCCGAGCTTCAGCTCGGGCATCCCGAGCTTGGACCGGCGGGTCGCGATCCGGAAGTCGCAGCACAGCGCTAGTTCGAGGCCGCCGCCGAGGGCGTGGCCCTCGATCGCCGCGACGGTCGGCACCGGGAGCCGGGCGAGCTGCCGGTAGACCAGACGCTCCAGCAGCAGCTTGTCCTCGGCGACCCGGCCGTGCAGGTCGCGGAACTCGGCGATGTCGGACCCGGCGCAGAACGCCCTGCCCCCGGCGCCGTGCACGACGACCGCCCTGACCCGCGGGTCGCGCGCGACCGCGTGGAGCGCCGCGCGCAGCTGCCGCGTCAGCTCGCGCGACACCACGTTCATCGGCGGGTTGTCCAGGACGATCTCCGCGCACGCCCCCGGGACCAGGTGCACGAGGTCCTTCCCGCCGCCGTCGCGGTCGCCGTCGCCGGTCATGTCGCGGCCTCCTTCTCCGTGAGGTCGGCCGCCAGGCCCATCGGCGCGGCGGCGAACAGGCGCGGGTCCATCAGGGCGGGCGTGGCGGGGACGGCGGGCGCGATGTCCATGTGGGCCAGGACGTCCTTGTCCACGTCGACGCCGGGCGCGACCTCGATCAGCGCCAGTCCGTCGGGCGTCAGCTCGAACACGGCGCGTTCGGTGACGTACCTGACCGACTGGCCCTTCTCCGCCGCCAGCCGCCCGTTGAAGCTGATCTCCGTCACCGCGTCGACGAACTTGCGGTGGCGTCCCTCGCGCAGGATCGTCAGGGCCCCGTCGTCGACGGCGACGCGGAGCCCTCCGGCGGTGAACGTGCCGACGAAGCAGAGCCGCCGCGTCCGCGTGCTGATGTTGACGAACCCGCCGGGCCCGCGCGGACGGTCGTCGAACGCGTGCACGTTCACGTTCCCGTGCCGGTCGACCTGCGCGAACGACAGGCTGGCGATGTCGAGCCCGCCGCCGTCGTAGAAGTCGAACATCGACGGCTGTTCGAGGCGCGCCTGGTAACCGTGCCCCGCGCCGCCGTCGCCGCCGAAGGCCGGCACCCCGCCGAAGACGCCCTGCTCGACGGTGAGCGTCAGCACGTCCGCGACGCCCTCCTCGGCGGCGACGGACCCGATCTGCTGCGAGATCCCGAAGCCGAGGTTGCAGATGTCGCCGCGGCGGAACTCCATGAGCGACCGCCTCGCGATGACCTTCCGGACGTCCAGCGGTGAGGCCGCGACGCCCGAGGACGGGGCGCGCAGTTCCCCCGAGTAGTACGGGGAGTACGCCGTCGCGTAGGTCTGGCGCTGGGCGGCGTCCACGTAGACGAGGTCGACGAGCGCGCCGGGGACGCGGACGTCCGCCGGGCGCAGCGAGCCCCGCGCCGCCAGCCGCTCGACCTGGACGACGACCTTGCCCCCGTTGTTGTGCGCGGCCATCGCCAGCGCGAGCGAGTCGCCGAGGATCGGCTCGTGCTCGAACGTGAGGTTGCCGTCCTCGTCCGCCGTGGTGGCCCGCAGGACGGCGACGTCGATGGGCAGCGCGCGGTAGAGCAGCCATTCGCGTCCGGCGAGCTCGACCACCTCGACGAGGTCCTCGGTGGTGCGCGCGTTCTGCCTGCCGCCCGTCTGCCGCGGGTCGACGTAGGTGCCGAGGCCGACGTGCGTGATGTGGCCGGGGCGCCCGGCGGCCATGTCGCGGCACAGCGCCGAGAGCACGCCCTGCGGAAGCGAGTACGCCTCCAGCGCGCCGTCCGCGACCAGCGCTCCGAGCCGGGGCTCGTTGCCGATGTTGCTGCCGATGGTCCGGCGCGCGAGGCCGGGCAGGCCGAGCTGCGAGAACCCCTTGTCGGCGAAGTCGCCGATGCCGACGACGCGGACGGTGGTCAGGTCGCGCGGGTGGCCGGTCTCGGCGAACCGCGCCGCGAGCGCGTCGATGAACGCCTGCGGCACGCCGTGCCCGGCGCCCGATCCGCCGACCCAGACGGCGTGGCCGTCGCGGACGAGCGCGAGCGCGTCCTGGACGGTCCCGATGGCCGGGCTCATGGCATCAGCCCCCCGCTGTTGGGGTTGAGGGTCTGGCCGATGAGCAGCGCGGACGCGTCCGAAAGCAGGAAGACCACGCAGTCGGCGACCTCGCCGGGCTCGCCGAACCGGCCCAGCGGCAGCTCGGCCATCCGCTTGCGGCCGACCTCGCCCGCCATGACGGTCCGGCCCATGTCGGTGTTGGTGACGCCGGGCGCCACGCTGTTCGCGCGTACGCCGCGCTGCCCGAACTCGCGGGAGATCGACTTGGCGAGCGCGATCAGCCCGGCCTTGGCGCTGGCGTAGTGCGCGACGTGCGGCCAGCCGACCTGGCCGAGGCGGGACGCGATGTTCACGATGCTGCCGGACCCGCGCTCCAGCATCCCGGGCAGCACCGCCTGGCTGGCGTGGAACGCCGCGGTCAGATCGGTGGCGATGACGCGGTCCCACTCGTCCGCGGACGTCTCGAGGAACGGCGTCTCGGGCATGATGCCCGCGTTGTTGACCAGGCCGTCGACGCGGCCGAACCGCCGCTCGGCCGCCGCGACGAACCCGAACACCTGGTCGCGGTCGGTCACGTCGCAGCGGTGGACGTCCGCCTCGGCGCCGAGGGAGCGGGCCTCATCGGCGACGCTCTTCGCCCCGGCCTCGCTCTCCCGGTAGGCGATCGCGACGTCGGCGCCGGCGGCCGCGGCGGCCAGCGCGATCGACCGTCCGAGGCCCCGCCCGCCGCCGGTGACCGCGACCACCCGGCCGTGCAGCGGACCCGACTCGTTTCGATCCGGCATAACCAACTCCTGTAAGCGCTTTCAATTTTCGGTTACCATCTCACAGCGTGATGACCACTTCAAGCCCCCTCCGTGACCCGGGCGGCGGAAGCCTCGGCGGACGCGTCGTCGACGTTCACGCGCACGCCGTGCCCGCCGCCCTGCTCGCCGAGCTGGAGCGCGGCGGGCGCGGCGAACGCAGCGGGCGCGGCCCGGAGCTGCCCGTTCTCACCGATGACCGGCGCGTGCGGTTCGGCGCCCGGCTGACCCCGCCCGTCGCCGACGCCCTCACCGACGTGCGCACCCGCATCGCGGAGATGGACCGCACCGGCGTGGACGTCCAGGTCGTGTCCCCCTGGCTGGAGTTGAGCCCGGACGAGCTCGCCCCCGACGCCGCGACCGGCTTCCTGAACGCCCTGGACGAGGCCATGGCCGCGGTCGTGGCGATGCGTCCCGACCGGCTGCTCGCCCTGTCCCTGCTCGACCGGCACGACCCGGTGTCGGCGGCCGTCCGGCTCAGGCACGCGGCGGCGAGGCCCGGCTTCGCGGGCGGCGAGCTGGCGGCGGGCGGGCCCGGTCCCCGGCTCGACGACGAGCGCTGGGACCCGCTCTGGAAGGCCGCCGCCGACACGGGCGCGCTGATCCTCCTCCACCCCTGGCGGGCGGCGTCGCCGGCGGGCCTGCGCGCCGACCGGCTCGGCGACATCGTTGACAACCCGGCGCAGTCCACGGCGGTCGTCGCCGCCATGGTCCTCGCGGGCGTCTTCGACCGTTTTCCCAGTCTGCGGCTCTGCGTCGTCCACGGGGGCGGGTTCCTCCCCTACCAGGCCGGCAGGCTCGACGCGATCGCCAGGCTCCGCGCCGACTGGACCGACGACCGCGTCCCGCCGAGCACGGCCCTGCGGCGGCTCTACTACGACTCGCTCACCCATTCGGCGACGTCGCTGGCGTGGCTCGTCGACTTCGCCGGGAGCGACCACGTGCTGCTCGGCAGCGACTATCCCTTCCCCACCGGCGATCCGGATGCGGTCGCGGCGGTGGCGGCGGCGCCGGGCCTGAGCGGGGCCCAGCGCGAGGACGTCCTCGGGGGCGCCGCCGCCGGGCTGCTCGGCCGCCGCGCCTTGACAGTCCCGAATCGCATGAAATAGAAAGCGCTTACAGAAATCAGGGAGGTTCCATGGACCAGGTGCGGATCGGCATCATCATGAACGGCGTCACCGGGCGCATGGGGACGCGGCAGCACCTCGACCGCTCGATCACGGCGATCCGGGACCGGGGCGGGCTCGTCCTCCGGGACGGCCGCCGGCTGGTCGTCGACCCCGTCCTCGTCGGGCGCAACCCCGCCAAGCTGGAGGACCTCGCCCGCCGCTACGGCGTCGAACGCTGGACGACCAGCCTCGACGAGGCCCTCGCCAACGACGACGACGCGATCTACTTCGACGCCCAGACGACGAACCTGCGGGCGGAGGCGGTGCGCAAGGCCATCGCCGCCGGCAAGCACATCTTCTGCGAGAAGCCCACGGCCGTCTCGCTCGACGAGGCCCTCGACCTCGCCCGGCTCGCAGACGCGGCCGGGGTCAAGCACGGCGTCGTCCAGGACAAGCTGTTCCTGCCCGGCATCCGCAAGCTGAAGAGGCTCGTCGACGGCGGCTTCTTCGGCACGATGCTGAGCTTCCGGCTGAACTTCGGCTACTGGGTGTTCGAGGGCGACTGGCAGCACCTCAACCGCCCGTCGTGGAACTACCGCGCCGAGGACGGCGGCGGCCTCGTCCTGGACATGTACCCGCACTGGCGCTACCTGATCGACAACACCGTCTCGCCGATCAGGTCGGTGCTGTGCCACAGCGCGATCCACGTCCCGAAGCGCTGGGACGAGGACGGCAGGCCCTACGACTCCACCGCCGAGGACGCCGCCTACGGCCTGTTCGAGCTGGAGAACGGCGTCACCGCGCAGTTCACGACGTCCTGGGCCACCCGCCCCTACCGCGACGAGATCGGCGAGTGGCAGCTCGACGGCACGCACGGCAGCGCGATCGCCGGGCTCCGCGAGTGCCGGACGCAGTCGCGCGCGAACACGCCGATGCCGGTGTGGAACCCCGACATCCCGAACCCGATCGACTTCCGGGCGGGCTGGCAGGAGGTGCCCGACAACGAGGAGTTCGAGAACGCCTTCCGCGTCCAGTGGGAGATGTTCCTGCGGCATGTGGTCGAGGACGCGCCGTTCGGCTGGGACCTCCTCGAAGGCGCCAAGGGCGTCCAGCTCGCCGAGCTGGCGCTGCGGTCGTCGCGCGAGCGCCGCTGGATCGACGTGCCCGAGCTGACGGCCGGGCCGGCGTGACCTCGCTGCTGCTGCCCTCGCCCTCGGCCTCGGCCTCCGGCGCCGCGCTGGAGAAGTACACGATGCGCGGCGCGCCCCGGCCCCTCCCGGGCCGCCGGGACGCGCCGCGCACGCGCCGGGCGTACGCGGCCGCGCACGTCGTGGCCGACCCGCTCGCCACCGCCGACCCGGTGCTCGACCCGGCCGTCGACTGGGACGCGACACTGAGCTTCCGGCACCACCTGTGGGACCTCGGCCTCGGCGTCGCGGAGGCGATGGACACCGCGCAGCGCGGCATGGGGCTGCCGCCCGGGCTCGTCCCGGAGCTGATCGAGCGGTCGTGCCGGGAGGCGGCGGGGCGCGGCGCGGCCATCGCCTGCGGCGCGGGCACCGACGACCTCCCGGCCGACCGTCCCGCGACCCTCGCGGAGATCGAGCGCTCCTACCTGCGCCAGTGCCGGTGGATCGAGGACGCGGGCGGCCAGGTCGTGCTGATGGCCAGCCGGGCGCTCTGCCGGACGGCGCGCTCGGCCGACGACTACCTGGCCGTCTACGGGAAGGTGCTCGGCTCGCTGTCGCGTCCGGCGATCCTGCACTGGCTCGGCGACATGTTCGACCCGAGGCTGGCGGGCTACTGGGGCTCCGCCGACCTCGACGCCGCGGCGGACACCGTCGTCCGGCTGATGGCGGAGAACGCGGGCGCGGTCGACGGCGTCAAGATCTCCCTGCTCGACGCCGGACGCGAGATCGCGCTGCGCCGCCGCCTCCCCGCCGGGACGACGATGTTCACCGGGGACGACTTCAACTATCCCGAGCTCATCAGGGGCGACGACCAGGGCCACAGCGACGCGCTGCTCGGGATCTTCGACGCGATCGCGCCGCTGGCGGCCGAGGCCCTCGCCCTGCTCGACGACGGCGACGCGGACGGCTTCGACCGCGTGCTGGCGCCGACCGTCCCGCTGTCGAGGGCGATCTTCGAGGCCCCGACGTACCACTACAAGACCGGGGTCGTGTTCCTCGCCTACCTGCGCGGCCTCCAGCCGCACTTCGTCATGCTCGGCGGGCACCAGGGCGCCCGGACGATCGGCCATCTCGCCCGCCTGTTCCGGCTCGCCGACCAGGCGGGCCTCGTCGAGGACGCCGAGCTCGCGGCCGACCGCATGCTCGCCGTACTCGCGACGGCCGGGATCGACGGAAGGAGCGCCACATGAGCGCCGAACGACCCGAGCAGCCCGAACGGCCCGAACAGCTGGAACGGCTCGCGATCAACCAGATCACGGTGAAGGGGTGGTCCTTCGAGGAGACCGTGCGCGGGCTCGCGCGGCACGGGATCGGCTGGCTCGGCGCCTGGGTCGGGCCCGTCGAGGAGTACGGCCCGGAGCGCGCGGCGACGCTGCTGCGCGACCACGGGATACGGGTGTCCAGCATGTGCCGCGCCGGGTTCTTCACCGGCAAGAACCCGGACGGCGGCGGGCTCGACCACGACGCCAACCGCCGCGCCGTCGAGCTGACGGCGGCGATCGGCGGGGACGTCCTCTACCTGGTCAGCGGCGGCGTCCGCGACGACCTGGACCTGGAGCGGTCGCGCGCCACCGTGGTGGAGGGGATCGCGGAGCTGGTGCCGTACGCGGCGTCGGCGGGCGTCCGGCTCGCGGTCGAGCCGCTGCATCCGATGATGTGCGCGGAGCGGTCGGTCACGGTGACGCTCGACCAGGCGCTCGACGTCGTCGAGGGGTTCGACCCCGCGCACGTCGGGCTCGCCGTGGACACCTACAACGTGTGGTGGGACCCCGGCCTCCACGCGTCCCTGGCCCGCGCGGCCGGCCGGATCATCGGCTACCAGGTGTGCGACTGGCTGGTGCCGCAGCCGCATCCGACGTTCGGGCGCGGGCTCCCGGGCGACGGCGCGATCGACCTCCGCTCGATCACCCGCGCCGTCGGCGCCGCCGGGTTCGACGGCCCGATCGAGGTGGAGATCTTCAACGAGAAGGTGTGGGCGGCGGACCCCGACGACGTCCTCGCGTCCGTCGTCGCGGGCTTCCCCCGCCACGTCCTGCCCTGACCGGGCGGGTCGCGCCCGGTGAGCCGTGCGGCTCGCCGGGCGCGCCGGCCTGCCCTCCCCTATGTGGGCGCGACGGCGCTCTCGCGGAGCGCGAGCTTCCCCTCGATCTCCACCACGTGCCGGGGGGACGGCGGACGCAACGCGAGGTCCATCGCCGTCTCGCCGACCCGCTCCAGCGGGATCTCCACCGTGGTCAGCGGCGGTACGGCGTCGAGCGCCGCGGGCAGGCCGCCGAACCCGGTCACCGACACCTCGTCCGGGACGGAGGTCCCGTTCGCGCGCAGCCACGACAGCGCGCCGAGCGCCATGACGTCGGCGACGGCCATCAGGCAGCGCGGCGGGTTTCGGCGGGTCATCAGCGTCTGCGCGCCGGTCAGCCCGCCCTCGCGCGACAGGTCGGCGTAGACGATGTCGTCGCGGCGCAGGACGATGCCGTGGTCCTTCAGGCCCTGCTTGAGGCCCTGCACCCGGTCGCGCACGGTGAGCAGCCGCAGCGGGCCCGCGACGACGCCGAACGACGTGTGCCCGAGCTCCACCATCGCGCGGGCCAGTTCGCGCATGCCGCCGGCGTTGTCGATCTGGACGAGGTGCCCGATGTCGCGTCCGCGCGTCACCGACACGACCGAGCCGCCCGACTCCTGGTAGGCGCGCAGCTCGGCGCGCATGGCGGCGTTGTGGGCGGTGTCGCGGAACGCGCTGCCGGCGAGGATCAGCGCCCGCACCCGCTGGTCGATGAGCCGCTTGACGTATTCGAGCTCGCGGGCCGGGTCGCGGTAGGTGCACACCATGTTGACGAGGAGGTCCTCGCGCTCGGCCACCGTGATGACGCCGCCGCTGAGCAGGGCGAAGTAGCTGTCGCGGACGTCGTGGACGACGAGCCCGACGCTCGTCGAGGACGACGTCGCGAGCGCGCGGGCGTGCGGGTTGACCCGGTAGCCGAGCTCGGCCGCGGCGGCCAGGACACGCTCGCGGAGCGCGACCCGGCCGCCGTAGTTCGGATCGCTCAGCATCCGCGACGCGGTCGCGATCGAGACGCCGGCGCGCGCGGCGACGTCCTGCAGTCGGACCAGATTGCGATCGGCCATGGGTGTCGGTTCCTCCCGGGTGCGGGTCCGTTCCGGGGTGCGGGGATCGTCCCTCGCAACGGCCCGGTCCGCCACATCGTGGCGGAATCCGTAAGCGCTTACAACTCTGACCCTTGACGTGAGTCTCATCACCTGCATACATTGCCAGCGCCTGAAATTGAAAGCGCTTACCGTTAGGGTCTGCCATGGCGAACTCCGCACTCCTCCGCCGTCCCCGCCTCCGCCGGCCCCGCTGGGGGTGGGCCGCGGCCGTGTGGCGGCCCGCGCTGCTGCTCGTCGCGGTCCTGGCCGTGTGGAAGGCCGTCACCGCGCTGGGGCTCGTCGAGAGCTACCTCGTCCCCGCCCCGATGGACACCTGGCACCGGTTCGCCGACAACGCCGGCTACCTCTGGGACGCCTCGCTCGTCACGACCGCCGAGACCCTCGCGGGCTTCGCGGCCGCCGTCGTCCTCGGGCTCCTCGCGGCGCTGCTGATGGCCTACGCCCCCGCGCTGGAGAAGACCGTGTACCCGGTGCTCGTCTTCGCCCAGGTCGTGCCGAAGATCGCCGTCGCGCCGCTGTTCGTGGTGTGGCTCGGCTTCGGCTTCTCGCCGAAGGTACTGATGGCCGCGTTCATCGCCTTCTTCCCCGTCGTCGTCGCCGGGTTCACCGGCCTGAAGTCGATCGACCCGGACCTCATCGAGCTGTCCGCGACGATGAACGCGACCCGGCTGCAGGCGTTCGTCCGGTTCCGCTTCCCGGCGGCGCTGCCGTTCATCATGAGCGGGCTGAAGGTCGCGGTCACGCTCGCCGTCACCGGCGCGGTCGTCGGCGAGTTCGTCGGCGCCGACAGCGGGCTCGGCTACGTGATCGTCGAGGCCACCGGCAACGTGGACACCGCGATGCTCTACGCCGCGCTGATCCTGCTGTCGCTGATCGGCGTGGTGCTGTTCATGCTGGTCGAACTCGCCGAGCGGCTGCTGATGCCGTGGCACAGCTCGCGCCGTCAACCCGGCGACACCACCGCCACCTGACCGTCCGCCGGACCTCGTCCTCCGCGCACCACGCCCTCCGCCGGACGCCACCTTCCGCCGGACATCGCCGGCCCATCGCAGAACCCCTGGGGGGAGAACCCATGAAACGCATGCTCACGTCGTCCGCCGCGGTCGTCGCCGGTCTCGCCGTCGTCCTCACGTCGGCCGCCTGCGGCGACGCCGCCGGGGCCAAGGGCGGCGGCAAGGAGAAGGTCACGCTGATGCTGAACTTCTACCCGTACGGCGACCACGTGCCGTACTACTTCGGGAAGAAGAAGGGGATCTTCGACAGGCACGGCATCGACCTCAAGATCGTCCCGGGCAAGGGGTCGAACGCGGTGGCGCAGGCCGTCGCCGCGGGCAAGGCCGACTTCGGCGTCGTCGACACCGCCGCCGTCCTCACCAGCGTCGACGCGGGCGTCAAGGTCAAGAGCATCGGCTCGTTCTTCCAGACCTCGCCGTCCGCGGTGCAGTTCTTCAACGGGTCCGGCATCGCGAAGCCGCAGGACCTGAAGGGCAGGACGGTCGCGCTCACCTCCGGCGACCCGTACGCCGACGTCCTGCCCGCGTTCCTCAAGGCCAACGGCGTCCCGGCGGGCGAGGTCAAGACCGTGAACGTGCAGCCGGCCGCCAAGATCGCCGCCGTGATCAGCGGCAAGGCCGACGCGCTGGTCGGCTTCATCAGCGACCAGGGCCCGACCATCACGGAGAAGACCGGCAAGCCGACCGGCTACCTGCTGTTCTCCGACTGGGGCGTGAAGACGCTCGGCGCCGGGCTGGTGGCGTCCGACCGGGCGCTCGCCAAGGACTCGAAGCTGGCCGCGTCGCTCTGGAAGGCCACCAGCGAGTCGTTCGCCGCCGCCGTCAAGGAGCCGGACGCCGCCGTCGCGTCGATGGAGGGCGCGAGCCCGAGCCTGCCCGCGCAGAAGGTGCTCGCCGAGCAGTGGAAGCGCGCCTCCCGCCTCCTGCACACCCAGCGGACCGGGTCGGCGGCGCCGGGCGTCAACGACGAGGCCGACTGGAACGACACCATCAAGCTGTTCGCCGGTCTCGGCGTCCTCAAGTCGGCCCGCCCGGCCGCCACCTACTGGAAGCCGGTCGGCCGATGACCGGCCCGCGACGCAGGACGAAGGAGGGAACGGCCGTGGCGGACGGCACGCGCGACGACATCGAGATCCGCGACGTGACGGTGCGGTTCACCACGAAGAGCAAGACCACGGTCGCCCTGGAGAACGCGTCGTTCTCCGTCCGGCCGCGGGAGTTCGTCTCGATCGTCGGGCCGTCGGGGTGCGGCAAGTCGACGCTGCTCAAGCTGGTCGCCGGGCTCGTCCGGCCGACCGGGGGCGAGCTGACGCTGCGCGGCGAGCGGGTCCGCGCGACCAGCGCGGAGATCGGCTTCGTGTTCCAGAAGGCGGCGCTGCTGGAGTGGCGCACGGTCCGCCGCAACATCACGCTCCAGGGCGAGATGCGGCGGATGCCGAAGAAGGAGGTCGAGCGGCGGGCCCGCGAGCTGATGGAGATGACCGGACTGCTGGAGTTCGCCGACGCGATGCCGCACGAGCTGTCCGGCGGGATGCAGCAGCGGGCGTCGCTGTGCCGGGCGCTGCTGCACCGGCCGTCGGTGCTGCTCATGGACGAGCCGTTCGGCGCCCTCGACGCGCTGACCCGCGAGGCGATGAACGTCGAGCTGCGGCGGATCTGGCGGGAGACCGGGACCACCGTCCTCCTCGTCACCCACTCCGTCGCCGAGGCGGTCTACCTGTCGGACCGCGTCGTCGCGATGACCGCCCGCCCCGGCCGCGTCGCGGAGATCCTGGACGTCGACCTGCCGCTCGACCGCGACTACTCCGCGACGATGCGCGCCGAGGAGTTCGGCCGCAAGACGTCCGCGCTGCGGGCCCTGCTCGGCAGCGTCCACGACGGCTCGCACGACTGACACCCGCGCCGCGCGCAGGCCATGGCCGTGCCGCCGTCCCGGACCTCCCGGGACGGCGGCACAGCCGTTCGGCGGCGTCACCCGTCGGAGAGCCGCATCAGGCGCAGGATGTTGCGGTGGTAGATGCGGTCGCGCTCGCCGTCCGGGATGTCGAGGGCGTCCAGGACGCGGATGGTCTCCCGGATGTAGAGGGGGCCGCCCTCGGGGTCGAAGGGGCAGTCGGTGCCGAACACGACATGGTCCGCGCCGAAGAAGTCCAGGCCGCACCGGGTCCCGATGTCGGAGCCCGACAGCGACGTGTCGGCGTAGAACTTGCGGAAGTGGTCGAGCGGCCGCCGCGGCGCGTCCCGGAGGCGCTCGAAGTCCGCGCCGGACGTGCGGCTGCCGAGCTGGGGGCCCCAGCCGACCCCGATCCGGCCCTCCAGGTACGGGATCATCGCGCCCATGTGATGCGTGATGATCTTGAGGTCGGGGTGCCGCTCGAACAGGCCGGAGAACACCAGCCGGGCCATGGCCGCGCTGGTCTCGTACGGCCAGCCGAACGCCCACCAGATCTCGTACCGGGAGGCGTCCTCGGTGGCGTAGTCGGCGAACGCCGCCGTGCGGGCCGGATGCATCCAGACGGGCAGGTCCCGCGCGGCCATCTCGGCGAACACGCCGGCGAACGCGGGATCGTCCAGCGGCCGCCCGTTGACGTTGGTGAACACCTGCACGCCGCGGGCGCCGAGGTCGTCGACCGCGTACGCCAGCTCGGCGAGCGCGGCGTCCGGGTGGTCCATCGGCAGGGAGCCGACGAAGGCCGGGAACCGGTCGGGGCGCTTGTCGCACAGCTCGCGCATCGAGTCGTTGGCGAGCCGGGCCAGCGCCGGCGACTCACCCGGCCCGGCGATCAGCTCGATCGGCGGCGAGGACAGCGTGAGCACCTGCTGGTAGCCGTCGCCGAACTCGTCCATGATCCGGAGCCGCTCGTCCAGGTCGTGCAGCGCCGGCAGCTCCAGCCAGCGCTTGAACGCGGCCGGGTCGGCGATCTCCCGCATCCGCGCGAAGTACGGCTCGGGCAGGATGTGGCTGTAGGCGTCGATCTTCATCGGTCTCCTCGTGATGTCCGCGGCACCCAGCGGGTGATCCTCCGGTCGACGGCCTGCACCAGGGCCACCGCGCCGAGCGCGACGGCGATGATCACCAGGAGCACCGCCAGGACGCTCGCGCCGTCGAAGCGCCCGCCCGCCTGGGTCACGACGCGGCCCAGGCCGACCACGGCGATGAACATCTCGCCGTTGATCATTCCGGTGACGGCGCGTCCGACGCCGAGCCGGACGCCCGCCATGATCATGGGTGCGGCGGCGGGCAGCATGACGCGCAGCAGCACCTTCCCCTCGCTCGCGCCGTACGAGCGCGCCATCTCCACCAGGTGCCCCGGCACCGCCTGGATCGCCGCCGCCGTGTTGATGATCATGACGAACATCGCGTACATGACGACGACGGCGACGATCGAGCCGCGGCCCTCGCCGAGCAGCGAGAAGAAGATCGGCGCGAAGACCAGCGACGGCGCCGTGAGCAGCGCGTAGACGTACACGCCGAGCGCCGCCTCGACCTTGCGGTAGCGGCCCATCGCCACCCCGATCGCCAGTCCCCCGGCGAGCGAGACGGCGAAGCCCAGGACGAGGTTGATCAGGCTGTCGCGCAGGCTGCTGAAGATCAGCCCGCTGGACGCCATGTCGGCGAGCCGGTCCAGCACCGTGCTCAGCGGCGGGAAGAACGACGCGTCCGCCAGGTGCCCGACCAGCTCCCAGGCCGCCGCGGCGGCGGCCAGGCTGACCGGCGCCGCCGGCAGCCGCCGCCAGGACGAGCGCCCGCGCGCCCGCGCACCGCCTTGGCGTTCCACGACCGCGCTCATCCGGCCGCCTTGGCCGGACGGTGCTCCGCGTGCATGTCGCGCAGCCTGTCCCACAGGTACGCCGTGAGGTCGACGTACTCCCCGGAGCGTTCCAGCGCGCCGACGTCGCTCGAACGCGGCCGCTCCAGCGGGACGGGCACGATCTCGGCGATCTGCCCGGGCCGCGCGCTCATCAGCACCACGCGGTCGCCGAGCAGCACCGCCTCCTCCATGCTGTGCGTGATGAACACGACCGTCAGCCGCCGCTCCTCCCAGATGGACAGCAGTTCCTCCTGGAGCAGGCGGCGGGTCTGCTCGTCGACGGCGCCGAACGGCTCGTCCATGAGCAGCACCTGCGGCTGGACGGCGAGCGCCCGGGCCAGGCCCACGCGCTGCTGCATGCCGCCGGACAGCTCACCGGGCCGCTTGGTCTCGAACCCCGCCAGGCCTACGGTGCCGATCAGCGCGCGGGCGCGCTCCTCGCGCTCGGCGCGTCCGACGCCGCGCATCCGGAGCCCGAAGGCCACGTTGTCCAGCACGGTCGCCCACGGGAGCAGCGCGAAGTTCTGGAACACCATGCTGCGGTCGGGGCCGGGCCCGCGCACCGGCGCGCCGTCGATGCGGATGTCGCCGTCGTCCCACGGGATGAGGCCCGCGATCGTCTTCAACAGGGTGGTCTTCCCGCAGCCGCTCGGCCCGAGGACGGTCAGGAACTCGTTGGCGCGGACGTCGAGGTCGACGTCGTGCAGCGCCTCGACGAGGCCGCCGTCCTGGCCGACGTACGTCTTCCGCAACCCGCGGATCTCGATCATCGAACGCTCCTTGCCGTGGTGGTGCGTGCCCATCGGGTCAGCTTGCGTTCGGCCCACCGCGCGACGGAGATCAGCAGCAGCGCCTCCGCCAGGATGATCACGATGGTGCCGTAGAGGAGCGGGGCCTTGAACAGGCCGCGGTACTCCAGGATCAGCCCGCCGAGCGCGTCGGAGACCATGAGCAGCTCGACGATGACCATGCCGGTGACCGCGCGGCCGAGGCCCAGCCTGATGCCCGTCATGATCGCCGGCAGCGCGCCGGGCAGCAGGATCCGCGTCCAGATGGCCCGCTCGTCCGCCCCGAACGAGCGGGCCATCTCGATCAGCGACGGGTCCACCTGCCGGACCCCGGCCCGGGCGTTCACCACCACCATCACGACCGAGAAGACCGTGACGAGGATGACCCGGGACGCCAGCCCGAAGCCCACCGACATCACCAGCAGCGGGATGATCGCCGCCATCGGGGTGACCAGCAGGATGTTGAGGTACACGTCCGCGAGCCGCTCCAGCGTGCGGAACCGGCCGAGCAGGATGCCGGCCGGCACGCCGACGACGACGGTGATGCCGAAGCCGATGACCAGCGCCTGGTTGCTGACGTACATGGCCCGCCACAGCTCCGCGCTGCCGAGCAGCTCGACGGTCGCCTCGACGGTCTCGGTGAAGCTCGGGATGAGCAGGCCGCCGCGCTGCCGGACGTAGAGCTCCCAGCCCGCCGCGAAGACGGCGAACGTGAGCAGCTGGTACGGCAGATTCCGGTCGGCGACCCGGCGCAGCAGGCCGGGACGCCGCGCGGGACGCGGCCCGGTCGGCGCCCCCGTCCGGCGCGGCGACCGGGACCTCGTCGCCGCGGTCATCGGGCCCCGCCCTTCCAGGGGAGGCCCCCGGGCCGGAGGCCCGAAGATCCTCGCTCAGCCGCGGTCATCGCGCCCCCTTGACGAACGTGAGGTCGGCCGCGTCCCGCGCGGTCATGCCCTTCTTGATCACGCCCGCCCGGACGAAGAAGTCGATCGTGCCCTGCATGTTCTTCTCCGTCAGCGCCGCCGCGTCGAACAGCCGCGCCTTGGCGTACCGGTCGGCGACCTTCGCCATGTCGGCGCCGTCCTCCTCCGGCAGGTACTTGGCGGCCAGCCCCACCAGGTACCTCGGATCGGCGTTGATCTTCGCGTGCTGGCGCGTCAGCGCGGTGACCAGCGCCTGCGTCACGTCCTTGTGCTCGGTGATGAAGTCGCCGTTGGCGTACACGGTCTGCGGGCGCAGGTCGGGCAGGCTCTGCGCGAAGTCGGCGATCTTGGCGAACTTTCCGCCCTTGGACTCCAGGGCGACCACGTCGGAGACCTCCAGCGCGGTCGCGGCGATCCGGCCGGTGACGAGGGCCTGGGCGCGGACGTCGGAGCCGCCGATCGTCAGGTACTTGGGCCGCTTGCCCGGCGAGCAGGTCGACTTCACCCACTCCTTGACCATCGCGGTCGCGGTCGCGCCCTCGCTGAAGATCCCGAACGGGCTGCCGTCCAGCTGGTCGCAGGAGGAGACGCCGGGCTTGCCGTAGACCGCCCACTGGTTCCCGATGGCATCGGCGATGATCTTGATGGGGGCGCCCTGCTCGACCGCGAGCAGGGCGGGGCTCGTCGCCTCGGCCGAGAGCGCGTAGTCGCCCTTGGCGAGCCCCTCGATGGACAGTTCCGGCTCCGCCAGCTCGACCACCTTGATCTTGTGGCCCTGCCCGCGCAGGTCGTCGAGCGCGGCGAGGATCGGCACGGTCGTGATGTCCGGCTCGGTGACCGCCACCTTGAACGAGAGCGTCCCGTCCCCGTTGGTCTCGGCCGCGCCTCCGCCTCCGCACGCGGCCAGGGTGAAGAGGGTCGCGAGTGCGGCAAGCCGTCTGAGATGTCTCCCGGCGTACACAGCCTCCTCCTTCGGATCGCGCCGCTTCTCCCCGGCTTTGCTCGAAAGCCGAGGTAATCGACTAGGCAAACGTATTCCTTGTGCCGCATCGTAGTGAGCCGTACCACAGAAATGTCAAGGCCGATTCCCAGAAACATGGGCCTGGTCCAGCCCGGATCCGTTGTCGCCACCGGCGGCCCGTGCCATAATCAGGAAAACGTTCTCCTAGGAAGGTGGCCGTGAGCTCACTCGCGGAAGTCGCCCGGGCTGCGGGCGTGTCGGTGTCCACCGCGTCACGGGTGCTGACCGGGTCCAGCCACCCCATCTCCGCCAAGACCCGCGCCAGGGTCGTCGAGGTCGCCGAGCGGCTCGGCTACTCCCCCAGCGCGCTCGCCCGCGCGCTGGTCTCGCGCAGCAGCCGGCTCATGGGCGTGCTCGTGAGCGACATCGTCAACCCGTACTTCTCCGTCATCGCCCGCGGGGTGGACGACGTCGCCAGCCGCGCCGGCTACGTCACCATGCTGTGCAACGTCGACCGCCGCACCACCACGGAGATCACCCGCGTCCGGACGATGCGCGACTACCGTGCCGCCGGCGTCATCTTCGCGGGCAGCGGCTACGTCGACGACCCGCGGGAGCCGGAGCTCGCGAAGGCCGTCCGGCAGGCGCAGGAGCAGGGCATCCACGCCGTGTCCCTCACCACCCGCGACATCGGCTGCCCCGTCTTCGCCGCCGACGCCCAGGCCGCCGCGTACGACATCACCGACTACCTCGTCTCGCTCGGCCACCGCCGGATCGCGTTCATCGAGGGTCCCGAGGGCATGGTCGCCACCCGGCAGCGCCGGGACGGCTTCCTCGCCTGCATGAGCAACGCCGACCTCGCCGACGACGCCCAGTGCCTCCCCGGCGGGTTCGACTTCGAGTCCGGGCACGCCGCGACCATGCGGCTCATCGCGCGCCCGCCCCTGCCCGACGCCATCGTCGCCGCCAACGACGAGGCCGCCGTCGGCGCGCTCAACGCGCTGCGCCAAGCGGGCATCGACGTGCCGGGCGAAGTCTCCGTGGCCGGCATCGACGACCTCCGCGTCGCCCAGTTCGTCGGCCTGACGACGGTCAGCCTCCCCCTCTACGAGATGGGCGCCATGGCCGCCCGCCACATCATCGACACTCCCCCGGAGTCCGCCACGGCCCCCGCCGAGACCACCGCCCTCAGCCACCGCCTCATCCCCCGCGACACCACCGCCCGCCGCCCCACCCGCACCTGATCCCCCGGAGAGCGTGGAGGTTTGGAGGCCGGCTCGGTGGCAGCCGAGCCGGCCGTTCCCCGGTCGCTGTCGGATCCCATACCGAGCCGGTCACGGGGATGGAGGTGGCCGTGGCCATCTCACCGTCCCAGGATCGGGGGGCGCGGAGGTGTCCGGCCAGGGTCCCGGACGAGTCTGGACAGGTTCGGACAGTGCTCACCGCTCCTTGACGGAAGCGCCGGCCCCCGGAACGGCTCGTGCCGCGCCGAGGCACTGTACATCGCTGTCCATCCATGGCGAAGGCCGCCAGTTGACGACTAATTGTGGGGATGCGCTTTGCCCGCCGGGGTGCGGGAGTGGATTATGACCATGCGAGCGCGTCCCGCGAGCGGGCTTGGAACCGGTTGGCAGACCGGGCTCCGGGCCGGTCACGCACCGTGAGGGGCCGCGCGCAGGTCGACGTCGGATCCCAGCACCGGAAGGCGCACGTTCGTGAAGATCACATTCTCGGTGGAGGGCGGGCCCAGGCTGCTCGCCGTCCTGTCGGCGGTCACCTCGGCCGCCGCGATCCTGTACATCGCGCTCGGGCATCAGCTGGCCCTGAGCGAGGCCGTCCAGCTCGCGGTCGTGAGCGGCTACGGCCAGGTCACCGCGTTCGTCGCCGGGCTCCGCGCCTGATCGCAGGAGCCGACGGTGACATCACGAGACCGAGACCGGCGGCTGCCGCCCGTGGTGGCGGACCTCCCCGGCCATGTCCTCAAACCCGACCCGCTGACGGCCCGCAGCATGGCGGAACTGGAGGAGAGACTGCGGCTGTACTGGCAGTGGAGCGGGTCCCCGTCCACGCGCAAGGTGGCCGAGTCGTCCCACGGGGCCTTCTGCCACACCACGGCGAGCAAGCTGCTGCGCGGCGGGTCCAAGAAGCCGCACCTGAGCCTGGGCTACCTGTGCGGGTTCGTCCGCGGCTGCGGCGGGGACGAGGAGGAGGCGCAGCGGTGGGCGACCGCCTGGCGGCGCATCCACCTCGCACTCCCCCGCCACGGCGCCGACGGCGAGGAGGGGCCACTTGATGAGTAGCATCGCCCGCCGTGACCCGGCGTCGGCGGCGGCCTCGCCGTCCGGCGGGGACACCTCGCCGCCGCCGGTCCGAGGCGGGGACAACGAGCCGGACCTGGAGTCGGTGACCGCTCCCGAGGAGTTCGCCGCCGCGCTCAAGGCGTTCCACATCCGTGCGGGCATGCCGTCCTATCGCCAGCTTGAGGCCGCCGCCAGGCGGTCCCGGTCCCCCCTGCCAAGGTCGACGATCGCCGACATGCTGGCCGGGCGCCGGATGCCCAGAAAATGGACGCTTGAGGCGTATCTGCGGGCGTGCGGCGCCCATCCCGACGAGATCGCCACCTGGATGGAGGTGTGGGAGCGGGTCAAGCTGGAGCACGGCCATCGCGGCGACACCACCGCCGTCCCGCGCCCGCCGTCGCCGGGCGTCCCGCTGCCGATGCCGGGCGCCGCTCACTCCACCGGGTCGGGCTTCTGGCAGTCCCTCACCGACGACGAGCGGGCCTCGTTCGCCACGTCCGCCGACGATGTCGTCTACCCGGTCGGCACAGTGCTGTGGCAGGAGGGCCAGGCCGCGGACGACGCCGTCGTGATCCGTTCGGGCTCGGTCAGGGTCAGCGTCGAGCGCGAAGGGCGCCAGCGGATCCTCGCGTTCCGCGGCTCCGGGGACATCATCGGCGAACGGGCGGCCCTGCTGTTGGGGCAGCGGTCGGCCACCGTCGTCGCCATGGACACCGTCCGCGGCCTGCGCATGAGCACGCGGCAGTTCGCCTCCTACCTGAGCGACAACCCGCGCGTGGTGGCCGTCCTGGAACGCGAGTTGTACGACCGGATGACCGAGCAGACCGCCTCCGGCCACCCTCCGCCTCACGTCCCGCCACCGCCACCGCCACCGCCCGTGGCACCGGGCAAGGACGCGGGGGCGACCGTGGGCGCTCCTTCTTGGGCCGGGCAGAACTGCACGATCTTCTATACCGACATCGCGGGGTTCAGCTCACCGGACCGCGACGACGTCGACCGGCTCGAGATCCGGCGCACGATGTACGAGGTCCTGCGCGAGGCGTTCGACGTGTCGAAGGTGCCGTGGGACAGCTGCCACATTGAGGACCGCGGCGACGGCGCGCTCATCATCGTCCCGCCCGACGTGCCGACCGCCGCTGTGATCGACCCCGCGATCACCTGGCTGGCGGCGCGGCTGCGGCGCCACAATCACCGTTCCAGCCGGGCCCTTCGCATCCAGCTCAGGGTCGCCGCCCACGTGGGCCCGGTGATGCCGGACCCGCCCGGTGTGTCAGGCTGGGCCCTGATCCGCACCGCCCGGCTCCTGGACGCCCGGCCGCTGAAGGACCGGCTCGCCTCGACCGGTGCCGACCTCGGGTTCATCACCTCGCAGTTCGTCTACGAATCCGTCATCGCCCACGGCCCCGGCCAGGTGAACCCCGCCGATTACGAGTCCGTGGCCTGCACAGTCAAGAAGCTCAGGGTCGAAGGGTGGATGCGCCTTTTCGGGGACGCTCCCGTGCCCGCCGCCCAAGCTCGGCCCCATGCGCCCGGGTACCAGTTGTCGGATCGTGAGGCCGAGGTCGTGGGCATGGCCACGTTCGGTCTCGGCGTCAGCGAGATCGCGGACGACCTGAACGTGTCCGCGCGGTCGGTACGGAACCACCTGCGCATGGCGCGAGACAAGCTGGCCCGAGGCGGCAGCGGCGTGGCTCCCGGCGCGGAACCGTCGGCGACCGCTCTCACGCTCCGTCTCCTGGACGAACGCCTCGCCCAGGAGGCCGGACAGAGCGGCTAGGTCACAGGCGGGCGGCGAGGGTCTTCTTGCTGATTTTGCCTACGGGGGTGCGGGGGAAGGCATCGGTCGTTTCGAGGCGGTCGGGGTATTTGTAGGCCGCCACGCCGCGGGTGCGGAGGAACTCCTTCAGCTCGCGAAGGTCCGGGGTCTTCTCGCCGTCCCTGATGATGAGGAACGCGCAGGTGCGTTCGCCCATCATCGGGTCGGGGAGGCCGACAACGGCGGCGTCGTGGACGGCCGGGTGCGCCAGGAGGTGGTTCTCCAGCTCCTCGGCGGAGATCTTGTCGCCGCCGCGGTTGATCTGGTCCTTCTCGCGGCCCTCCACGATGAGGTGGCCCGAGGGGAGGCGGCGGACGAGGTCGCCCGTCCGGTAGAAGCCGTCCGGGGTGAACGAGCGGGCGTTGTGCTCGGGGGCGCGGTAGTAGCCGCGGAGCGTGTACGGGCCGCGGGTGAGGAGCTCGCCCGTCTCGCCCGGTGCGACCTCCTCGCCCTCGGCGTCGACGACGCGGATCTCGTCGGCGGGTGAGAGGGGGCGGCCCTGGGTCTGCTCGACGAGGTCGCGGGGGTCGTCCAGGCGGGTGTAGTTGAGGAGGCCCTCGGCCATGCCGAAGACCTGCTGGACCTGGCAGCCCAGGGCGTCCGGGACCTCGGCGGCGCGTTCGGCGGCGAACTTGGCGCCGCCGACCTGGAGGAGTTCGAGGGCGGAGATGTCCTCGTCCTGCCAGGTGACCGCGTCCAGCCAGAGCAGGGCGATCGGGGGGACGACCGCGCAGACCGTGGCGCGCTCGCGTTCGATGAGGGGGAACGCGTCGTCCGGGGAGCCCGACGGGGCCAGGACGACCGTGCCGCCGTTCGCGAACACGCCGAGGAGGCCGGGGCAGGCGAGCGCGAAGTTGTGCGCGGCGGGCAGCACGACCAGGTAGACGGTCGCGGACGTGAACCCGCAGACCTCGGCGCTGGCCTCCAGGTTGTAGACGTAGTCGCGGTGCGTCCGGGGGATCAGCTTCGGCAGGCCCGTGGTGCCGCCGGAGAGGAGGAAGACGCCCACGTCGGACGGGCCGGGCCCGGGCAGCTCGACAGGGTCGGCGTCGACGGAGGACAGCGCGGTGAACTCCTGGGCGTCGCCGTCCACGATCACGTGCTCGACGGGGAGGGCGCGGGCCATCGCGCGGTAGTCGAAGTCGCCGTCGCGGTCGGCGCAGACGTAGGCGCGGGCCTCGGACAGCTCGCACAGGTAGCGGATCTCGCTCTCGCGGTGCGCGGGCAGCGCGAGGACGGGCGCGGCGCCGACGCGGACGAGGGCGAGGAACGTCACGACGAAGCCGGTGGTGTTGGGGAGCTGGACGACGACGCGGTCGCCCCGGCCGATGCCCAGGCGCAGGAACCCGGAGGCGGCGCGGGAGGCGCGGTCGTCGAGTTCGGCGTAGGTGAGCCGGTCGCCGCCCGCGACGAGGGCGGTCTTGCCCGGGTCGCCGCGCAGGACGTCACCGAGCACGCGGTCGCCCCAGTAGCCCTCGGCCTTGTAGCGGGTCTCGAAGTCGTCCGGCCAGGGGGTGAAGCCGTCCATGCGGGTCACCGTCCGGCGAGCTGGGCCGGGGCGCCGGGCACCGGCTCGGACGGGTCGGAGCCGAGCGCGACGATGCGGTTGGCGGAGTCCACGTGGACGACGCGGGGACGGTGCCGGGGCCGGTCGGTCTCGGCCACCGACGCGTAGGTGATGATGATCACCAGGTCGCCGGGCTGGACCTGGCGGGCCGCCGCGCCGTTGATCCCGATGACGCCGCTGCCCGCCTCGCCGGTGATGGCGTAGGTGACGAGACGGGAGCCGTTGGTGATGTCGACGAGGTGGACCTGCTCGCCCTCCACGATGTCGGCGGCGGCCATGAGGTCCGCGTCGATGGTCAGCGAGCCCACGTAGTGCAGGTCCGCCTGGGTGACCGTGGCACGGTGGATCTTTCCGTTCATCAGCATGCGCTGCACCGGTACGCCCTCTTTCCCGAGACCAGCTAAGGCTAGGCTTACCTTAGCCATTCCCCCCGGCAGAGGAGAACCCCGAGGATGCTCCGGCGACTCGCCCGCCGACTGGCCATGGACGTCGGCCCGCTCCGCGACAGCAGGCCGTTCCGGGACGTGTTCATCGCCCGCACCGTCTCGGTGTTCGGGATCGGCATGCTGGCGGTCGCCGTCCCGGTGCAGGTCTACGACCTGACGGGGTCGACGGTGCACGTCGGCGCGGTGTCCGCGGCGGAGGGGTTCGCGCTGCTGGCCGGGTTCCTGTGGGGCGGGGTGCTCGCCGACCGGTACGACCGGCGGCGGCTGATGCTGCACGCCCGGACGGCCGCCGGGGCCGGGTTCGTCCTGCTGGCGCTGAACGCGTTCCTGCCGTCGCCGTGGCTTCCGGCGATCTACGTGCTCGCGGCCTGGGACGGGCTCGCGACCGGCGTCAGCGTCACCGCGCTGCTGGCCGCGACGCCCGCGCTGGTGGCGCCGGACAAGCTGGTCGCCGCGGGCGCGCTGAACGCGCTGACCGTCCGGCTCGGGTCGATGGCGTCCCCGGCGCTCGGCGGGGTCGTGGTGTCGGCGTTCGGCGTCGGCTGGAACTACGCGGCCGCGGCGGCCGGGACGCTCGGCACGCTCGGCCTGCTGACCGGGCTGCCGTCGCTCAGGCCCGATCTCGGGGACGAGAAGCCGGCGAACCCGCTGAAGGCCGTCGGGGAGGGGTTCAGGTTCGTCGCGTCGCACCGGGTCGTCGGGTCGCTGATGCTGCTGGGGCTGCTGTTCATGGTGGCGGGCGGCATCCCGGTGCTGATGCCCGCGTTCGCGACCCGGAGCCTGGACGGCGGCGCGACCACGGTCGGGCTGCTGTTCGCGGCGTCCGCGTGCGGGGCGGTGCTCGCGTCCGTCACGAGCGGGTGGGCGGGGTCGGTGCGGGCGCCTGGGCTGGCGCTGCTGGTCGCGTCCGTCACGGGGTTCGCGGCGCTCGCCTGCCTGGGGCTGGCGCGCCATCCGGCGCTCGCGGTCGCGATCCTGTTCGCGTTCGGGTTCGCCCAGTCGATCGAGGAAATCCTGCGGTACGGGCTGATCCAGTCCCATACGCCGGACTCGCATCTCGGACGGGTCAACGCGCTGTGGGCCGCGCAGGAGACGGGCGGCGGCGCGGTCGGGTCGCTGGGCGCCGGGGCCCTCGGCCGGTACCTCGCGCCGGGTGCGGCCATCGTCGTCTACGGGACGGTCAGCGCCGTTCTCGCGCTGTGCCTGGCGCTGACCCTCGGCGGGCTCCGGACGGCGACGCTCCGTCCCGAACCGGAGCCCGAACCGGAGGCGGAGGCGAGACCCGTGGCGAAGGCCGAGCCGGAACCCGAGCCGGGGTGATCCGTCAGGTGAGGCGGGCGGCGAGCTCCTCCTCGCTCAGGTCCTCGACCTCCAGCCAGATCGCGGCGACGGCCTCCAGGCGTCCCGGCGTGTCCTGGAGCTCGGCGAAACGGCGGCAGGCGCGCGCGACGGTCCGCTCGGCGAACAGCACCCGGACGGGCAGCGCGGTCGTGTCGAGCGCCTCCCGCAGCCGCGCGATCACGGTCGTGGCGAGGACGGAGTCGCCGCCGAGCGCGAAGAAGTCGGCGTCCGCGCCGACGCGCTCCTCCCCCAGCACCCCGGCGACGATCCGGGCCAGCACCCGTTCCAGCGGCGTCCGCGGCTCGGCGTAGGCGCCCGCCGCCTCTCCGGCCTCGGCGGAGGCCAGGGCGGTGAGCGCCTTCCGGTCGACCTTGCCGTTGGCGGTGAGCGGAAGCTCGTCCACGCGGACGAGGAGTTCGGGGACCATGTGCGGCGGCAGCAGGTCCCGGACGTGCGCGAGCACCGCGTCCCGGTCGAGACCGTCCGGGGCCTCGGCGACGGCGGACAGGCGGCCGTTCGCCAGCAGCGCGACGGCCCGGCCCACGCCGGGATGGTCGCGCAGCGCGGCCTCGACCTCGCCGAGCTCGATCCGGAACCCGCGGACCTTGACCTGGTGGTCGCGGCGGCCGAGGAATTCGAGGGTCCCGTCGGGGCGGTAGCGGGCGAGGTCGCCCGTCCGGTACCAGCGGGCCCCGTCGTGGACGACGAACCGGTCGGCGGTGCGCCCGGGGTCGGCGGCGTAGCCGTCCGCGACGCCGGAGCCGCCGATCCACAGCTCGCCCGCCACCCAGTCGGGACGGTCGCGGCCCAGCTCGTCCACGACGCGGCAGGCGACGCCGCGCAGCGGGACCCCGTACGGGACGGCGTGCCAGTCCGGCGGCACCTCCCCCGCGACCTCCTGGACGGTGGAGTGGATCGCGGTCTCCGTCGTCCCGCCGAGCGCGACGAACCGGCAGCCGGGGGCGCGGTCGTCGAGCAGCGCGGGCAGGTGCGTGCCGACCCAGTCGCCGCCGAGCAGGACCAGCCGCAGGCTCTCGGCGCGGCCGGCGCGCAGCAGCATCTCCAGCACGGACGGGACGCAGTTCAGCACCGTCACCGACCACCGCCGGACGAGGTCGCCCCAGCGTGCGGCGTCGCGGCGCTCGTCCTCGTCCGGGAGGACGACCGCGCCGCCCGCGTACCAGGGCGCGAACAGGTCGAACACCGACAGGTCGAAGTCGAGCGCGGAGATCCCGAACGTGACGTCGTCCGGCCCGAGCGCGAACCGCTCGACGAGGTCGCCGATGGTGTTCATGGCCGCGCCGTGCGGCACCTCGACGCCCTTCGGCTCGCCCGTCGACCCGGACGTGAACAGCACGTACGCCACCTGTTCGGGGCGCACTTCGACCGGTTCGTCCAGCGGCTCGGCGTCCGCGACCCGGCCCGGGGTGAGGGATGCGGCGACGCGGGCCGTCGCGCGGATCCTGGCGCGGCGGGCCTCGGGCTGCTCGGAGCCGATGGGCACGTAGGCGGCGCCCGCGGCGAGCACGCCGAGGACGGCCGCGGCCTGGTCGGGCCCCTTCGGAAGTTCGACCGACACCCGGTCGCCGGGCCGCACGCCCTCCGCGACCAGCCCGGACGCGATGCGCAGCGCGCGGTCGGCGAGTTCGCCGTAGGTGAGCGTCCCGTCGTCGCCCCAGTGCAGCGCCGGGGCGCCCGGACGGCGCCGGGCGTGCTCGAAGAAGCCCTCGGTCAAGGTGCGCGGCGGCGGCGCCGGGGTCGCGTTCAGTGCGTGCCGGACGCGGAGCTGCGACGGCGGCGCGGCGACGCCGAGGGGCGCGTCCCAGTCGGCACCGGGCGCGCCGAGCCGGGTGATCGCGGACGTGTACGCGGCGAACATCGCGTCGGCGACGCCGTCCGGGAACGCGGGACGGCGCACGTCCCAGTTCAGCAGCAGGCCGCCGGACACCTCGGTGACCTGCGCGTCCAGCAGCACCTGCGGGCCCTGCGAGACGATCCAGCCCGGCTCGCCGAAGTGCCCGCGGACGCGGTCGCCGAACAGCTCGCCCAGGTTGAGCGCGCTCGTGTAGACGATCGGGGCGAGGACCTGCTCGCCGCGCAGCCGGGACAGGTCGCGCAGCACCTCCAGGCCGGAGTAGTCGCTGTGCGCCCCGGCCGTGTGCAGGTTCGCCTGGAGGGCGCGGGCGCGTCCGATGAAGGTCAGGTCCTCGGTGAGGTCGGCCTCCAGCATGACGGAGCCGGTGAAGTCGCCGACGACCTTGTCGACGTCGGGGTGGACGGGCTCGCGGTGGAACAGCGGCAGGTTCAGCAGGAACCGGGGCGTCGCCGACCACGCGCCGATGACCTCGGCGAACACCGCCGCGAGCGCCATGGCCGGGGTGACGCCCTCGGCGTGCGCGCGGGCGATGAGGCGGCCCTTGTCGTCCGGGGAGAGCCAGTGGTGCCTGCGCTCGACGCGGTTCCCAGGCTCGGGGACGACGGGCAGCTCCGGCGGCCCCGGCAGGTCGGCGAGGCGGCCGGACCACCAGCGGCGGTCCTGCTCGCGGGCCTCGGCGCGGGGGTCGTCGGCGAGGTAGCGGGCGTAGCCGTAGCGGATCGGCGCGAGCGTCCCGCCCTCGTACAGGGCGGCGAGGTCGTCGAGCATGACGCGGTAGCTCATCGCGTCGGCGGCGACCATGTCGACGTCCAGGTGGAGGCGGGACGTCCCGGCGGGCAGCAGGCTCAGGCGGGCGTCGAAGACGCGACCGTCCTCGATCGGGAGCCGCTGCTCCGACATCTCCGCGCGGATCGCCTCCAGCCCGGCCTCGGGATCGTCGGACGCCCGCAGGTCGTGGACGGTCACGGCGGGCCCCGGACGCTCGGGCAGGATGCGCTGCGTGCCGTCGTCGGACACGGCGACGCGGAGCATCGGGTGCCGCGCCACCAGGCCGCGGACGGCCTCCTCCAGCCGGGCGGGGTCGACGGCGCGGCCGTCCAGCTCGACGTACAGGTGCGCGGCGACGGAGCCGAGCGACTGGCCGGAGTCGCGCCCGATCCAGTAGGCGTGCTGCATCAGCGCGAGCGGGAACGGCCCGTCGGGCTCGATCTCGGCCGGGTCGAGGTCCGCCGGGTCGCTGCCGGGCTCGGCGGGTCCGGCGGGTCCGGCGGGTCCGGCGGGTCCGGCGGGTCCGGCGGGTCCGGCGGGTCCGGCGGACGGCTCGACCTGGCCCCTCTCGGCGAGCAGGTGCCACCAGCCGGCGAGCGTGGGGCGCTGGGCCAGCTCGGCGAACCGGATCTCGACGCCGCGGCGGCGCAGCCGCCCGGTCAGCTGCATGAGCCGGATCGAGTCCATCCCGAGCTCGATGAGGTTGTCGTCGGCCTCCGCGGGCCCGCCGAGCACGTCCATCAGCGCGGCGTGCAGGTCTTCCCAGGTCAGAGCGGTCGGCACGGCACTCCCCTCAGTTTAGGTAAGGCAAACCTAATTGAGAGGTTTTCCGGCCGTCAACGCCCGCCGCCGGTCGGCCGGGACGATCAGCGGCGTCTCCGTCTCCGGATCGGGGATCACGCGGCACGGCAGGCCGAACACGCGCTCCACCAGATCGGCGTCGACGATCTCGGTGGGCGGGCCCTCCGCGAGGATCTCGCCGCCGCGCATCGCGATCAGATGGGTGGCGTACCGGCAGGCGTGGTTGAGGTCGTGCAGCACCGCGACGAGCGTGCGGCCCTCCTCGTGCAGCCGCGCGCACAGGTCGAGCACCTCGATCTGGTGCGCGATGTCGAGGAAGGTCGTGGGCTCGTCCAGCAGCATGACGCCGGTCTCCTGGGCCAGGACGAGCGCCAGCCACACCCGCTGCCGCTGGCCGCCGGACAGCTCGTCGACGACGCGTCCGGCGAGGTCCGTGACGCCGACGGCGGCCATGGCCTCGTCGACGGCGGCCTCGTCCTCGCGGGACCACTGGCGCAGCAGGCCCTGGTGCGGGTAGCGGCCCCGCGCGACGAGGTCGGCGACCGTGATGCCCTCGGGCGTCAGCGGCGACTGCGGCAGGAGGCCGAGCCGCCGCGCGAGCCGCTTCGGCGGGAGGGCGGAGATCGGGGCGCCGTCCAGGTAGACGGTGCCCGCACGGGGGCGCAGGAGCCGGGCGAGGGCGCGGAGCAGCGTCGACTTGCCGCACGCGTTCGGCCCGACGATGACGGTGAACGACTCGTCGGGGATCTCGACGCTGAGGTCTTCGGCGACGACGCGCCGCTCGTACGCGAGGGTGAGGTCGTCCGCGCGCAGCCGTGTCATCGGCTCTGTCACGCCATCCCCTTCCGTCCGGTGGTCGACAGCAGCCAGGCCAGGTACGCGCCGCCGAGGACGCCGGTGACGACGCCCACCGGCATCGCGACCGGCAGGTGGAGCGAAATGAGATCCGCCGGCACGAGCAGCGCCGCGCCGGTCAGCGCGGCGGGCAGCAGCTGCGCGCCGGGCCGCCGCGTCAGCCGCCGGGCGAGCTGCGGCGCGGCCAGCGCGACGAACGGGACGGGCCCGGCCGCCGCCGTCGCGGCCGCGACGAGGCCCACGCCCACGACCGTGAGCAGCGCCCGCGTCCGCTGGACGGGCACGCCGAGCGCCTGCGCGGCGTCGTCGCCCAGTTCGCCCATGCCGAGCGGGCGGGCGAGCAGCAGCGCCGCCGGGACGAGCACCGCCAGCGCGATCCCGAGCGGGACGGCCTGGTCCCAGTCCCGCCCGTTCAGGCTGCCGGTCAGCCAGAACGCGGCCTCGTACCCCTCGCGCAGCTCCGCGCGGGTGATCAGGTAGGAGTTCAGCGCCTGCAGCATCGCCGCCGCCGCGACGCCGATCAGCACCAGCCGGACGCCGTGGACGCCGCCGCCCCGCCGGTACGCGACCAGGTACACGCCCAGCGCGGTCAGCACCGAGCCCGCGACCGAGCTGACCGTGATCGCGACCGCGCCGCCGCCGAACACGAGGATCTGCAGCAGCGCCCCGGACGCCGACCCGGTGGTGAAGCCGATCAGGTCGGGGCTGCCGAGCGGGTTGCGGGAGATGCTCTGGAAGATCGCGCCGCTGAGGCCGAGCGCGAGCCCGGCGAGCAGCCCGGTGACGGCGCGCGGCAGCCGCAGCGTCGTGACGATGAACTCGGTGGCCTGGTCGCCCTGCCCGATCAGGGCGCGCACCACGTCCGGCGGCGAGATCGGGAACTCGCCCGACCCGACGACGAGGACGGCCGCGGACGCCGCGACCAGCGCCAGCGTCCCGCACACCGCCGCCGCCCGCGGCTCCCAGCGCACCGACAGTGCGCCCGCGCGCATCACTCTCATAGGTCGCGCGTCCTCCCCCGCCGGACCATCACCGCGAACAGCGGCGCCCCGAGGAACGCGGTGACGATCCCGGTCTCCAGCTCGCCGGGAGCGATGACCCGGCCGATGATGTCCGCGCCGAGCAGCAGGACGGGCGCGAGCAGCAGCGAGTACGGCAGCACGAGCCGCTGGTCGGGGCCGACCGCCGTCCGGACGATGAACGGCACGGCCAGCCCGAGGAACACGATCGGCCCCGCCGCCGCCGTCGCGGACCCGCACAGCACCACGACGGCGAGCGCGCCGAGCGCACGCGTCCGTCCCGGGCGGGAGCCGAGCGCCTTGCCCGCCTCGTCGCCCATGCCCAGCGCGTTCAGCGGACGGGCCAGCAGCAGCGCCAGAATCGTTCCCGCCAGTACGAACGGCAGGATGCGGAGGAAGACGGACATCTCCCGTCCGCCGAGGCTGCCGACCTGCCAGAACCGGAAGCCGCCGAAGCTGCTGGGGCTGAGCAGCATCAGCCCGGCCGTGAGCGCGGTGAACACGGCCTCGACGGCGGCCCCGGCGAGCACCAGCCGCGCGGGCGACGCGCCGCCCCGCCCCCGCGCGCCGATCATGTAGACGAGCGCCGCCGCGCCTGCCGCGCCCGCGAACGCGGCCCACACGTAGACGAGCGGTTCGTCCACCTGGGTCGATCCGATGACGATGACGACCGCGAGCGCCGCGCCGCCGTTCACGCCGAGCAGGCCCGGCTCGGCGAGCGGGTTGCGGGTGAGCGCCTGCATCACGGCGCCGGCCAGCCCGAGCGCCATCCCGACGGCGATGCCGAGGAGCGTGCGCGGCAGCCGCAGCTCGTGGACGATCAGGTCGGGGCGCGACGTGCCGTCCGGGGAGAACACGCCGGGGAGGACGCGTCCGAACGGGACGTCCCCGGCCCCGATCGCGAGGCTCGCGACGATCGTCAGCAGGAGAACGGCCGTCAGCAGCGCCAGCCACGCGGGGTGTGTGCGGCGGCCGCGCGTCCCGTCCGCCTTCACCGGGGTTCGCGGCGGGCGCCTGCGCACGGGGGACAGCACAAGATGAGGCTAGCCTAAGCTAAACCGCACGTTAAGGGCGCCCTCGGGCGACAGGGCGTTGACCTCGACCGTGGTCGAGGTTGCAGTCTCGACCGCATGGACATCGGCATCGGACTGCCCGGCCACGCACCGTGGACCGACGGCAGGGCACTGGTCGAGTGGGCGCGCCGCGCGGAGCGCCGCGGCTTCGCCACGCTCAGCGCCAGCGACCGCCTCGTGTGGACGACCCCTGAACCCCTGATCACCCTGGCCGCGGCGGCCGGGGCGACCTCCCGCATCGGGCTGCTCACCAGCGTGCTGCTGGCGCCGCTGCGCGCCGACCACGCGCTGTTCGCGACGGCCGTCACCACGCTCGACCAGGTCGCCGGGCCCGGGCGGCTCCGGCTCGGCCTCGCCCCCGGCATCCGGGAGGACGACTTCGCGGCGGGCGGCGTCGACTACCGCACCCGCGGCCGCCAGTTCGACGCGCTGCTGGACCGCCTCGCCGAGGTCGCCGGCCGGGGCGGCGTGGACGGGCACGCGCCGGTCGGGCCGGCCCCCGCCACCCCGGGCGGTCCGCCGCTGCTGTTCGGCGGCCACTCGCCTGCCGCGATCCGCCGCGTCGCGACCCGCGGCACTGGATGGATCGCCGGCGACGCGACGGTGGAGGACGTCCAGGAGTTCGCGCCCGGCCTGCGGAAGGCCTGGGCGGAGGCGGGCAGGCCGGGGTCGCCGCGGCTGGTGGCGTCGGTGATGTTCGCGCTCGGGCCGCGGGCCGGGCGGTCCCTCAGCGACGCCATCGGCCCGTACTACTCATTCGCCGGGCCGGAGTACGCCGAGTACGGCGTCTCCCTGGCGTACGACTCCGCCGAGCGGATCAGGACGGCCGTCGACGCGTTCGCCCGGATCGGCTGCGACGAACTGATCTTCACCGGCAACGACCCCGACCCGGACCAGGTCGACCTCCTCGCCGCCGCCGTCGGCCTCTGAACCGGCGACGCCCACGCTGCATGACCTGCGCTGTCGCGGGTACGCGAGTCGCCTGCCCGGAGGACAGAAGGTGATCAGAGTGCCGCACGACGCGGAGGCGCGGTCCGGCGCCGCGGATCCCGAGCCGCTGCTGATCCGCAGCGGCGTCCGCGGGCCCTGCCTGCTCGTGGAGGCGGACGGCGAGCTGACGCTCCGCACGGCCGACCTGCTGCGCGAACGCGTCCTCGCGGACATGCGCGGGCTCGACGGGCCGCCGCGGGTCGTGCTGGACATCGGCGGGGTCGGGTTCTGCGACTCGTCCGGGCTCAACGCCCTGATCGTGCTGTGGAAGGCCGCGCGCGGGGCGGGCGGGGAACTCGTCCTCGCCCGCCCGGAGCGGCGGTTCCGCACGATCATCGAACGCAGCGGCCTGGACCGCCACCTCATCGCCCACGAGACGCAGGAGCAGGCCGTCGCCGCCCTGACCGGGCGCTGACAGGGGCTAGCTCGGCGCGCGGCGGGTCCGGGACGCCTCGTGGAGCGCCGCGAGCGCCCGCGCGATGGGCGGCTGACGTTCGCTGCCGCTCCGGACGCAGGCGACGATGCGCCGCGACGGCGCCATCCCGCCGCTCAGCGGCACCCGGACGACCTCGTCCGCGGGCGGCAGCGGGGCGAGCCGGGGCACCAGCGCGACGCCGAACCCCCGCGCGACGAGGGCCGACACGGCGAACCACTCGTTGGCCTCGTGGGCGACGCGGGGCGTGTACCCGGCGGCCGCGCAGGAGGCGAGCATGAGCTGGTGCTGGTCGGGGCGGCCGGGCGAGCCGATCCACGCCTCGGACGCGGCGTCCGCGAGCGGGACCGTCCCGCGCTCCGCGAGCGGGTGCCCGGCAGGGACGAGCAGGTCCTGCGGCTCGTCCAGGACGGGCCGCTGCGCGAACCGCGGGTCGTCCGGGGCCGGGGTCTCGGCGCTGGGGATCACCACGGCGATGTCGCAGAGCCGGGCGAGGAGCAGGTGGGCGGCGTCCTCGCTCTCCTTCTCGCTCATGTGCACGGCGAGGCCCGGATGCTCGGCGCGCAGCAGCGCCGCGGCGGGGGCGACCAGGGCGGCGAGCGCGCTCGACACGCTGCCGATCCGCACCTGGCCGGACGTCCCGGCCCGGTGCCCGGCGAGGTCGGCGCGGGCCCGCTCCCACTGGGCGGACAGGACGTCGGCGTGCCGCAGCACCGTGTGCGCGGCGGCGGTGAGCCGTACGCGCCGCCCCTGCGCCTCCAGCAGTTCGACGCCGAGGTCGCGGGCGAGCTGCCGCAGCTGCTGCGACACCGTCGACGGCGTGAGGTGCAGCGCCTCGGCGGTCGCGGTCACCGTCCCGCGCTCGCGCAGCACCCGCAGCGTCTGCAGGCGATGGTCGATCATGTGGCCATTCAACACGATGCCGTGCGGAATCTTTCGATGGACCCGAACGGTCGCCGCTTCCCAGACTGGCCGCATGGCGATCGGAACGGAGCCCACCGCACGCGCTGAGCGCGCGGACGGCGAAGGCGGCGCGCGGCGGGTGCCGGCGCCGCTGCTCATCGTCGGCAGCGTCGTCTCGATCCAGGCGGGCCAGACGGCGGGCAAGGCGATGTTCGGGATGGCCGGGGTGCCGGGCGTGATCGTCCTGCGGCTGGTGTTCGCGGCGCTCTCGCTGCTCGTCCTCCGGCGTCCGAGCCTGCCGCGGCGCGGTTCGCTCGGCCTGATCGCGGCGCTGGGCGCGGCCATCGTCGGGATGCACCTGATCTATCCGGCGATGGAGCGGCTGCCGGTCGGGGTCGCGTCGACGCTGCAGTTCCTCGGGCCGCTGACGCTCGCACTGGTGAGCGCGCGGCGGGCGGCCGACCTGCTGTGGGCCGCGCTCGCGGGCGGCGGCGTGGTGCTGCTGTCGAGCCCGTCCGGAGCGTCGCTGCCGATCGCCGGGGTCGTGCTCGCCGTCGCGTCCGGTGCCTGTATGGCGGCGTATCTCGTCCTGAACAAGCGCGCCGGGACGCTGGACGGCGCCCCGCTCGCCTGGGCGGTGGCGTTCGCGGCGCTCCTCGTCCTGCCGCTGGCGCCGCTGGCCAGCGACGCCCTGCTGCGGCCGGGCGTCCTGCTCGCCGGGCTCGGCCTCGCGCTGCTCTCGGCCGTCGTCCCGTGGTCGCTGGACATGGCGGCGCTGCGCCGGCTCCCCGAGCGGGTGGTCGCGGTGATGGTCAGCCTGGAACCCGCCGCCGGCGCGCTCGCGGGCCTGATCCTGCTGGGCGAGCGCCTCGCGGTCACGGACTGGCTGGCCATCGGCTGCGTGTCCGCCGCGTCCGCGGGCGCCGCGCTCTCGCACCGGCGCGGGGCGGGGCGGGCGGCCGCCGGGACCGGCCGGTGACCGGCCCCGGCGCGCGGTGCTACGGGCCCTCGGGGTCGACGATGTCGCGGTCGACCCAGAACGGGTCCATGAGGGAGCGGAGGCGGGACGCGCCGACGCGGTCCAGGACGTCCAGCGCCGCGATGTTGTCCTTGAGCTGCTGCATGCTCGTGGAGCCGAACAGCACGGTGCTGGTGGACGGGTGCGTCAGCGTGAACGCGATGCAGAGCTGCGCCGGGCTGGCGTCCAGCTCCTTGCCCAGTTCGGCGAGGCCCGCGGCGGCCTCCTGGATGCGGGGGCGGATGTCGCCCGGGTCGCGGCCGATCTGCCGGGACTCCCCTGACTTGCCGGCCAGGATGCCGCCCTCCAGGACGTCCGACGCCTGCAGCGACACGCCCTCGGCGAAGACGGCCGCGAACGGCTCGCCGTCGGGGATGGAGCGCCGGCACGGGCTGTACTTCAGCTGCGCGAGCTGCGGGCCCGGCGACCCGGCGGCCAGGGCGTGCTCGCGGATCGTCCGGACTGCGGTGGCCGACCAGTTGTTGACGCCCCAGCAGCCGAGCAGGCCCTCCCGCTCCAGCGCGGCGAGGTCCTCGGCGAGGACCTTGAGGTCGAGGTCGTCGCTGCGGATGTCGCCGAGGACGGCCACGTCCGCGTGGTCGGCGCCGACCCGGAACAGCGCGTTGGTCAGCTGGTCGCGCATCGAGTGCTCGGGGTAGCCCTCCAGCCACAGCTTCGTGGACAGCAGGTAGTCGTCCCGTGCGACCCCGGCGGCGCGGACCATCGCGGAGAACAGCACGTCGGTGAACACCGGCGGATGCACGCCGGGGATCCCGTAGACGGCGACGTCGAACAGGTTGATGCCGGTGTCGACGGCGTGCCGGAGCATCTTCACGGCGTCGCCGAAGTCCATCCGGTCGTAGGTGTGCCAGGAGCCGAGGGACAGGACGGACGCCTCGGGCCCGGCGGAGCCGAGCCGGCGGTGGGGGACCTTCTGCGCAGACACGATGGGGGGAGTTTCCTTTACCTGTTGGGGTTGATGACGGCCTTGACCTGCTCCAGCCGCGACATGGCCGACAGCGCGCCGGACGCCCCGGCGAGGCCGTCGGGGGCGCTGAACAGGTCGTCCCAGGGGAAGCGGTCCCTGGACCCGCGCAGGAACTCGACGCTGCGGTACAGGTCGCCGGCGTCGCCGTTCAGCGAGCCGAGCACGTTCAGCTCCTTGCCCATGATCGCGCCGAGGACGATCTCGTCCGGCTTCGGTCCCGTGCTGCCGACGATGACGAACCGGCCGCCGAACGCGGCCATCCCGACGGCCTCCGCGCCGACGCCGGGCGCCCCGGCGAGGTCGAGGACGAGCTCGGCGCCGCGGCCCTGCGTGGCCTCCATGACGGCGGCGACCCGGGCGTCGGCGCCGCCGTCCAGCCCGATGGTCTCGTCGGCGCCGAAGCGGCGGGCCAGGTCGAGGCGGTCGTCCGGCGCGCCGATCGTGATCACCTTGCCGGCGCCGGACAGGCTCGCCACGGCCGTCGCGACGATGCCGAGCGCGCCCGCGCCCTGCACCACGACGGACGATCCGGGCCGCACTCCCCCGGCCCGGTCGAAGGCGTGCAGGACGGTCTTGACCGCGCACCCCGCGGACGCCGCCCACGTGTCCTTCACCTCGTCGGGCAGGACGAGCTTCAGCGCGCCCGGCGTCACGTAGTTGTGCTGGGCGAGCCCGCCCGTCGCGTAGGGGAAGCGGTCGGCGCGCAGCAGGAACCCGTAGCCGCGCTCGGAGCACGCGACGGGGTTGCGCAGGACGGTGCAGCCGTAGCAGTGCCCGCACACCGATTCCGACCATCCGATGCGGTCGCCGACCTTGACGTCCCGTCCGAGCGCGTCGCGCGTCCCGGGGCCGACGGCGCAGACGGTGCCCATCGTCTCGTGGCCGAGGACGATCGGCAGCATCTCCGGGAACGCCATGGCGCCGGACCACAGGTGCACGTCCGTCGCGCACAGGGTGGCGCAGTCGACCCGGACGAGCGCCGCGCCCGGCTCGCACTCGGCGGGCAGCGGGAGCTCCTCGATGCTCAGGTCCGCGCCGTGCTCGCGGAGCACGGCGGCCCTGGTAGAGGTCGGGTGGAGCATCTTTCCTCGTTTCTCTTTCCGCGCCGCGTTCAGCGGCTGTGCGCGGTGTCCCACACCTCGCGGCGGCTGCGCCACCACAGGAGAACGAGGATCACCAGGAAGGGCACGACGCCCTGGTACTTCTGGATGGAGTCGACGGAGGACGACATGCCCTCCAGGCACCCCACGATGAGGCCGCCGGCCAGCGTCAGCGGCAGGTTGCGGAACGCGCCGACCATCGCCACCGCGAGCGCGGTGCTGATCAGCCCGGCCAGGGTGCCGAAGTCGCCGCCGAGCCGCGGCGCGACCAGCACGATCACCAGCATCGTGATGGCGCCGACGCCGGCCCAGACCCCGACGGCGAGGCGCGGCGCCGGGATGCCGACGACCTCGGCGGTGCCCGGCCGCTCCGACAGCGCCTGCAGCTTCAGCCCCAGCCGGGTGCGGGTCAGCATCAGCCCGACGCCCACCGTGATGAGCACCGCGAACGCCAGCGACACCAGCACCGACTGCGGGACGACGACGCTCCCGACGGTGAAGACGGGGTCGCTGAACGGGTCCGGGAACTGGCGCGCGCCGGTGGTGGTGCCGCCGAACAGCCGCAGCCCGATCGCGGTCAGCGCCACGAACAGCGCCACCGTGACGGCGGCCTTCGTCCCCTCGCGGTGCCCGGAGAACCAGCGGACGAGCGCCGCGCCGAACACGCCGGACAGCGCCGCCGCGGAGATCGCGCCGATCAGCAGGGCGAGCCAGACGTTCACGCCCTCGTCGGTGAGCGACACCATCACGAACGCGCCCATCGCGCCGACGGCCGTCATCGCGAAGTTGACGACGGCGACGAGCCGGTAGGTCAGCACGACGCACAGGCCGAGCAGGGCGTAACCGCCGCCGCTGGTCAGCCCGGCGATCACAGAGTTCAGCATCGGATACCTCCGGTGGGCCCGGGCGCGCGGGACTGGCCCGCGCGCCCGGTGCGCACGGCTACTTCTTGGTCGGGACGGTGAAGCCGCCGGGCAGGACCTTCCAGCCGCCCTTGTCCGCCTTGACGAACTGGCTGCCCTTGATCGGGTTGTGCTCCTTGCCGGGGCCGAACACGTACGGGGTGCCGACCATCGGGTAGTTGATCGGCTTCATCTCCTTGAACGCCTTGGTCACCGACTCGCGGGTGATGTCGCCCTTGATGCCCTTGAGGACCTGGACGAACACGTCCGCCGACATCACCGCGCCCTGGCTGAACGCGGTCTTCTGGATGCCGTTCTTCTCGATGATCTTCGACCAGCGCTCGTTGCCGGGCAGCGACGGGTCGGTGTACGGCTGCCACTCGGTGCCGGCGTAGGCGTTCATGTCCGGCGGGATCACCTTGGCGTTGGCGTCGGTGTAGCTGTTCGCCGCGAGGATGAAGTCGACGTTCTGCATGCCCTGCGTCTTGGCCTGCTGGAACCACGGCCCGACCTGCGAGTTGTAGGCGACGGCCTGGCAGCCGGCGTTCTTCAGCCCCACCAGGTAGCGGGTCGGGTCGCCCTGGCCGACGGCGAGGTTCTTGTGCGCGAGGGTCTTGCCGGTGAGGTTCGTCCACTCCTTGATCGCGGCCTCGATGCCGCCGCCGCTGCCGGGCAGGACGGTGTAGGCGATGCAGACCTTGTCGCGCTTCAGCGTCTCCGACGCGTAGTACAGCATCGCCGTGGTCAGCGTGTACGGGCCGGGGTTCACCGGCGCGATGTTCGGGCTGGTGAAGCAGGACGGGTCGACGCCGATCGCCGGCACCGAGACGATGTCCTCCTTGCTGTAGGTGGCGCGGTTGACGCCGCAGTCCACCGCGCTGGACGAGCCGGCGAGCGCGACCACGTTCTCCGACTTGATCAGCTGCCGGGCGGCCTGGCTGGAACGCGCCGGGTCCATGGCGTCGTCCTTGCTGACCAGCTCCAGCTTCCGGCCGTTGACGCCGCCGGCCGCGTTGACCTCGTCGAAGACCGCCTTGACGGCCTTCGGGACCTCCGGCGTCTGGAACAGTCCGGTGATGCCGTTGATGGCGCCGACCTTGATCGGCCCGTCGGTGCCGCCCGAGTCCGAGCAGCCGACGCCTGCGATGGAGATGAGGAGCGCGGCCGCGGCCGCCCCCGTGGCTGTGCGCGTGTATGTGCGTTTCATCGTAGAGGCCCTTGTTTCGCGGAGAAGGTGGGTGGTGTCGACGGAAGGGGTCAGGACGCCGGAACGTCCGCGGCCCCGAGGTAGGCGGCCCTGACGGCGGGGTCCTCCAGGACCTCGCCGGTGGGGCCTGAAGCGATCACATTCCCGAAATCCAGGACGGTGACCTGCTCGCACACCGCCTGGACGAGTTCCATGTCGTGCTCGACCAGCAGGATCGACACCCCGAACGCCTCGGGGACGGCCGCGAGCCTGGTGCCGAGCGCCAGCGTCTCGGCCGCGGACTGCCCCGCGGCGGGCTCGTCCAGCAGCGCCACCTTGGGGCGCGCCGCGACGGCCGCCGCGACGTCGAGGAGCCTGCGGCTGCCGGCGTCCACGATGGACACCGGGACCTGCCCGGGCGGGCAGCCGAAGAACTCCAGCAGCTCGTCCGCCTCGGCCTGCGTCAGCCGCCGGCCCGCGCCGATCGTCAGGTACTCGTACTGGCTGAGCTCGGGCGCGATGGCGGTGGTCTGGAAGGTGCGGCGCAGCCCGAGCGTCGCGCGCTTGTTCGGGGAGAACCGGTCCAGCGGCCGCCCGGCCAGCTCGACCGCGCCCTGGTAGCCGACGAAGCCGCTGACCGCCGCGATGAACGTGGACTTGCCGGCGCCGTTCGGGCCGATGAGCCCGACGACGCCGCCCTCCGGGACGGTCAGGTCGACGGCGTCGAGCGCGACGACCTCCCCGAACCTGACGGTCATCCCCCGCACGGTGAGCAGGGGCTCCCGGTCGCCCGCGGGACGCGGCGCGAGCACGCCGGCGGCCGCCTCGGCCGCCTTGGCCGCCTCGGCCTTCCCGTCGGCCGCCTGCCCGTCGGCGGCGGCCTTGCCGGCCTGTTCCCCGGAGGTCTCCTCCGCGGCTTTCAGCAGCTTGCGAGCGCCGGCCTCCCGCTTGCGCAGCCGGGTGAGGTCGGTGTGGCTGAGCCCGCTGCGCAGCGCGAGCAGCGCGCCGACGGCGAACAGCACGCCGCCGAAGTCCTGCGGCAGCGAGACCTTCTCCATGATCGTGCCCATGATCGCGCCGAAGATCCCGCCGATCACGGCGCCCTCCGGGTGGTGCGGGCCGATCATGACGGCGACCGCGAACAGCGCCAGCGACTGGCCCATCGCGAAGTTCTGCGGCACCACCAGGCTGAGCTGGCCGGCCAGCAGCCCGCCGCCGATCCCGGCGACGAACGCGCTGATCGCGAAGGCGGCGAGCTTGCTGCGCGCCACCGAGATGCCGTGCGCGGCCGCGGACCGCTCGGAGTGCCGCAGCTCGTACCAGGACAGCCCGAGCCGGGTCTTGCCGATGATCCCGAGCGCGACGGCCAGCACGGTGAACACGATCATGCAGAAGACGAAGTAGCCGCCGTCGGTCTCGAACAGGGCGGGCCGGTCCAGCGTCGTCAGGTCGTCGGCGCCCGGGAACTCGTTGACGTTCAGGACGATGTCGGTGGACACCGCGAACCCGAACGTGACCACGGCGAGGTTGACGCCGCGGATGCGCAGCGCGGGCAGCCCGATCGCGACGCCGACGGGCACCGCGGCGAGCCCGCCGAGCAGCAGCCACAGGTAGAAGCCGCCCGGCGCCTCCGCCACGTTCAGCCGCAGCATGACCCACGCGCCGATCGCCGCGAACGACATCTGGCACAGCGACATGACGCCGGCCCGGCCGACGATCACGCCGAAGCTCAGCATGATCACCGCGCTGATGGCCGCGCTGATCGCCAGGTAGACCCAGTACGGCGGCAGCACCACCGGCAGCACCGCGCACGCGAGGACCGCGGCGCCGACGCCGGTGCCGAGGCTCCGCTTGTCCAGCACGTTCATTCAAGCTCGCTCTCTGTCGTGCCGGCGTCCTCTCCGGCGGCCGCGCTCAGCGGCGGCCCGCCGAAGTAGAGCCGGTGGAGGCGCTGCTCGTCGCCGCGCAGCTCCTCGCACGGGCCGGAGAAGACCACGCCGCCCTTGCGCAGCACGTGGACGTGGGTGCCGATGTCGAGGGCCAGGTTCGCGAACTGCTCGATCAGCACGACCGCGATGCCCATCCCGGCCAGCTCGCCGACCGTCCCCATGAGCCGCCGCACCACCATCGGCGCGAGGCCCAGCGACATCTCGTCGATCAGGACGACCTTCGGCGCCGACACCAGCGCCCGGCCGAGGACGAGCATCTGCTGCTCGCCGCCCGACAGGTAACCGGCCTGGAGGCTGCGCCGCTTGTCCAGCTCGGGGAAGAGCTTGTAGACGGTCGCGAGGTCGCCGTCGCCCGACTGGGACACGATGAGGTTCTGCTCGACGGTGAGCGTCCGGAACGTGGTCCGGGCCTGCTCGACGTAGCCGAGCCCCGCCCGGGCCCGCTTGTAGGGGGCGAGCTTCTCGATGGCGGTCCCGTCCAGCCGGATCGTGCCGGCCTTGACGGGGGCCAGGCCGGCGATTCCGTCCATGAGGGTCGTCTTCCCGGCGCCGTTCGCGCCGAGGACGACGGTGACCGCGCCCGGGGCCGCGTCGAGCGTGACGTCGTGGACGATCGGGACCTCGGCCCGGTTCACCTTGACGCCGTCCAGGGCGAGAGCCGGAGCGGTCATCAGGCGCCGTCCGTCCCGAACGCGGCGCGGAGCGCGGCGGCGGCCTTGGCCTGGGCTTCCTTGGCGGCCGTCAGCTCGGTGGCGAGCGGGCCGAAGAACGCGTGGATGATGCCGTCGTAGCGGACGAGCTCGGTCTCCACGCCCGCCTCCTTGAGCCGGGCCGCGTACTCCTCGCCCTCGTCGCGGAGCACGTCGCACTCCGCCTCCAGGACCAGCGCGGGCGCGAGGCCCTTCAGGTCGTCGGAGCGCAGGGGCAGCAGATACGGATCGTCAAGATCGCTAGGATCGGCCGGGTAGGTGGTGAAGAACCAGTCCATGCTCGACTTGGAGAGGAAGTAGCCTTCGGCGAACTCGGCGTAGGAGGGGCGGCCGTCGTCCGGGTGGCCGAGGACGGGCGACACGAGGACCTGCAGGGCCAGTTCGGGACCGCCGAGGTCGCGGGCCTTGAGAGCGGCGACGGCGGCGAGGTTGCCGCCCGCGCTCTCCCCGCCGACGGCGATCCTGGAGGGATCGGCGCCGATCTCCTTACCGTGCTCGGCGACCCAGGCGACGGCCGCGTAGGCGTCCTCGGCCGCGGCCGGGAAGGGGTTCTCGGGGGCGAGCCGGTAGTCGACGGAGAGGACGATCGTGTCGGCGGCGGCGCAGACGGCGCGGCACGAGTACTCGTTCTCGTCGAGGCCGCCGATGGTCCAGCCGCCGCCGTGGTACCAGACGAACGTGGGGAACGGGCCCGCGCCCTTGGGGGTGTACACGCGGACGGGCAGCTCGCCGGCCGGGCCGGGGATCCTGGTGTCGGCGACGGAGCCCACCTCGGGCAGGTCGTCCGGCATGACCCACATCTGGCGGAACCCCTCGCGCATGGCTACGACGTCGAGCGGTCCTGATGCGTTCGGGTCCTCGGCAGGGGTGCGGTCGATGATCCGCTGCGCCTCGGGATCCAGGGGCATCGTTTACCTCCGAAGGCCCGGTGTGTCCGTGCCCGTGGGCCGGACACTCCAAAATCGTATCTGATTCCGTGTACGTTAATTGCATCTCATCGACGGTGTCCAGAGGTGGAGCACGATATGCAGGATGTTTCCTTCGCGAACCTTGTCTTTACCGGTGGCAGGGTCTACACGGTCGACGCGCGCGACCGCGTCGCCGAGGCGGTCGCCGTCCGCGGCGGCCGTATCGCGCGCGTGGGCGCGGCCGAGGAGATCGCCTCGCTGACCGGGCCGGACACGCGGGTCGTCCGGCTGGAAGGACGGTCCGTCCTGCCCGGCATCAACGACTCCCACCTGCACGGTATGTGGCTGGGGGCGATGTGGCCCAATCTGCTCATGGACCAGCTGGCCGGATCCGGCGCCGGCCACTCCCACGAGCCCCCGCCGGGCCAGCCTGGCCAGCCCGGACCGTCCCGGCTGGAGACCGCCGAGGACCGCCGCCGCGCCATCCTGCGCACCGCCAACCTGCTCGCCTCGTTCGGGATCACCAGCTACACCGAGCCGGGCCTCGGGCCGGGCGAGGACGACGGCGCCACCGGCTGCTTCGGCTCCGCCGCCCTGCACGACTACGCCGAGCTGGCCGCGCAGGGCCGGCTCAAGGCGCGGGTCACCGCGCTGCTGCTGTTCGGGGAGCTGGACGGACGCAGCACGGCCAAGGACCTGCTCGACGGCCTGCGCGACTTCAAGCCGCCCGCGGGCGTGCCCGGCCGCTTCCGGATCGCGGGCGTGAAGATCTTCGCCGACGGCATCCCGCCGATGCGCACCGCGTGGACGGACCGTCCCTACACCGACGGCACCCACGGCGCCCTGCTGGTCGACGGCCGCTCGGACGCCAGGCGGGAGGAGGCGCTGCGCATGATGATCGACGCGGCGCACGACGCCGGGCACCAGATCGGCGTGCACGCCACCGGCGACGCCACGACCCGGGTCGTGGCCGACGCGCTGGCGGCGGCGCTCCGCCGCGACGAGCGCGACGCCCGGCACTACATCATCCACGGCGACCTGCTCGCGCCGCGGACGCTGACCGTCATGTCCGCCGCCCGGATTGGGCTCAACACCCAGGCCGGGATCCCGGTCGCGACCGAGCCCATGCTCGTGGACGCGCTCGGCGAGGACGCACTCAGGGACGCGTGGCCGACCCGCGACGCGCTCGACTCCGGCGTCCGGCTGAGCCTCAGCTCGGACTCCCCGGTGCTCACCCCGGACTGGCGGGCCGGGGTCGCGGCGGCCGTGACCCGCCGGGGCCTGGACGGCTCCGTCCGCGGGGAGGCGCAGCGGCTCGCGCTCGCCGAGGCGCTGCGCGCCTACACGATCACGCCCGCGTGGCAGGACGGCGAGGAGGACGTCAAGGGCTCCATCGAGCCCGGCAAGGTCGCCGACCTCTGCGTCCTCGACGGCGACCTGTACGGCGCCGAACCGGACGCGCTGCCGTCGGTGCCGGTCCGGATGACCGTTTTGGACGGCGAGATCGTATACGAGGCCTGAACGCCCTGAGCCCGGACGCCCCGGACGGGCCGGACGCCCTGGACGGGCTCGACGCCCTGGACGGGCTGGACGCGCTGGGCGGGCCGGGTCGGCGGCCCGCCGGATCAGCGGGCCGTCAGCTGCACGGGACGGCGTCCTCGCGGAGGACCGCGGTGGGCGCGTCGGTCCCCCAGGAGGCCGCGGGGTCCACCACGCCCTCGTCCAGCCACAGCCCGGCCGCGGCGTCGCGCAGCTCGTCGCCGTGCCGGGCGCACAGGCCGAGCGCGGCCAGGTTGTTCTCGAGCTGCTCGGCCCTGGAGACGCCGACCAGGACGTTCGCGACCGCCGGGTGGGCCAGGCAGAACGCGATGGCGAGCTGCGCCGGGGTGGCGCCGAAGCCGTCCGCGATGCGGCGGATCTCGGGAAGGGCGGCGCGGATCCGGTCACGGATGCCGCCGGGGTCGGCGCCGATCTTGCGCTCGGGGTCGAGCCTGCCGGCGAGGATGCCGCCCTCCAGCACGTCCGACGCCTGCAGCGCGAGGCCCTCCTCGGCGAACAGCTTGGCGTACAGCGCGCCCTCCGGCACCGAGCGCCGGGCCAGGTTGTACTTGAGCTGGGCGAACGTCGGCGGCACCAGGCCCTCGGCGGTGGCGAAGCGGCAGGCGAACAGCACGTCGCAGGCCGACCAGTTGTTCACGCCCCAGGACTTGAGCCGCCCGGCCCGGACGAGCTCGGACACGTCCGTCACCACGGCCTGCAGGTCGGGCCGCTCCATGAAGTCGCCGACCACGGCCGTGTCCGCGCGGTCGGTGCCGATGCGCCCGAGTGACACCTTCAGCTGCTCGGCGAACGACGACGCCGGGTATTCCCACAGCCAGAGCTTCCCGCACAGAAGGTAGTCTTCGCGGGCGATTCCGGCATCCCGGACCGCCTGCCCGAAAAGGACGTCCGTCACGGCGTTCTCGGAGTGCGGGCCGAAGTTGTAGTGGGCGACGTCGAACATGTCGACGCCGCGGTCGACGGCGAGCCGGACGAGCTCCGCCGCGTCCTCGCGGTCCATGCGGTCCCAGGTGTTCCAGGAGCCGAGCGACAGGAGCGGGACCTCAGGGCCGTGCACGCCGAGTCGCCGCCTGGGCACCCGTTCTGCGAACTCCATCGTGACCTCCGATGAGGGGGTGGTCGGCCCCGGGCGGACCCCTGGCCGTCTCGATGTTAGATCGTATAGCATCCTGCATATTCTTACCGCGAAGGAGACATTTTGATGTCGCATCCCTCCCCGGGCGCCGACCCCTCGTCCATCCTCGGCGTCGCCACCGGCTACATGGCCGCCAAGCAGCTGTTCGCGGCGAGTGAGGCCGGCGTGTTCGCCGCGCTCGCGGACGGCCCCGCGACGGCGGCCGAGCTGGCCGGCCGGGCCGGGCTGCCGGAACGCACCGCCCGGATCCTCGCCGACACCCTGTCCGGCCTCGGCCTGCTGACCCGCGAGAACGGCCGCTACGCCAACTCCCCCGCCACCGCCGCGTACCTCGCGGGCGGCGAGGACGGCGTCGACCTGCGCCCCTTCCTGGCCTTCCTCGACGCGATCAGCTACCCGCACTGGCTCGGCTTCGGCGCCACCACGGCCAGCGCGGAGCCGCAGCCGCTCGACTTCTCCGGCGACCGGATGCAGACGTTCATGACCGGCGTGATGACCTACAACGCGCTGCACGCCAAGATGCTGGCGGAGAACTTCGACTTCACCCCCTTCTCCCGCATCCTGGACTTCGGCGGCCTGTCCGGCGCCTTCCTCGTCGAGGCGCTGCGCACGGCCGAGAAGGCGCACGGCACCTTCGTCGCGCCCGGCGACTTCCTGGAGTTCACCCGCAAGGCCCTGGACGACGCCGGCCTCGCCGACCGCAGCAACGTCGTCGAGTCCGACCCGCTGACGGGCGAGATCCCGGACGGGTTCGACTGCGTCCTGCTGGAGCACGTCGTGCACCGCTTCGACGTAGAGCAGAACAGGACCCTGATCGAGAAGGCCCGCCGCGCCGCCGCGCCCGGCGCGACCCTCGTCCTGCTCGACTTCTTCCTCGACGACGACCCGGACCAGCGCGTCATCGACGCCCTCCACGCCGGCGAGTACCTGGTCATCGACGGCACGGTCGTCTACCCCGAGTCCGAGGTCCGCGGCTGGCTGACCGCCGCCGGCTGGGAGCCCGTGGAGACCCGCGCGCTGCCCGGCAGCCCGCGCATCATCATCGCGGAGGCCCGATGAGCACGGGACGCGTCGTCCTGGTCACCGGCGGCGCGAGCGGCATCGGCCGCGGGGTGGCCGCCGCGTTCGCCGCCGCCGGCGACCGGGTCGTGATCGCCGACCGGGACGCCGAGGCCGCCGCAAAGGCCGCCAAGGAGGTGAACGGCCACGCCGTCACCGTGGACATCACCGACCCGGACGCGGTCGCCGCCGGGGTCGCGCACGTCGCCGAGACCGTCGGCCCGGTCGAGATCCTGGTGAACAACGCGGGCCTCGTCGCGGGCGGCGGGCCGCTGACGTCCCTGCCGATGGAGGTCTTCGACATGGTCGTCGCCGTCAACCTGCGCGGCACGTTCACCGTCACGCAGGCGGTGGCGAACCAGATGATCGAGCACGGCACCAAGGGCCGCATCGTCAACATCAGCTCGATCGGCGCCCGGCAGCCGACCCCCGGCCTCGGCCACTACGAGGCCACCAAGGCGGCCGTGGACGCCCTCACCCGCACCGCCGCCCTGGAGCTCGCGGGCCACGGCATCCGCGTCAACGGCGTCGCGCCTGGACCGGTCCACACCCCGATGACGGCCGGCCTCATGGAGAACGCCGAGGCCCGCGCGGCCTGGGAGTCCCGCATCCCGCTGAGCAGGATCGCCACCACGGACGACATCGCCCCCCTGGTCCTGTTCCTGGCCTCCGACCAGGCGAACCACATCACCGGCGCGATCATCCAGGTAGACGGCGGCCAGCTATTGACCTGATCTCCCAGGGGGGCGACCCCCTGGAACCCCCGTTGCGGGCGGCGAACCGTTTCCCGAGCCGCTGGCGCGTCTCGTGAAACGGCCCGCCGCCCGTCGGGTCGTGCGACCTCCGGCGCCGGGCGCCTCCGGCCGCACGACCCGTGGCCCCGGCTGGTCTCAGAGCATCGGAGATGGCCGAACGCGCCGTCCTCTGTTGGGGGACGGCGCGTTCGGCGTTCGGCTCACTTATGGGGGACGGCGCTGTGGAGGGCGTCTGCCGTGGCGTTCTTGTGGGCGCAGGCGATGCGCTCGATCTCGGCGGGGTCGGCGTCCTTGGCGATGAGCTCCAGGATCCGCTCGTGCTCGACGACCGAGCGGCGGGCGCGGCCGGGGACGTAGGTGAAGGTGGAGCGGCGCATGTGGTCGAGGCGCGTCCACTCGGCCTCCAAGAGGGCCTTCAGGTGCGCGTCCGGGCAGTGCTCGTAGATCGAGAAGTGGAACTCCCGGTTGAGCGCGGTGAACGCGGTGGGGTCGAACTCCTCCAGCGCCTCGACCATGCGGTCGTTGATCTTGCGGGAGCGGCCGATCTCGCCGGACTTCATGAACGGCGCGGAGATGGCGGTGGCGTAGCCCTCGAGCCGCGCCAGGATCTGCAGCGTGTGCTCGACCTGCTCGGCGTCGAAGACCGCGACGCGGGCGCCGACGTTGCGCACCACCTCGACGAGCCCGTCGGACTGCAGGCGGCGCAGCGCCTCGCGCAGCGGAATGGTGCTGACGCCGGTCTCCTGGGCGAGCTGGTTGATGACCAGCCGGTATCCGGGCACGTAGGTGCCCTCCAGAATGCGCGACCGCAGCAGCTCGTAGCAGAACTCGGCCTTGCTCTCCTTGGTCTGGTCCTGCTTCTTCGCGGAGTTCACCCGGTTCTCCTCATCATCGGCCCGCACCCCCCGGTCGTGTTCGCCGGCCCCGTCGCCTGCGGGGGGGACGACCCCCCGCACCCCCGGAACGGCACTGTCACCGTGACAGCGCGCTCAGGACGGCGGCGCGGAAGTCCGCCCCTCCCAGCACCTCGTGGTGGGCGCCCGGCACGGTGACCAGTCGCGCCTCGCCGATCTCTCCGGCGAGGCCCTCGATTCCTCGTGTCAGCTCATCATTGTCTCCGACGACGAAGACGGGAGGAACCTTCGCGTTCCACGCGCCTCCGGCGAAGGGGGTCGCGCGCAGCCCCTCGACGCAGAGCGCGAGCCCTGCGGCGCGGTCGCCGTGCGACCTCACCATGCCGGCGATCATGCCGGTGAACGGGTCGGCGGGCTCGGTCCCCTCGCGGACCGCGCGGTGCAGTTGGTCGACGTCGACGGAGGTGAACGGCTCGGCGGGGCTCAACCCGCCCAGCACGGTGCGTTCCACCCGCCCGGGCGCGGCCGCGGGAAGCTCCCATGCGATCCTGGCACCCAGCGAGTAACCGACCGCGTCGAAGGCGGAGACCCCGGCGCGGTCCATGACGGCGACGAGGTCGGCGGCGATGGCCGGAGCGGTGACCTCCGCGGAGGCGGCGGGCGACGGGCTCTGCCCGTGGGCGGGCAGGTCGGGTACGAAGACCGTCCGCCCGGCGGCGGCGAGGGCGTCGGCGACGCCGGTCCCGACCCAGTCGGCCTCCCCGTCCGAGCAGAAGCCGTGCACGAGCAGCACGGGCGGCGCGTCCACCGGATTAGCGGACGCGAACGTGCGAACGGCGAGGTCGACCATCCGTCAAGCACCTCCTAGAGGATTTCGCATACGATTTGCGATCATACTGCACGGGAACTTCGCATCCGGCTCTCGGCCGTCCCACGGGTTGGAACGGTAGAAGCAAGACACATTGCACCCTCGTCATCGTGCATGACTTCATATACGATTTGCTCAGGCCCGTTGCCGGGTCCGTTCCCGTACCGTCACAGGAGAGCTCGCAGTGCCGCACCCGCTGGGCGACCGGCCCTCGAAGATCATCGCCGTCCACCTCAACTTCCCGTCCCGCGCCAGGGAGCGCGGGCGGATCCCCGCCGAGCCCTCGTACTTCCTCAAGCCGCCGTCCTCCCTCGCCGGGACCGGCGATCCCCTCGCCCGCCCGTCCGGCTGCGAGCTCATGACGTTCGAGGGCGAGATCGCCCTGGTCATCGGACGTCGCGCGCACCGGGTCGCCCCCGAGGACGCGTGGGACCACGTCGGCTGGGTGACGGCCGCGAACGACGCGGGCGTGCACGACCTGAAGTACGCCGACCGCGGCTCCAACCTGCGGTCCAAGGGCGCGGACGGCTTCACCCCGATCGGCCCGCGGCTCCTCGACGCCCGCGGCCTCGACCCGGCGGCGCTGCGCGTCCGCACCTGGGTGAACGGCGAGATCGTCCAGGACGACACCAGCGACACACTCCTGTTCCCGTTCGCGACGCTGGTCGCCGACCTGTCCCGGTCGGTCACACTCGAAGCCGGTGACGTCATCCTCACCGGCACCCCGGCGGGCGCCTCGGTGGCGCAACCCGGCGACACCGTCGAGGTCGAGGTGACCACGAGCTCCGATTCGACCGGACGGCTGTCCAACACGATCACGGAGGCGGGCCCGCTCGACCGCTGGGGCGCGATGCCCCGCGTGGACGACGCCACCCGCGCCGACGCCTGGGGTTCCGCCTATGTGGCGAAGCCCACTCTGGACGAGGCCGTCGCCGAGGCGCTGCGCGGCCTCTCGACCGCCACACTCAGCTCCCAGATGCGCAAGCGGGGCCTCCAGCACATGTCGATCGACGGCGTCCACCCGGCGGGCGGCGACGGCGTGAAGATGGTCGGCACCGCGCACACGCTCCGCTACCTGCCGCTCCGCGAGGATCTCTTCGAGCGGTACGGCGGCGGCATGAACGCGCAGAAACGCGCCATCGAGGAGCTGCGCCCCGGCCAGGTGCTGGTGATGGACGCGCGCCGCGACTCCTCGTCCGGGACGATCGGCGACATCCTCGCCCTGCGCGCCCAGCGGCGCGGCGCCGCCGGGGTCGTCACCGACGGCGGGCTCCGCGACAGCGCGACCGTCGCCGGAATGGACCTGCCCGTCTTCCACGCGGGCGCGCACCCGGCGGTGCTCGGCCGCCGCCACGTCCCCTGGGACACCGGGCTGCCGATCGCCTGCGGCGGCGCGCTCGTCCAGCCGGGGGACGTCCTCGTCGGCGACGCGGACGGCGTCGTCGTCATCCCCCCGGACATCGTCGAGGGCCTCGCCGCCGACGCCGCCGAGCAGGAGGCGCAGGAGCGCTTCATCACCGAGCGCGTCGCCGAGGGCGAGACCGTCGACGGCCTGTACCCCCTCGGGCCGCGCTGGCGCGAGGCCTACGAGACCTGGCGCCGCGACCACAGCTGAGACCACAGCTCAGACCACTGAGGAGCAGACGTTGAAGTTCCGCACCGACCCGGCCACGATCCGCGGGTCCATCGCGCCCGTCGTCACGCCGTTCACCGCCGGGGGGGCCGTCGACCACGACGCGCTGCGCGGCCTGATCCGCTGGCAGCTGGAGTCCGGCTCGCACGGGATCTCCCTGGGCGGCTCGACCGGCGAGCCGAGCGCGCAGACCCCGGCCGAGCGCATCGCCGCCATCCGGACGGCCGCCGACGAGGTCGCCGACCGCGTCCCGTTCCTGCCCGGCACCGGGTCCGCCAAGCTCGACGAGACCCTGGAGATCACCGCCGCGGCCCGCGAGGCAGGCGCCGACGCGGCCCTGATCATCACCCCGTACTACGCGCGGCCCACGCAGGGCGCCCTCTACGACTGGTACGCGACCGTCGCGCGCGAGTTCCCCGACCTGCCGCTGGTCATCTACAACGTGCCGTCCCGGACGGCCGTGGACATCGCGCCGGAGACCGTCCGGCGGCTGTACGCCGACTTCGGCAACGTCGTCGGGATCAAGGAGACGACCAAGGACTTCGAGCACTTCTCGCGCGTCCTGCACGCCTGCGGGCCCGAACTGCTCGTCTGGTCCGGGATCGAGCTGCTGTGCCTCCCGCTGCTCGCCCTCGGCGGCGCGGGGTTCATCAGCGCCGTCACGAACCTCGCGCCCACCGCCGTCGCGCGGATGTACGAGCTGTGGACGGCCGGCGACCACGCCGCCGCCCGTGACCTGCACTACCGCCTGCATCCCCTCGTGGACCTGCTGTTCGTCGAGACCAACCCGGCGCCCGCCAAGTGGGTGCTGGAGCGGCAGGGCCGGATCCCGTCCGGGCACGTCCGGCCGCCGCTCGCCGCGCCGTCCGGCGACGCCCAGGCGCGCATCCGCGCCCTGCTCGACCAGGGCGGCGACCTCACCGCGGGGATCTGACGCGGACCACGCGCCCAGACCCGCGCCCAGCGCCGTCCCACACCGAACCGGAAGAGAGCACGATGCCCCTCCCCTCCTCCCCCGCCCGCCCTGACGGACTCCCGGAGCGCATCCGGCACTGGATCGGCGGCGAGTTCGCCGACAGCGCCGACGGCGCGGTCTTCGACGTCCTCGACCCCGTCTCCAACGCCCCCTACGCCACCGCCGCCGCGGGCGGTCCCGCCGACGTCGACCGCGCCGTCGCCGCGGCCCGCGCGGCGTTCCCCGCCTGGTCCGCCATCGGCAACCGCGAGCGCGCCACGATCCTGGGCCGGATCGCCGACGCCGTCGAGGCGCGCGAGGACCGGCTCTCCGCGTTCGAGTCGTTCGACTCCGGGCTGCCGATCACGCAGGCGCGCGGCCAGGCCCGTCGCGCCGCCGAGAACTTCCGCTACTTCGCCGACGTGATCGTCGCGCTCGGCGAGGAGTCGTACCGCGTCGGCGACCAGCAGCTCAACTACGTGGTCCGGACGCCCGCCGGCGTCGCCGGGCTGATCACGCCGTGGAACACGCCGTTCATGCTGGAGAGCTGGAAGCTCGCCCCGGCGATCGCGGCCGGCTGCACCCTCGTGCTGAAGCCCGCCGAGTGGACGCCGCTGTCCGCGACCCTGTGGGCGGAGATCTTCACCGAGGCCGGGGTGCCCGCCGGGGTCGTCAACATCGTGCACGGCATCGGCGAGGTCGCCGGCCAGGCCCTGGTCGACCACCCGGACGTGCCCGTGCTGTCGTTCACCGGCTCCACCGACACCGGCCGGCACATCATGCGCTGCTCCGCCGACGGCCTGAAGGCGCTGTCGATGGAGCTGGGCGGCAAGTCGCCCGTCGTGGTGTTCGCCGACGCCGACCTCGACGAGGCCCTCGACTCGGTCGTCTTCGGCGTGTTCTCGCTGAACGGCGAGCGCTGCACGGCCGGGTCCCGGGTGCTGGTGGAGCGGCCCGTCTACGAGGAGTTCTCCCGGCGGATCGCCGAGCGGGCCGAGCGGGTCAGGGTCGGGCTGCCGTCCGACCCGGCCACCGAGGTCGGCGCGCTCGTGCACCCCGAGCACTACGCGCGCGTCCTCGGATACGTGGAGATCGGGCAGCGGGAGGCCAAGCTGATCGCGGGCGGCGTACGTCCCGCGCACCTGCCCGAGGGCAACTACCTGCAGCCCGCCGTGTTCACCGACGTCCCCCGCGACGCCCGGATCTTCCAGGAGGAGATCTTCGGCCCGGTCGTGGCGCTCGCGCCGTTCGACGACGAGGACGAGGCGCTCGAACTCGCCAACGCCACCCGCTACGGCCTCGCCGCCTACGTGTGGACGAGCGACCTTCGCCGCGGCCACCGGATCGCGCACGGAGTCGCCTCGGGTATGGTCTGGGTCAACTCCCACAACGTCCGTGACCTGCGCACTCCCTTCGGCGGCATGAAGGACTCGGGGGTCGGCAGGGAGGGCGGCGCGCACAGCATCGACTTCTTCTCCGAGTCCAAGATCGTTCATGTGATGCTCGGCGAGGTGCACACGCCTCGCTTCGGCGTTCAGGAGCACTGATGAGCACACCTCCCGACGTCGTCCGCTCCGCGTACGCGCAGCTGGTCGTCACCGACCTGGCCGCGGCCCGCTGGTTCTGGGTCGACATGCTGGGGCTGCACGTCCAGCACGAGGACGCCGGCGCCCTCTACCTGCGGGGCACCGACGAGCTGACCCACCATTCGCTGGTGCTGCGCGCGGGTCCGGTCGCGGCGCTCGACCACCTCGCCTACCGGGTCCGCACCCCCGAGGACGTCGACCGGGCCGAGAAGTTCTTCACCGAGCTGGGGCGGCCCGTCCGGCGCGTCCCGGCCGGGGAGGGCACCCACGGCGTCGGCGACGCGGTGCGCGCCATCGACCCCCTCGGCTTCACCGTCGAGTTCTTCCACGACATCGCCCGCGGCGAGCGCCTCATCCAGCGCTACGACCTGCACCGCGGCGCGCAGATCGCGCGGCTCGACCACTTCAACATCTGCACGCCCGACATCCCCGCCGCCTACGACCACTACAAGTCGCTCGGGTTCGGCTGCTCGGAGACGATCGAGGGCGACGAGCACGAGCTGTACGCGGCGTGGATGTACCGGAAGCAGACCGTCCACGACGTCGCGTTCACGGGCGGCGCCGGGCCGCGCCTGCACCATCTCGGGGTGGCGACGCACGAGTCCCACCAGGTCCTGCACACGGCCGACATCTTCGGGTCGCTGCGCAAGGAGCACCACATCGAGCGGGGCCCCGGGCGGCACGGGGTGTCCAACGCCTTCTACGTGTACCTCCGCGACCCCGACGGGCACCGGGTGGAGATCTACACGTCCGACTACTACACCGGCGACCCCGACCACGAGACGTACCGGTGGAACGTGCACGACGACCGCCGCCGCGACTTCTGGGGCAACGCGGTCATCGAGTCCTGGTACAAGGAGGCCAGTCCGGTCCTCGACCTGGACGGGCGCATCCAGCCGATCAACGATTCGGTGCTGGACGAGTCGGCTGTGCAGGTCGGCGCCGACGGCCTCGGGATCGTCGACAACACGGGCGCCGCAGAGCCCTCCTAGCGGGGCCGGCCGAGCCGTCCTGACCGTCGGGCGGGCCGCTCAGTCCGGAAGCATCGGGACCGACATGCCCTGGTCGCGGCCCAGCAGGACCGCGCGGGTGATCGCGGACGACCCGAACCGCGCCCGGACGCCGTCGACGGCGCCGTCCACCTGCATGGCCTGGTCGAACGGCAGCGCGAGCTGGACGGCCCGGTCGTCGTGGAGGTTGCCGAGCGAGACGCCGATCAGCGTCAGCCCCCTGCTCTCGATCATCGGCGCGGCGGCCGTGAGGAGCTCCCTGGCCGTCTCCAGGAGCCGGTCGGTGTCGGCGGTGGCCTGCGGCAGCGTGTGCGACCGCGTGGCGCGGGCGAAGTCGTCGAAGCGGAGGCGGAGCGTGACCGTCCGGCAGACCCGGCGGGCCTTGCGCAGCCGCCCGCCGAGCCGGTCGACGAGCCCGACGAGCATGACGTCCAGCTCCTCGGGCGAGCGACGGCGGCGGCCGAGCGCCCGCTGCGAGCCCATCGACCGGCGCCGCACCCCCGTCCGCACCGGACGCGGGTCGCGGTTGTGGGCCAGGGCGTGCAGGTGGCGGCCCGCGCCCGGGCCGAGCAGTGTCACCAGCGTGGACTCCGGCATGTCGGCGACGTCGCCGACGGTCGTGACGCCGAAGCGGGCGAGCTTCTCGGCGGTGGCCCGCCCGACCCCCCACAGCCGCCGCACGGGCAGCGGGCGCAGGAACTCCAGCTCGCCGTCCGGCGGGACGACCAGGAGCCCGTCGGGCTTGGCGACCCCGCTGGCGACCTTGGCGAGGAACTTGGTGCGCGCGACCCCGACCGTGATCGGCAGCCCGACCTCCTCGGCGATCTCCCGGCGGAGCCGCACGGCGACGTCCACCGGGGGGCGGCGCAGGCCGTCCACGTCGAGGAACGCCTCGTCGATCGACAGGCCCTCCACCAGCGGCGTCGTGGCCCGGAAGACCGCGAACACGGCCTTGCTCGCCGCGCTGTAGGCGTTCATGCGGGGCGGGACGACGACCGCGCGCGGGCAGAGCCGCCGCGCCTGCCCGCCGCCCATCGCCGTCCGCACCCCGTACGCCTTCGCCTCGTAGCTGGCCGCCAGCACCACCCCGCCCCCGACGATCACCGGCCGCCCCCGCAGGCCGGGATCGTCGCGCTGCTCGACCGACGCGTAGAACGCGTCCAGGTCGGCATGCAGGATGGTGGCGGCGCTCGACACGAACATATGTTCGCATACGCGCTCACGGCGCGGCGAGCGCCTCGGTCGGGGGGAGGCGGGCGGCCCTGATCGCGGGGTAGAGGCCGGCGACGCCGCCGATGAGCAGGGTGGCGAGGATCCCGCCGGCCATGGCCCAGGCGGGGACGACCGTCGGCCAGCCCTGCGTCACGGCGAAGACCGCGGTGACGGCGATGCCGAGCGCGACCCCGCCGGCGCCGCCGAGCGCGGCGAGCAGCTGCGACTCGGTGAGGAACTGGAGCCTGATCTGGCCGCGGGTCGCGCCGAGCGAGCGGCGCAGCCCGATCTCGGCGCGGCGCTCCAGGACCGAGATCACCATCGTGTTGGCGACGCCGACGCCGCCGACCAGCAGCGCGACGCCGCCGAGGCCGAGGAGCAGGCCGGTGAACGCCCGGTCGGTGGCGTTCTGCGCGGCGAGCGCGTCCGACGGGCGGCTGACCTCGACCTCGTTCGGCGCCTGCGGGTTGGCGGTCGCGGCGAGGAGGCCCTGCACCTTCTCGACGGCGTCCTTGCGGGCCCGCGTGTAGACGGTGGTCGGGTGGCCGTCGAAGCCGAGGCGGGCCGCGGCGGCGTCCCAGCCGACGAGGGCGGCGGAGTCCAGCTCGGGCGCGAGCCGGTTCGGGTTCAGGATCCCGACGACCGTGAACCACTGCGAGCCGAGCCACACCTGGACGTTCGGCGGGGCGG